>PMIQ01000217.1:0-2611 GCA_003157175.1 Chloroflexota bacterium
CGATCCCCCACAAGGAGCATGTCGTCCCGCTCGTCGACAAGCTCACCGAGGAGGCGCAGGCCATCGGTGCGGTCAACGTGATCGCTCGCGACGGCAAGAAGCTCATCGGCCACAACACCGACGTCGCCGGGTTCAAGTCGGCCCTCGACAAGATCGTGGGTCGCCAGAAGATGCCGCGCCACGCCGTCGTTCTCGGCGCCGGCGGCGCCGCCAGAGCGGTCACGTACGCCCTCATCACCGAGGGGTTCCAGCGCGTGGTGGTCTTCAATCGCCACCTCCACCGCGCCGAGGGGATGGTTCGGCACTTCGGCAAGAGCGCCGCGCACATGGATCTGCGGGCGATGCCGTGGCACGAGTCGGTCCTCGAAGCAGAGCTGGCCAAGACCAAGCTGCTGGTCAACGCCACATCCATCGGCCTGGTACCGACCGAGACACCGATCCCGGCCGAGCTCCTGCCTTCGGACCTGCTGGTCATGGATCTGGTCTACAACCCGCCCCAGTCGCAGCTCCTGCGGGATGCCGCGGCGGCGCGCTGCACCACCATGAATGGCGAGCACATGCTGCTCCATCAGGGCGCCCGCTCGTTCGAGCTATGGACCGGCAAGGCCGCCCCGCTCGACATCATGCAGGCGGAACTCGATCGCGCCCGCGAAGAGGGCCTGCGCCAGATGCCGATCGACTTCGGTCCGGGCGGCGAGCCCGGCCCAACCGCCGGCTTGTAGGGAGAGGGACCGAACGTGGGCCGCCTCCGCTTCCTGACCGCCGGGGAGTCGCACGGCCCTGCGCTTGCCGCAACGATCGAGGGCGTTCCCGCCGAGCTGCTCCTGACCGCCGACCAGATCGCGCTCGACCTGGCCCGGCGCCAGCGCGGCTACGGCCGCGGGGCGCGAAGCACCAGCATCGAGCAGGACCGGGCCGAGATTCTGGCCGGCGTCCGCTACGGGCTTACGCTCGGGTCGCCGATCCTGCTGCTGATCCGCAACCGCGACTGGGAGAACTGGACGCGGGTGATGGCGGTGGAGCCGCTGACGGACGAGGGGGCCGCCGAGCTGGCGCGGCTCGTGGAGGCGGGCGACAAGCGCGCCACTCCCATCACGCGGCTGCGGGCCGGGCACGCGGACCTGGCGGGGGCGACGAAGTACGGCTTCGACGACGTTCGGAACGTTCTTGAGCGAGCGTCGGCGCGCGAAACGGCGGCGCGGGTCGCGGCGGGAGCGGTCGCGCGGGCGCTGCTCGCCAGCCTGGACATCGACGTCTGGTCGCACACCGTCGAGGTTGGCGGCGTGGCGATGGACCCCACGCGCGCCACTCGCACTCGCGAGGACGCGGAGTCGAGCCCGCTGCGGTGCCTGGACCCCGAGGCGGAGACACTCATGGTGGCCCGCATCGACGAGGCTCGCGAGGCCGGCGACACTGTGGGCGGCATTTTCGAGGTCGTGGCCCGGGGTGTCCCGATGGGCCTTGGCAGCCACGTCCACTGGGACCGGCGCCTGGACGGCGCCCTGGCCGGCGCCGTCGCGAGCATCCCGATCGTCAAAGGCGTGGAGTTCGGCCTCGGCTTCGCCCAGACACGGTTCCTTGGGTCGGCCGTTCAGGACGTGATCCAGGGTCGCGACGCAGGTGGCGGCTGGCTCCGCGCCACGAACAACGCCGGCGGCCTCGAGGGCGGCATCTCCAACGGCCAGCCGATCGTCGTGCGGGGCGCGGTAAAGCCGATCTCGACGCTGCCGCGGCCGCTCCCCTCCGCGGATCTGGTAACGGGCCAGCCCGTCGAGAAGGCTCACTACGAGCGCAGCGACATCAGCGTCGTACCCGCCACCGGAGTCGTGGCCGAAGCCATGGTCTGCCTGACTCTCGCCGACTTCGTCCTGGACAAGTTCGGCGGCGACTCGATGGCAGAGCTGCTGGCCAACGCCGCTCACTACGGGGCCCGGGTAGCCGGGCGCGGCGCCGCCCGGCTTGAGGGCGCGGGCGCCCCGGCCACTGCCACGAGCGCCGCCCCGGCCACTGCCACGAGCGCCGCCCCGGCCGAGAGCGAGTAGACCGTGGATCTGGTCCTCGTCGGCCTGCCCGGCAGCGGCAAGAGCGCCGTCGGCAGGCGGCTCGCCCAGCGGCACGGCGCCACCTTCGTCGACCTCGACGACGTGATCGAGCGTCGGGTCGGCCGGACCGTGCCCGCCATCTTCGCCGACGAGGGCGAGGATGCCTTCCGGCGGTACGAACGCGAGGCCGTGCTCTCTCTCGGTCCGGCCGATCCGGACCCCCGGCTGCGCCGCGTCATCGCCACCGGCGGCGGGGCCGCCATCGACCCGCGCAACCGCTGGCTGCTGTATCGCGGCCGCTTCCCCGTCTGGCTCGACGCCTCGGCCGAGGCCCTGGGCCACCGCATCGGGCGGAGCCCCAACGTTCGCCCGCTCATCGCCGGCCGGGACCCCGTCGTCACGATTCGGGAGCTTGCTGTCGCCCGCGAGCGGTTCTATTCGCCGGCCCTGCAGATCGGCGCGACCGCCCCGGTCAACGCCATCGTCGGAGCGCTGGAACATCAGATGGCCGACGGCCCGACGGATTCCGTGATGCTCCTTCGCGCCGAGACCGCGATAGGTCGCGTGGA
>PMIQ01000217.1:2633-5764 GCA_003157175.1 Chloroflexota bacterium
GCGCGGCGAGAATGCCAAGCGCCTCCGGGTGGTTGAGCAGGCTTGCCGCGAGCTTGCCCGCCTCCACGTCGATCGCCGGGAAACGCTGGTCGCCATCGGCGGCGGAGCGCTCACGGACGCGGCCGGGTTCATCGCCGCTTCGTACCTTCGGGGCGTGCCGATCGTCCAGGTTCCGACGACGCTTGTCGGCCAGATCGACGCGGCCCTGGGCGGCAAGACGGCCGTGGACCTGCCCGAGGGTAAGAACCTCGTCGGAGCCTTCCACCAGCCGGTGGCCTTCGTGGCGGACGTTTCGCTCCTGGCGACGTTGCCGCCAAGACAGCTCCGAGCCGCCCTCGGCGAGGCCGTGAA
Organism: Chloroflexota bacterium; assembly: GCA_003157175.1. GTDB lineage: Bacteria > Chloroflexota > Limnocylindria > Limnocylindrales > CSP1-4 > Fen-1039. Next base: position 2,985 of record PMIQ01000217.1, read on the forward strand.
GATGGGCGTTCTGGGCGACGAGCGCCTGCTGGAACTCATCGAAGAGGATGGCGAGGCGATGGCGCGCGGCGACCGGCAGACTTTCGAGTCCGGCAGCCTGGCCGAGGTCGTCGAGCGCTGCGCCTGGGCCAAGGTTGAGGTCGTCAGTGCCGACGAGCGCGAGTCGGGCCCGCGAATGACGCTCAACCTGGGCCACACCATCGGCCACGGCATCGAAGCGGCCGCCGGCTACAGCAAGATTCTCCACGGCGAGGCCGTGGCCTATGGCCTGCGAGGTGCGTTCGCCATCGCCCGGGCCCTCGACATCACGACCCCGGAGCGCGCCGCCCGGGTCAACGCCCTGCTGGATCGGCTCGGGCTGGGGATCGCGCCGCCGGCCGTGTCGATGGAGTCCGTGGCGGAGCACATGGCCACGGACAAGAAGCATGCTCTCGGCCGACTGAGCTGGGTCCTGCCCACCGCCACGGGCGTGATCGTTCGGGCCGACGTGCCCGCCGATGCGGTTGCGGCAGGCATCGCGGCGGCCCTTCGACTGGCGCCCGTCACCACCACCGCGGAGGTCCCGGTTCGACCATGAATCGCGTGCTCGTGCTCAACGGCCCGAATCTGAACCTGCTCGGCACCCGCGAGCCGGAGATCTACGGCCGCACGACGCTGGCCGAAATCGAAGAGAGGCTGGTTCGACGGGGCGCCGAGCTCGGCCTCACAGTCGCGACATTTCAGTCGAACCATGAGGGCGTCCTGATCGACCGACTTCAACAGCGCGACTTCGAATGGGCGATCGTGAACGCCGGAGGGCTCACCCACACCAGCGTCTCCCTGCGCGACGCCCTGCTTGGGATCGGCCGGCCGTTCGTCGAGGTCCACCTCTCAGATCCGTCGCAGCGCGAGACGTTCCGGCACGTCAACTTCCTGCATGACATCGCCGCGGAGCGGATAGTGGGTCGGGGCGCCGCCGGCTACACGGCGGCGCTGGAATTCATCGCCCATCGCCTGGCNNGACGTTCAGATCGTCAGGCTTCTCAACGATCGCGCGAGGCTCGGCCTGCAGGCGGGTCGGGCGAAGGTTCGCAGTGGCCGGCCCGTGGCGGACTCCGAGCGTGAGCGTGAGGTGCTCGTCCGAGTGGCGATGGCCAACGACGGCCCGATGCCACAGGACGCCGTGCTGGCGTTATTTCATCAGTTGATCGAGACTATCAAGCGCCTCGAGGAACTCGAAGGCGTCGGGTCGAAAGAGGATTCGAATGGCTGATACCACGCCCCGCAAGAGGAAGATGCGCAGCTTCACGGTTGCCGCGCTGCTGGGCATCTTCGTCGCGGCGGTCGTGCTGGCGGTCGGCGGCCGGCTCCTGCCGGGACCGCTCTCGCGGCTCATGAGCAAACGGGGCGGCGACCGCTCGTAGCCCTATCCGACGATCGATCGCCGGGGATCGCGCCCCGGCGATCGAAATCGGCCGCGGCCGGTCTGCCGCTGCTGCCCGCCGGCGCGGGATGCTCACCGTCGCGAGGACTTCCGGGCCGCGCCGATGCGGAACCGGCACATTCCGGCCGGACGACGTCGCCCGCGGAGATGCTGCGATCCCTGGGCCGCGAATTCGGCCAGGGCTTCTACTTCGCGAAGCCGCTGGAGCCGTTGGCCTGGCAGGGGTCGCTGCGAGCGGACGGCACGGTCGAGACAAACGACCTTCGGACTGGCGAGGGCGGCCGCACCAGCCCGAAGCGCCGCCAGCGCCGGGCCGCCGCGTAGCTGCCNNGCGAGGGCCGGGACGTCGCGGCCGTCGGGGCCTAGAGCGTCGACCAGGGCCGAGGCCACGATGACGCCATCGGCGCCGGCCCGCACCAGCATCCGAACGTGGGCGGGGCGGCTGACGCCGAAGCCGACGGCCACCGGGACCGGCGACTCGGCCTTCGCCGCTGCGACCAGGCCGCGGACCGACGGCGGCAGCGACGCGCGGGCGCCGGTTACGCCGACCAACGACACGCAGTACAGGAAGCCGCCGGATCGTCGCGCCACCTCGGCGCGGCGCGCGGGAGTGCTCGTCGGCGCGATGAGATACACAACCGCCAGGCCCACATACCGAGCCACGGCCTCGAACCGCGCCCCTTCGTCGGGCGTCAGGTCCGCGACGATGACGCCCGCGGCGCCGGCCTCCGCCAGACGGCCGGCCACGGCCCGGCCGTCGCCGCCGCCCAGGATCTGGTTGGCGTAGCACATCGGCACGAGCGGCAGATCGGGCCGGGCCGCGGAGATAGCCGCCAGCAGCGCCACCGACCGCTCGAGCGTGGCCCCGGCCCGCAACGCGGCCGAGGTCGCCCGCTGGAGAGTGGCTCCGTCGGCCATTGGATCCGAATACGGCAATCCCACCTCGAGCAGGTCCGCGCCCGCATCGGCGGCCGCGAGCGCGGCCGCGAACGAGGTCTCGTGGTCGGGATAGCCCGCCACTACATACGGGATCAGGGCCGCGCGGCCGTCCGATGCCGCCCGGGCAAAGGCGACCGAGATGCGGGCCGCGCCGGGCGTGCCGTTGGTGCCCGCGGCCCTGGCATCGACTGCCGCCGTCATCGTCCCGGCTCCCCGAGTCCCAGCGCCGCGAGGTCCTTGTCGCCGCGGCCCGAAAGTCCGAGCACCACAACCGCCTCGCGGGGCAATCGGCCTTCGGCCGCCGCGCACGCCGTCCCCGCCAGCACCTCGGGCAGCGCGGCGACGGCGTGCGCGGATTCGACCGCCGCCAGGATGCCTTCGGTTCGGGCGATCTGCCGGACGGCCGCGACCGCCTCCG
>PMIQ01000097.1 GCA_003157175.1 Chloroflexota bacterium
GATCATCGCCGCGCCCTCGTTGATCCGGCGCAGCGCCTCTCCGAGATTGCGGCAGCCGCACACGAACGGCACCTTGAAGGCGTGCTTGTCGATGTGGTTGATCTCGTCGGCGGGCGTGAGGACTTCGGACTCGTCGATGTAGTCGACGCCAAGCGCCTGCAGGACCTGCGCCTCGACGAAGTGCCCGATCCGCGCCTTGGCCATGACCGGGATGCTGACCGCCGCCATGATGCCCTCGATCATGGCGGGATCGCTCATGCGGGCCACTCCGCCTGCCGCCCGAATGTCGGACGGGACGCGCTCGAGAGCCATGACGGCACACGCCCCGGCGTCCTCGGCGATCTTGGCGTGCTCAGGAGTGACGACGTCCATGATGACGCCGCCTTTGAGCATCTGGGCGAGGCCTTTCTTCGTGGCCCAGGTGGAGGTCTCGGCGGTCATTCGGTGCCAGTTCCTTACTTTCGGCGGGGCGGCTGGGGGCCGGCCCGAAAGGTCGCGGACGGCCGGCGCCACGCAGCCGGATTATACGCGGGCCACCCTGGATGCCGGCCCGGAGCCCGGACGGCGCGTCGAACCGCGGATCGCCGACCGACCGTCTCGTGTCATCCTGTGACGAATTGCGTCACCGAGGGCTCTCTTGATAACGTTCACCGACGGCCAGCTCGTCCTCATCCCCGGCCTCGTCGTCTTGTTTCCGGCGGCGCCGATCGCGGCCTGGATCTGGCGGCGCCATGCGGACACGCGCTGGACGCTCTTGGCGCTGCTGGCTCTGATCCACGTCACGTTGGTGGTGGCGCTGACGATCTTCCCCATCCCGATCGAGGGACAGGCGTTCTACCGTCAGACGAGGGGAATGGGCGAAGACAACCTGGTCCCGTTCGCCACTATCACATGGCAACTCGACCACCTCAACTGGAGCAACGTCCGGCAGCTTGTCGGAAACGCGCTCGCGCTCGTTCCGCTGGGGATCTACGGTCCGGGGCTGTGGCCCGCCCTGCGCGACTGGCGCCGGTTCCTGGTCGCCGCTGCGGCCTTTGGGGTCGGCATCGAACTGGCCCAGTACGCCGGCTCGCTGATCGAAGGTTTCACCTATCGGGTAACCGACGTCGACGACGCCATCATGAACGCCAGTGGCGCCGTGGTCGCTTTCTTCGTCTGGCGCGACATGGAACGGCGACATGTCGTCGAGAGGCTGGTCGAGCGGTGGCGCGGGCCCGGGCCCGCGGATGGCGCCGCCGACCGAGCCGCAGACCGAGCCGCGCGCTAGATTCGGACCGTGGTCGCCGATTCCCTCAGTCGTCTCGCCGCCGAAGTCGTCGCCTGCCGCCGCTGCCCGCGGCTTGTGCAGTGGCGCGAGGACGCGGCCTCAAATCCGCCGGCCAGGTTCGCGGGCCAGACCTACTGGGCCCGCCCTTTGCCCGGCTGGGGCGATCCGGCGGCGCGCGTTCTGCTGGTGGGTCTCGCCCCCGCCGCCCACGGCGGCAACCGCACCGGCCGGCTTTTCACCGGCGACAAGTCGGGCGACTTCCTGTTCGCCTCGCTGCATCGGTCTGGCTTCGTAAGCCAGCCGACTTCGACCGCCGCATCGGACGGTCTGTCCGCGCACGGTTTGTACATCGGCGCCGTGGTGCGCTGCGCGCCGCCGGCGAACAAGCCCATGCCTGCGGAGAGGAGCAGTTGCCTGCCGTTTCTCGGGCGCGAACTGCGGCTGTTGACCGGGCTTCGCGTCATCGTCCCGCTGGGAGCGTACGCCTGGGAAGGCGTGCTCAGGGCGCTCGCGGCGCCCGGGCCGATCGCCTCGCCCAGGCCCGTCTTCGGCCATCTGGCCGAGGCCTCGGCCGGCCGTTACTCGCTCGTGGGCTCCTACCACCCCAGCCAGCAGAACACCTTCACCGGACGCCTCACCCCCGCTATGCTCGACGCGGTGATGCTCCGAGCCCGTCGTCTGGCGGGCCCGGCCTGAGCCCAGCCGAGCACGCGCCACGACCGCGTCTGGCCTAGACTTCGGAGCGTGATCGAGGCTCGGCTGCTTCTCGTTGACGACGACGCCGCGCACCTTGCCGCGCTGGCCGAAAGGCTGACCGGCGACGGCTTCGAGGTGGCCCGCGCGAGCGGTGCGCGTGAGGCTCTGGAGCAACTCGACGCCGCCTGGCCGGACCTCGTGATCCTCGATCTGCTCATGCCGGAGATGGACGGCCAGACTCTGGCGCGGCGGATCAAGAGCCGCGCCGACCTTCCGATCCTTGTCCTATCCGCCATCGTCGAGGCCGATAGCAAAGCGGATCTGATCTCCCACTACGCCGAGGACTACGTCACCAAGCCGTACGACTACGCCGAGTTGCTGGCAAGGATCAGGCGCGTTCTCCGCCGGTTGCGCGACCAGATACCGGTCGAGGAACTGGCTCTCGGCGACATCCTGCTGACCCCCCGCAGGAGAGAGGCCACGGTCCGCGGTCACCGCGTGGCGCTGTCGCCCACCGAATCACGGTTCCTGGCGACTCTTGCCGCAAGCATGCCGGCGGCCGTCACGACCGAACAGCTGCTTCACAAGGTCTGGGCCGATTCGGATGCCGCGGACCCCGCCTACGTCTGGGTGACCGTCCGGCGGCTGCGCCAGAAGCTGGAGTTCGACCCGGATCACCCGATCCACCTGCTCACCGAACCCGGTGGCGGCTACCGCCTGGCAGCGGCGGAGCTACGCCCTGGTATCAGCTGGTCCCCAAAGGGCTGAGCCGCGCAATGGATCGTTCGTGCGGTGGGCACCAGGACGTTCGCGGGCTCCGGCCAGCCGTTGGTACTTTCTTGGCTCAAATGCACCGGTTTCGACGAATCGCGGCGCCGCGGCCCCTCCCCCGTTATGGTAGGTGCAAGGATACGACCCTAACGTCCAACTTCTTGGAGTCCATATTCCCCGACTTGAGGGAAGCTGATGCGCAACCGCAGGCGCTTAACCGCAGATCGAAGCCGTCGCCGCTCACCCGGCCAGGCGTTGGTGGAATTCGCCCTCGTCATACCCGTCTTCCTGCTCGTTTTCGTGGCCATCGCCGAGTTCTCGTTCCTGTTCACCGCCTACTCCTCCATCGGATACGCCAGCCACGACGCCGTTCAGCTCGCGGCCGAGCTCGGCAACACGACAGGCGCCGACGCCGCCATCCTCCAGCGCGTCGACCAGGACGTCCAGGCGCCGGCCGATCCGACCAAGATCGTGAGCGTGGACATCTACTGGGTGAACACCGCGTTCTCGGATGCCCGCCCCGTCTCGGGAGCGGAGAACATCTGGAACTACGACGGCGGGAGCCACTCGTACCAGCTCCCGGACGGCTCGTTCATCCTGCTGCCCTTCGTCCCTGGCGCCACGGGTTACCCGATCGCCAATCGATGCAACGTCAATCAAGGCATCGGCTGCGCGACTAGTCACGCGACCGTTGACACTATTGCGGTCAAGATCACCTACCAGTACGTGTGGATCACGCCGTTCCCGGGGATGATCGGCGGGTCCACGACGGGGCCGCGGCTCACGTCGACCAACATCATGCGATTGGAGCCAGTACGGTGATGCGCGCCTTCGCACGCCGCCACCAGCGCGGCCAGTCCCTTGTCGAGTTCACGCTGATCCTGCCGATCATTCTGGCCATGGCGTTCAGCATCGCCGAGTTCGGCGTGGCCTACGGCACGAACATGACGCTCATCGAAGCCACTCGCGAAGGGGCTCGCGTCGGCGCCGTGCTCGGCAACGGCGCCAACAGCCTCGGCTGCACGGGCGCGACCGGAGCGGCGTCGGTCGATCCTCAGGTGATCCTCGCCGTCGAGCGGGCCATCGAGTCCCCCGGCAGCGGCATCACCCTCGCCAAGGTCGACTGGATCGACATCTACAAGGCGAACGCCAGCGGCGGCGAGGCCTCATATAACCGCTGGACCCCGTCGCCCGGCAGCGGACCTGTTATCTGCGGCATCACGCTGGACTTCACCCAAGGCGCGGTCAACTGGGCGGCGTCGACGCGGACGAGCGTTCTGCCGTCGGACTCGCTCGGCGTGCTCATCCAATTCCACTACACGCTATTCACACCGCTCTCCGCGGTCACCGGTCTATTCGGTACCCGTGACATAACCATGGTCGACTCGACTGTGATGGACCTCGAGCCATGAGGAACCACGCCATGCTTCTCCAACCCAGGGCAATGCTGCGGGCAGGACTCAATCGCGTCCGCAAACTGGTCGGCGCCGAGCCGCTGCCGGAGGTCTTCAGCGTCCGCGGCGAGCTCAAGCAGGCCGGCCAGATCGTGGTCATCTTCGCCCTGATGCTCGTCGTGCTCATCGGCTTGATCGGCATCGCCATCGACACGACGTATGCCTGGCGCGAAGCCCTGCGGGTGCAGCGTGCGTCCGACTCGGCCGCCCTGGCCGGCGTCGTCTACATGCCCGGGGACTTCTCGACCGCAACGACGACCGCGGATAACGAAGCGATCAAGAACGGGTATACAGCCTCCACTTCGACGACGGTCAGCGTTCTCCGGGCCACCAACCCGCGCGAGCTCGACGTCTCGATAACCACCCAGGTCCCGACCTTCTTCAGTCGGATCTTCGGCATCAACTACTTCGCCGTGACCCGAGTCAGCAAGGCGGTCTACGTCACGCCGGTGCCGATGGG
>PMIQ01000202.1 GCA_003157175.1 Chloroflexota bacterium
TGCGCCGGTGCGCCGCTGCGCCGGACTAACTGCCTGTCCTAGGTACGCCCGGACGGGCCATTGCCCCGGGCCGATCCGGCGCTACGGTGGAACTGGCCGCCGATCAACGCAAAACGAAGAGGCCAGGGGCGTCGGACACGGGCCGGGGCTACTTGCAACCGCCACCTTGAGACGACCGGGGCGTCGTACAGGAGGTTGCCAGTCCCGACCACGACCCGAGCAACCACGGAGAGCCGGCCAGCATGGCCTTCGATCGGCGGCCTCCAACCCCGTCAGCGGCGCGGGAACGCTGTGTCCAGCCGCCGTCGCCGAAGGGCTCCGGAGCCTTCCAGGTAGCGCAGCACCACGCGCGCCGCCAGCACCAATCCGGCGTCTCGGTCGATGGTGTGCACGATCCAGTCGACGTAGGTCGGTTCCAGCTCGGCCACGTCCGACAGGGTCAAACCCTCGAACTTACCGAACTTGAGGCGCGTGTCCAACGCCTCGCCAAGGGCGGGCATCTCCCCATCCAGGTTTGGGCCGGGCCGCCGGTGCGTAGGTCCGCTGGGCGTGGACGCGCGCGGCGGCTCCCGATCCTCCGCCAAGCGCGGTCGCGGCGTAAGCCCCGGCAGCGGGCTGCGCTCGAGCGGATTGAGGGTCGAGTTGCGCGGGCGCAGGAGCGCGCTGGTGTCGATTCGGGCAGTGACAGGCCGGCCGGCGCGAGGCTGCGGAACCCAGCCGGAGCCATAGCCGGGGGTCGCTGAGGAGTAGCCGGCGGCGGTCGATCCCGGCCACTCCGCGGGCTGGCCGGCACGGGCCGCCCTGGCCGCCGCTGCCCGATGCCACTGCCGGCGCTCCGGGTCGCTGAGCTCGTGGTATGCGGCATTGATCTCCGCCATGCGGCGGTTGGCGTGACGCTCGACGCCCGCGTCGCCACTCGCCACGTCGGGGTGATGCTGACGGGCGAGACGTCGCCAAGCCGCCTTGATGGCGTCCGTCGTGGCGTCGAGGGGGATTTCCAGGACCGTGAACGGGTTGCGAGGCGGCATCCCATAAGTCTACCGGGCGCGGCCAGAAGCCCCCCCAACGGCACTTTCCGCCGCTGCCAGCGCGCTCGGACGGTAGCCCGCTTGACAGCGACGCCGCCGTGCCGTCCCCTACTCTCATGCCATCTCTTCCCTTTCGACCCAGGCGCCTGGCACTGGCCGCGGGCGTCGCGGGTGCCGCCTCCTTCGGCCTCGCCTACCGGTTTGCGCTGCAGTACCGCGAGAAGGCGGGGCTGCCCCACCGAAGCCCAGTCGAGGGCAGCCCGGCCGACTTCGGCCTCGCGTTCGAGTCGGTCGAGATTCCGTCGGGCGGCGCACGTCTGGCCGGCTGGTTCGTGCCGGCCGAAGAAACCGACGGCCCCGATCGCCCGGATCACCCGGCCCGGCCGCGGCCGGCGATCGCGATCGTGCACGGCTGGGAATCGAACCGCGGCCGATCCATGGCCCACATCCGCTACCTCCACGCCGCCGGCTTCCATTGCCTGGTCATCGACGCGCGCGGCCACGGCGACAACCCACCGGAGAAGTTGCCGGTCAACGTGCCCGAGTTCGGCGCGGACGCCGCCGCGGCGGCTCGCTGGCTGCTGGCCCGACCGGATGTTTCGCGCGTGGGTTTGCTCGGGCATTCGATGGGCGGCGCGGGCGTGATCGTGGCCGGCGCCTCCGAACCTGCCGTGCGGGCCGTGGTGGCGCTGTCATCGCCGGCAGATCTGGTTCGGATGACCCGCAAGACCTTCGAGATGGCCGATCTCCACGTTCCCCGTATGGTCGCCACTCCCCTCGCCTACCTGACCGCTGCCGTGTTGCTGGTCCCCCGCCGCCACTCCATCGACGACGCCAGCGCGTGCGTCGCCGCTTCCCGTTACCGGGGACCGCTCCTGCTCATGCATGGCGAAGACGATCGGGGCGTGCCGGTGGCACATCTCGAGCTGATCGCCCAGGCGGCTCGCGGAGCCCGTCTCGACCCCGGCTCTGCCCCGGTCGAGACGGCGATCGTGCCCGGCTACGGTCATCGCTGGCTGTACGAGGACGCCGAGGTGCGGCGCAGAACCGCGTCATTCTTCGCCAGAGAGCTGGGCGGCCCGGTGGCCCCGGAGAAGGCCGGGGAGCTCGCCGCGGCCTATGCCGTCGACCGTCCCGAGAACCCCGTCTATGGTTTCGGCGGCGCGAGCACAGCCTTCGCGTCAGAGGCCGTGGCCCGCGAGAAGGCCCGCCTGGAGGCCCGCGACGGCGCCGTCATCGAGCCCTCCCAGGAAGCCGGTCGTCCGACGCTCAACTGATCCACACGCAATTCGGCCACCGTCCGCCGAGATCGCCGGCCGCTCGCCCGGCCCAACTGGAGATCCAATGGAAACCTGGACAGCGATCGACACAACCCGGGCCATCCGCAAGTTCGCGGATCGCCCGCTGGCGCCCGAGCACCTGAAGCGAATCCTCGACGCGGGACGCCGGTCGGGCAGCTCCAAGAACCAGCAGAACTGGGACTTCGTCGTTTGCACCGATCGAGCCCACCTAGCCGAGCTCGCAGGCGTCGGCCCCTACGCCCAGCATCTCGCCGGCGCTGCGGCCGCGATCGCCCTGGTCACGCCGGACCCGGCCACTGCCGATGCCCCGCTGTCGGTGATGTGGGACCTGGGCCGCGCGGCCCAGAACATGACCCTTGCCGCGTGGGAGCTTGGGATCGGCAGCGTGCCCGCCACGGTCTACGACCAACCGCTCGCCAAAGAGTTGCTCGGCCTACCCGCCGACCGCCACTGCGAGTTCATGCTCTCATTCGGCTACCCGGCGGATCCCGCAGCGTTGACCTGGGCCAAGCGCGCCGGCGGTCGCAAGCCCCTCGAAGCTATCGTGCACTCCGAGCGCTGGTAGTCACTACTCCCAGCGGAACGACCGAGCCGCGATTCCGAGGCACACCACCAGCCAGCCGGTGAGGACCGCCACGTCCACACCCAGCGGAGCGACCTGAGTCCCGTTGACCATTACCTGTCGGAGGGCGTCGGCCAGGTAGGTCAGCGGCAGGAAGCGCGCCACCGTCTGGAGAAAGCCGGGCAGGAAGTCGAATGAGAAGAAGATGCCCGACAGGAACATCATCGGCATCTGGACGACCTGCACGACTCCGGTGGCCTGCTCCTCGGTCTTGAGGAACGACGCGAGCGCGAAGCCGATGGCCAGGAAGGCACCGGCCCCGAGCAGGACCAGGCCGGCCGCCTCCAGGAGGCTGCCGACGATCTGAATGTTGAAGAAGACAAGGCCGATGCCGAGGATCACCACCGCGTCGACTATGGCCACGAGCAGACGCAGCAACACGTTGCTCCCGACGAGCTTCCAGCGAGCAAGCGGCGTTGCGCCGATGCGCTTGAGGATGCCCTTCTCGCGCTGCTGAACCAGCGGTATGGCGGCGAAGACACCCAGCTGCATCAGGGCCATGGCCAGGATGCTCGGCACCAGGTACGCGACGGTGCTGATGTTGGTCGATTGCAGGGTCATCTGCTGGATCCCGACAACCGACGACCCACCCGCCAGCTGTAGGTTGAAGCGGTTGGCTATCTGGTCGGCTATCTGCTCGACGACCTGACTGACCTGGCTGCTGCTCGGATCGATGTACAGCTGAATCGACGTCGCGCTCTTTGCGGCAACGGCGGCGCCGGTGCCGCTCGGAACGACGACTATGGCCGAGATGTCGCCGTGCTGCATCGCCGCCTTCTCGGCCTCGAGGGAGCCCGTCTGGATTGTCAGGAGAGTGACCTGAGAGAAGGACTGCTGGAGTCCCATCGAGACCTGCGTGTTGTCCTGGTCGACAAAGCCGATCGCGACCTTGCTATCGCTGCTGCCGCCGAAGATCCAGCCGAACAGGAAGACGAACATGACCGGGAAGAAGAAGGTCCAGAACAGGGCCGCCCTGTCGCGGACCAGGGATCTGATGTTCGCGACCGTCAGCCGCAGGAGAGTGTTCATTGATCGGCTCCTAGTCGCGCAGCGCTCGACCGGTCAGGTCGAGGAAGACGTCTTCGAGGGTGGCCTGGCGGATCCCCAGGTTGCGCGGCTCGACGCTCTGGTCGTCGGCCAGCGCCAGCAACGCACCGATAGTGCCGGCGACATCGCGCGAGTAGAGCACGGTCTGGCCGTCCTCCTGGGCCGCCTGCGTGACACCAGCCAGCTTGCCCAGCTGCGTCATCGGGAGCTTCTCGGTGGTGTCGAAGAAGACCGCGCGCTCCTTGAAGCGCCGCCCGATCAACTCCGGGACCGTGCCCATCTCGAGGATGTGGCCGTGGTCCATGATGGCGACCCGGCCGCACAGCTCCGCGGCCTCTTCCATGTAATGCGTCGTCATCAGGATCGACTTGCCCCGCTCCTGAAGGCCCTTGATCAGGTCCCACAGCGAGCGGCGCGCCTGCGGATCGAGGCCGGTGGTGGGCTCGTCAAGGAAGATCAGCTCGGGGTCGTTGACCAAAGCCAGAGCGATCGACAGGCGCTGCTGCTGACCGCCCGAAAGGTTCATCGACCGAGCCTTCGCACGTTCGCCCAGGTCGACCGCGTCGATCAGCTGCTTCGTCGGCAGATGGTGCGCGTAGAAGCTGCCGAAGAGGTCTAGCAACTCGGTCACCGTCAGCCTCGGGTATAGCGACACCGTCTGGAGCTGCACCCCAATGCGCTGCTTGATCGACGGCGCGTGCCTGGTGACGTCCATCCCGAAGACGGTGACGGACCCCGAGTCCGGTTCGCGCAGGCCTTCGAGGATCTCGATGGTGGTCGTCTTGCCGGCCCCGTTGGGACCGAGCAAGCCGAAGACTTCGCCGCGCCCTACCTGGAAGCTGACCCCGTCGACGGCTTTGACGTCGCCGTAGCACTTGCACAGGTTGGCGACGCCGATCACAGGCTCGCCGCTTTGCGTCATCTCACTCCTTGCTTCCTGCTGCGGACCTGGCCCGTCTCCGCTGCCGGCCGTGCCGCGCATGAGTCTACCGAGCGGCCGGCGGCCGGCCGTCAGTCCTGAGAATGACCGCGCATCGACCTCCAGGCTGAACCTCCTACTTCGGCAGCGCCTGCAGCATGTCCGCGGATTGACCGCCCAGGATCGCGAAGCCAAGCCGCTCGTACAGCCGAATGGCCGCGGCGTTCTCCGCATACGCGCCGAGGTAGATCAGGTCTACGCCTTCCGCGCGCGAGTCGCCGGCCAGGACGCGAGTGATGTGGCTGCCGAAACCGCGACCTCGCCAGCCCGGCCGCGTCCCGATCGATGAGAGGTAGCTTGCCCCTTCGAACGTGTAGCGCTGCCCCGTGGCGACCGGCTCGCCGTCAACGGTGATCACGGAGCCGTGGAAGTCCGGCCGGCCCAGAGTAAGGCTTATCTCTCGGACGAGGTTCGAATGGCGGGCGCTCGGGATGTCGAAGGATTCACCGATGACCCGGGCGAGCGCCTCCGCCCGAGCGGGGATCTCGGCGTCGGTCGAGCGGTTCCAGCGCTCCAGGACCGCGCCATCGGGGAGGTCGCGGTCCGCGACCGCTCCAGGCTCCCGCACGAGAACCATGTCGAAGCCGCCGCCCTGATCCACGAACCCGTTGGCCGCCAGGCGGGCGATGAGATCGTCCGGTTCGCTCAGACCCGGGACGGCCCACACGTACGGCCGGCGCTCCAGCGCCTTGAACAGATCGCAGGCCTCGCGCAACCGAGCATCGAAAGAGCCGGCATCGGACGGCCAGCGCACGGCCACCAGTCGATTGAAGAACGGCTCTGTCTCGACTGCGGAGAACAGCAGCACGGCGTCGCCCAGGTCGCGCCAGCCGCGGCCCGGGATCGTGACCGCCCTGACCTGATGCGTCTCCAGAAAGCGCAGTGTTCCGGCGTCGAGGCCGAAGAAGGTGGCGGATGAGTCCGGCAGGGGCATGCCCTCACGTTACGACATCGAGCCCGCTCCGATGCGGTCGAGGTCGCGGCGTGCGGCCGACCGGCCCTCCGTAACCGGGCCCCAGAGCCGGGTCACGAAGCCAGTCTCGGGAGCCGGGTCGCCCCGAGGTCAGTCGCCCCAGCGCTCCAGGGCGTGCGCCCACCGCTCGGCCGTCCTGGCGGGAAGCAGCCGCTGGCGGTGCACTCGCCTCTGCTCCAGGTCGGCGAGGATCGGCTGCAGCATGCTCAACCAGCCCTGGGCTCGTTCGTGCGACAGCTGCTGCCAGGCCAGCACGTCTCCCACGACGCCACTCTCGAGGCGCCGCCAGACGACGCAGACCGCCGTCTCGCTGTACTGCATTGAGGCCTGAGTGGCCGGACCGCCCAGAGACCCAGCGACGGTCAGGAAGCGCGGCCAGGTGGAAACTGTCTGAGGGTCGACCAGCGCCTCGATGATCCGGCTGACGATCCACCACATTCCGTCCGACCCGAGACTCACACGGGCTTCGCCGATCGCGAAGAGGTGGCCGTCGCCCCGCTCGTTCATCTGGAGAACGAGGCCGTCGGGCGCACCTGGGAGTGAGAACGCCAGAGGCTCGACCGGCGCGACCGCAATTCGAGGATCTCCTGGGAACGCCTTTGCCGCCTGCGGCGTGGCGCCCACCAGCTGAAGGCTCCGGCGCTTCCTGGCTGGCGCGCCGATCCGTCCGCGCATCACGTCNNCGGCGTCGGCGTCGAGAGGAGATTGGTCGCCGCTCCAGGTGTTCGGCTCGAGCGCGAGCAATCGGGCCAGCTGGTTGTTGTCGGCCAGCCTCGACATCACTTTGATGGTTCGGCCGTTGACGGCGAACTCGCGCATGTCCTCGGCGACAAGCGCCTTGGTACGTCCCATAACAGTTCCTCGCTTCGTTCGCTGCGCTGTACCGATTGGTCCGTCGGGACCGATCGGGCCCGCCCGAAGGCAGGTCAAGTCCAGCACAAGCGGCCGCGCAAGGGCACCAACGCCGTCGCAATGCGCCCGGGCACCAGCCCGGTACGCAAGAGAATAGCGCGTTCGCGGGCATTAAGTAGGACCTTTGGCGCACATCGATAGGACTAATGGCGGACGCCGATGCCCTCGCCCGTCGCGCCGGCCTGCGCGCGTCTGGCAGCGCTGGGCGGTACGGTCCGGTGGGTGAGCCGGCGTCGGGCTCATTCGCGGTCGGGACGCGCGCGGCCGAGTGGCGGGCGGTCGGGATGCTGCCACCGTGGCGATGCGACCTCAGCAGGAACCCTATACTCGGGCTACCCCGCCGGTCGGAACCGACCGGCGAACCGTGTCTTGAGGAGCTCGCGTCATGGATCGCACCGGACCGGAACCCGCCGTCTTAGCCATCGCCGCCTCCACGGCCGGCGACCCGGCGGGCGGCCCGCGGCCGGCAGGCTCTGCCGCCAACGACGCCGCTCTCGTCACCCGGGGCGATTTCGGAGCGCTCTCCAGGCCGCACCTCTCCCCCATCCTGGGGCGCTACTACGAGCGCAGCTGGGACCACGGCGAGGGTCACACCCTCTATGACTCGGCGGGGCGCGGCTTCCTCGACTTCGCCTGCGGCATCGCCACGACTTCACTGGGCCACCACCATCCGGCCGTTACGCAGGCGATCAAGGACCAGGCCGACAAGCTGCTCCACATCTGCAACGCCCTCGGCTACCTCGAGCCCGTCGGCCAGCTGGCCACGTTGCTTGCGGACGCGTGCCCGGACCCGCTCGACACCGTCTTCTTCGGCAACTCCGGCACAGAGGCCGTCGAGGGCGCGCTCAAGCTGGCCCGCCGCGTCACCGGGCGGCCCGGCATCGTCGCCTTTCGGGGCGCCTTCCACGGCCGAACATTCGGCGCCGCCTCGATCACCAGCTCGAGCATCAACTACCGGCTCGGCTACGAACCGCTTCTGCCGTCTGTCTACCTGACCCCGTTCCCGAACGTCTACCGCTACTTCGGCGACGACGAAGAGGCGGCGACGGCCGGCGCAATGGGCGCGCTTCGGACGCTGCTGGGCCACGAGATCCCCGCCTCGTCCGTCGCGGCGATCATCATCGAGCCGATCCAGGGCGAGGGCGGTTTCAGCCCGGCCCCGATCTCGTTCCTGCGCCAGTTGCGGGCACTCTGCGACGAAAACGGCATCCTGCTGATATGCGACGAGATCCAGTCGGGCATCGCCCGCACCGGCAAGATGTGGGCCTTCGAGCATGCCGACATCGTCCCCGACGTGGTCTGCGTGGCCAAGGCCCTTTGCAACGGCATGCCGATCGGCGCGATCGTCAGCAGCCGCGAGCTCCAGGAGCGCTGGGGCGTCGGCGCCCACGGCACGACCTTCGGCGGCAATCCCGTCTCGTGCGCGGCAGGCGTAGCCGTCATGAAGACTATCGCCGAACAAGGCCTCGTGGCCAACGCCGCGACCCGCGGCGACGAGTTGATCGCCGGCCTCAAGGGCCTCATGGCCGCGGACGAGCGCATCGGCGACGTCCGGGGCCGCGGCCTGATGGTCGGCGTCGAGCTGGTCAAGGATCGGGCCAGCCGCGAGCCGGACACGGAGACGAGCGAGGCCCTCGTCCTAGCCTGCGCCGAGCAGGGCTTGCTCGTCCTGAATTGCGGCACGCATCACAACGTCATCCGCTTCCTGCCCCCGATCGACGTCACGGCCGGCGAGATCGGCCAGGGCGTGGAGCTTTTCGGAGCGGCATTGCGCACTCTTCCGCGGACGGGCGCCTCAGCCGGGATCTAGCCACGGGGTATCGGGGCGCGGTCTGGGCCGGCGGGACGCGCAAGGGGCTTCTGCGGGGCCGCCCACAGTGGCGAGCCACCCTCGGACGCTCGCACAGACGTCGACAGCGTTGGTTCGGCGGATCCGGGCACAGAGCCCTTATGACGGAGCGCCGGCGAACCGCGAATTCCGATTTGACTCTCTAGCGGTTCCTATCGAGGAAGCTCATCACGTCTTCCAGGCGGAAGCGTCGATCGCCCCGCTTGCACACACGATAGAACGGCAATTCGCCGCGATCTCCCAGTCGCTTCACCGTGTTCACGTGCAGGTGAAGCATTCCGGCCACCTCGCTCGCAGTGAGCATGGGTCCGAGTTCGTTAGCGGCCACGGCAGCCATCGGTTTCCTCTGCGTCTGCATTAAACCGAGCGCATCGACTTCCCTGGGGCAGTCAAGCCTGGTCCGGCCTGAAGCGACGCGAACCGTACAGACTCCACCCAACCGTAACAAGCCGTACTTTGGGCGACGGCCACCCGTACCGGCCAACTCGGACCCAGTCGTACCGGTCAGATTCGCCAAATGGGTCTGTCGCGGCGCGTAGGCGGCGCGCCGGGCCTGTGGATTCGGACTTTGACTGACCGGACCTCAGCTTGGGGAGCTTGTCGGAGATGCCACGGTGCCCGGTGACGGAACGGGCGAGACGCCAGGCGAAGGGCTCGCGCCCGGGCTGCCGGTCGGGGCGGCCGAACCGCTCGGACCGGGTGTGGGAGTCGGCGTCGGATTGACCGACGGAAGGGCCAGCCCGGAAGGCACCGGGCTCGTGGCCGGCAAATTGAGGTCTGTCTCGATTTGGGCGACGTCGGTTGTGAACTGCGTATCCCACTGCGTGAGCGTGGTGGTCAGCGCGATTACGTCGTATGGGGTCTTCGCGGCCTCGACCTGCTGCAGCACAAGCAGGTATTGCTTGCCGTCGTCGAGGAAACTGCTAACGGAACTGGCTCCGACGCCCCAATCCTTTACGGCCGTGACCGCGTCGAGCCAGCCCTTCGTCTGGGTGTTGAAGTCCGTATAGTCCGCCTGCTGCTTGACAAAATCGAGGGTGTCGGCGGCGATGGCGGCGCGGTCCTTCTCGCGCACCGGCGACCACTTGTTCTCGATCTTGGTCCACTGCTGCGCGGGCGTGGGCGGCGGGGGGTTGATGAAACCCGTGTAGATCCACACCGCTCCCAGCAACGCGAACAGAAGCGCCATGATCGGCAGATAGGCGACGATCCAGCGATATGCCGTGCCGTGCTGCCTCCTGCGCCGAGCCGCCGCGACCTTGGCCCGCTTGCCCTCGGTGTGAGGGCGCGACTCAACCGGCGCCTCGTCCTTGGGAGACTCTTCGACCGGCGCGGAATTGGGCGCGGAAACGGGAGCGGAAACTGGTCCGGGATGGGACCCGGCGTCCGGGCGGCCTCGTGTCTTTCGACTGGCCGGCATCGCTCGACCTCGGCGCGTCTGTGGCGACAATCTGGACCTCCTGACAGTTGCCTGGGAGCGTTGCGGCACCCGCCTCACCGTCGGGCCCCCGGGAACCTATCTGCGCCGGGGAGGTGTCGGAAGTCTATCGCGATCGGCGCGGTGGCGCGGCTTG
Source organism: Chloroflexota bacterium (assembly GCA_003157175.1). GTDB lineage: Bacteria > Chloroflexota > Limnocylindria > Limnocylindrales > CSP1-4 > Fen-1039. The sequence continues at coordinate 10,286 of PMIQ01000202.1, forward strand.
CCCGGCCCTGAAACTGCGGCGGGGACCGCCTCCTCCAAAGGGTCGCCGGCACCTCCCCGGTCTCACGGCCCCAAGGCCTCGCAGCCGTGCGCCGGGCACCGAAGTTGCCGTATCGTTCCCATTCGCAACCTTCGCAACCTTGACCACGGNNCCACCCGTCCAGACGGGCGGAGGAAGTCGAAGCGAGGATGGAATCCAAGGTGGGGCAGACTGGCGGTCCGCGAGCCCAGGGTCTGTATGACCCGGCCTTCGAGCACGACGCGTGCGGCTTCGGCTTCGTCGTGGACATCGCCGGCAGGCCCTCGCATGGCATCGTTCGCGACGCCCTGACCGTCCTCGTCAATCTCGAGCATCGTGGCGCCACCGGCTCCGAGAAGAACACCGGCGATGGCGCCGGTCTGACCATCCAGATACCCCACCGCTTCCTGTACGAGGTCGCGGACAGATCCGGGGTGCGGCTGCGCGGCCGGGGCGGCTACGGCGTGGGCATGGTCTTCCTCCCGCCGGACAAGGTCAGCCGCGTCGAGTGCTTCCGTCTCTTCGAGCGGGTCGTAGAGGAGGAGGGTCTCCACTTCCTGGGCTGGCGCGAGGTTCCCACGGACAACACCGGCCTCGGCGCGAGCGCGAAGTCAAGCCAGCCGCTCATCCGCCAGGTCTTCATCGACCGGCCCGAGGGAATGGTCGAGGACCTGGCATTCGAGCGAAAGCTCTACATCGTCCGCCGCCTGGTCGAGAAGGCCGTCTCGCGCTCGGCGATTCTGAGCCGCGGAGACTTCTACATCCCGTCGCTGAGCTGCCGGACGATCGTGTACAAGGGCATGCTCAACGCCTCGCAGCTGAGGACGTTCTACCCGGACCTCCTGGACGAGCGCGTCGAGAGCGCCATCGCCATGGTCCACTCGCGCTTCTCGACCAACACCTTCCCGTCGTGGGCAAGAGCGCACCCGTACCGCTACATCTCCCACAACGGAGAGATCAACACCCTGCGCGGCAACGTGAACTGGATGCACGCCCGCCAGTCGCAGTTCAACTCCAAGCTGTTCGGCGACGAGCTCACGAAGGCCCTGCCGGCGATCGACACTGAAGGGTCGGACTCGGCCATCTTCGACAACACCCTCGAGCTGCTCTACCTCTCGGGCCGCAGCCTCGCGCACGGCCTGATGATGATGGTGCCGGAGCCCTGGCAGCACCACGAGTCGATGGCGCCCGAGAAGAAGGCCTTCTACGAGTNNATCGCCTTCACCGACGGCATCCGCGTCGGCGCGACGCTGGACCGCAACGGCCTGCGGCCGGCCCGCTACTACGTCACCGCCGATGGCCGCGTCGTCATGGCGTCCGAAGCGGGCGTGCTGGATATTCGGCCCGATCAGGTCGTGGCCAAGGGCCGCCTTCAGCCGGGCCGCATGTTCCTGGTAGACACGGCCGAGCAGCGCATCGTCTCCGACGACGAGCTCAAGCACCGCGTCGCCACGGAGCATCCCTACGAGGAGTGGCTGCATGAGTGGCTGGTCAAGCTGACCGAGCTGCCGCCCCCGCCGCGCGTCATCGAGCCCGATCACGAGACCGTCCTGCGCCGCCAGGAGGTCTTCGGCTACACCGCCGAGGACGTCCGAATCCTGATCAACCCGATGGCCGCCACCGGCACGGAGCCGGTCGGCGCCATGGGCAACGACGCCGCGCTGGCGGTGCTCTCGAAGCGGCCGCAACTCCTCTACTCGTACTTCCAGCAGCTCTTCGCCCAGGTCACGAACCCGCCGATCGACGCCATCCGCGAAGAGATAATCATGGCCACCGAGATGGCTATCGGGCCCGAGGGCAACCTTCTCGAGCCCGACCCGACGGCGGCCCACCAGCTCGAGCTGCCTTCGCCCGTGCTGTCGAACGAAGAGCTCGAGAAGATCCGTCACCTCTCGACGGGCGACCCGCACGGCTTCAAGACGCTCACGCTGCCGATCCTCTACCAGGTCGCCGACGGCGGCGCCGGGCTCCGCAAAGCGATCGAGGCGCTCCGCGACCGCGCCTCGGAGGCGATCGCCGAGGGCCACAACGTCATCATCCTGTCGGACCGCGGCCACAACGCCGAAGAAGCCCCGATCCCGGCCCTCCTGGCGGTCTCGGCCGTCCACCACCATCTCGTCCGGGCCGGTACGCGAACTCTTGTCGGCCTCGTCCTCGAGTCCGGCGAGCCCCGCGAAGTCCATCACTTCGCCCTGCTCATCGGCTACGGCGCCAGTGCCGTCAACCCGTACCTCGCCTTCGAGACCGTCCACGACCAGGTCCGCCTGGGCATGATCGCGGGCGCGGCCGAGCTGGCCGAGAAGAAGTACCGCAAGGCCATCGCCAAGGGCATCGTCAAGGTCATCTCCAAGATGGGCATCAGCACCATCCAGAGCTACCACGGCGCCCAGGTCTTCGAGGCCTTGGGGCTCAACCAGGACTTCGTCGACGAGTACTTCACGGGAACGCCGACTCGCATCGGCGGCATCGGCATCGACGTCATCGCCCGAGAAGTGAAGATGCGCCAGGACCGGGCCTATCCTCCCAAGCGGCCGATCTACCACAAGCAACTCGGCACCGGCGGCAGCCTCCAGTACCGGGTCGACGGCGAGGATCATCTCCTCAATCCGCTTTCGATCGCCCAGCTCCAGTACAGCACTCGGAGCGGCAGCTATGCGGGGTTCAAGGAGTACTCGAAGCTCATCGACGATCAATCCGAGGGCTTGTGCACGCTGCGCGGCCTGATGGATTTCAAGCCGAACCACCGCCATCCGCTCTCGGTCGACGAGGTGGAGCCAGTCGAGTCGATCGTTCGCCGCTTCAAGACGGGCGCGATGAGCTACGGCTCGATCTCGCGCGAGGCCCACGAGGCCCTGGCCATCGCCATGAACCGCCTCGGCGCCAAGTCGAACACCGGCGAAGGCGGCGAGGATCCCGCCCGCTTCGAAGCCCTGCCCAACGGCGACTCGCTGAAGAGCGCCATCAAGCAGGTCGCCTCCGGTCGTTTCGGTGTGACGAGCGAGTACCTGGTCAGCGCCCGCGAGATCCAGATCNNCGACCTCAAGAACGCCAACCCCGACGCCCGAATCTCCGTGAAGCTTGTGTCCGAGGTGGGCGTCGGCACGATCGCCGCAGGCGTGGCCAAGGCTCATGCCGACGTCATCCTGATCAGCGGCCACGACGGTGGAACGGGCGCCTCGCCGCTGTCGTCGATCAAGCACGCGGGCCTGCCGTGGGAGCTCGGCATCGCCGAGACGAACCAGGTCCTGCTCATCAACGACCTGCGCTCGCGCGTGGCCATCGAAGTCGACGGCCAGATGAAGACCGGCCGCGACGTGGTGATCGGTGCGCTCCTCGGAGCCGAGGAGTTCGGCTTTTCGACCGCGCCGCTGGTGACTCTCGGCTGCGTGATGATGCGCGTCTGCCATCTGAACACCTGCCCCGTCGGCATCGCGACGCAGGATCCGGAGCTGCGCAAGCGCTTCAGCGGCGATCCGCAGTACGTGGTCAACTTCATGACCTTCGTGGCCCAGGAAGTTCGCGAGCACATGGCGATGCTGGGCTTCCGAACGTTCGAGGAGATGGTCGGACACTCCGAGCGCCTCGAGATGCGTCGGGCGATCGACCACTGGAAGGCCCACAGCCTCGACTTCAGCCGGATCCTCTTCCAGCCACAGGTGCCCAAGACGACCGGCCGGACCTGCCAGATCACGCAGGAGCACAAGCTCGAGCTCTCGCTCGACGCGACGACGCTCATTCCGCTGTGTGCCCCGGCGCTGGAGCGCGGCGAGAAGGTCGAGGCGGAGCTGCCGGTCCACAACACCAACCGCGTCGTGGCGACGTCGCTCGGCTCGGAAGTGACGCGCCGCTACGGCGCCGCCGGCCTCCCCGAGGACACGATCAAGCTCCACTTCCGTGGCTCGGCCGGCCAGAGCTTCGGGGCCTTCATGCCAAACGGCCTGACGCTGACCCTCGAGGGCGACGCCAACGATTATCTGGGCAAGGGACTCTCAGGCGGCAAGATCGTCCTGTTCCCGCCGCGCGAGGCCACCTTCGTAGCAGAGGACAACGTCATCACCGGCAACGTCGCCTTCTACGGCGCCACGTCCGGCGAGGCCTATATCCGCGGCATGGCCGGCGAGCGCTTCGGCGTCCGCAACTCCGGTGTCAGCGCGATTGTGGAGGGTGTCGGCGACCACGGCTGCGAGTACATGACCGGCGGTCGGGTCGTCGTGATCGGCAAGACGGGCCGCAACTTCGCCGCGGGCATGTCCGGCGGCATCGCCTACGTCCTCGACGAGAGCGGCGAGGGCGGGGCAGCCGGCGGCGGCTTCGAGCGCGTCTGCAACAAGGAGATGGTCCAGCTCTTCCCGCTGTCGGACCCAAACGAGATCGCCGAGATCCGCCGGCTGCTGGAGCGGCATGTCGAGTACACCGCCAGCCCGCGAGCCAAGGCTCTTCTGGATGAGTGGGACACCACCGTCAGCCGGTTCATCCGCGTCGTTCCGAACGACTATCGGCGCGTCATCGAGGCGCAGGCCCGAATGCGCGAGAAGGGGCTCTCGCGGGACGAGGCCGAGATGGCCGCGTTCGAAGAGAACGTCATGGACGCGCGCCGAGTGGCGGGGAACTGACGATGGGTAAGCCGACCGGTTTCATGGAGTTCGAGCGCGAGCCGGCCCACGTTCGGGCGCCGCTCGAGCGAGTCAAGGACTGGAGCGAGACGCACCCGGAGTACGCCGAGAAGACACTCCGAGACCAGGGCGCCCGCTGCATGGACTG
>PMIQ01000099.1 GCA_003157175.1 Chloroflexota bacterium
CCGCCCGCGCCTGGCGCCTGGCCGCCCGCTCCGCAGGGCTGGCCACCGGCCGCTCCCTCGGCTTCGCCGCAGGGCTGGCAGCCTTGGCCGCAGGGCTGGCCGAGCGCTCCCCAGACGCCTCCGCCCGCTCCGGCGGGCTGGCCGCCGTCGCCGCAAGGCTGGCAGCCTTCGCCGCAGGGTTGGCCGGGCGCACCTTTGATGCCCCCGCCTCCGCCCGACCCGTCCTCGACGTCGCCCGTCTGGTCTCCAACGTCTCCGGCCGATTTCGTCTTCGATAGCGACGGCCGGCTCGTGAGCTCGAGCGCCCCAACGCACCGCCGGCCGAGCCGGCTGCCGCTGATCCTATCGGTGCTGGCCGCGGCCATGATCGCCTTCGCCGGCGGCATGGTCGTCGACCATCTTGCCGTATCGGCGCAGCAGACGGCGCAGGCAGAGCCGCTCAAGGACTTCACGATCTACGAGGAGGCGGTCCAGAAGATACGCGAGAACTACGTCGGGAGCTCCTCGATCACCGACCAGCAGCTCCTGTACGGCTCCATCAGCGGCATGGTCACCGCCCTGGGCGACACCGGTCACAGCCGGTTCCTTACCCCGCAGCAGTACCAGCAGGAAGTTAGCCAGCTGAGCGGCAAGGTCGCCGGGATCGGCGTCCTGGTCACGCAGGCGAACGGCCAGCTGACGGTCGAGCGCGTGATCGCGGGCTCGCCCGCGGCGGGAGCCGGCGTCCTGGCCGGGGACCAGATCACCGCCGTGGATGGCACATCCACCTCGGGCATGACATTCGACCAGCTGGCCGCCGTGATCCGGGGCGATCCGGGAACGCAGGTGACCATCTCGGTCATTCATCCCGGCGCCGCGACCAGCGTCGATATCAAGATGACGCGCGCCACTGTGACCGCGCCGATCGTGGACTGGGGAATGGTGCCCGGCACGCACATTGCCGACATCGCCCTGTACGAGTTCGACGACGGCGCGTCCGACCAGATGAAGCAGGCCATCGACGCGGCCAAGCTGCAGGGCGCCACGGCGATCGTGTTCGACCTCAGAGGAAACCCCGGCGGTCTGGCCGACCAGGCCCGCAGCGTCGCCAGTGAGTTCCTCACGACGGGCAATGTCTACCTTGAGCAGGACGCGTCCGGGAATCGCACGCCCATCACCGTCGACACGTCATTCGCGAGCACGGAGGCTGAAACCGCCGGGCTGCCGATGATAGTGCTCGTCGACCACGACACGGCCAGCGCCGCGGAGATCGTCGCCGGCGCCCTGCAGGACTCTGCCCGCGCCGGGATCGTCGGGGTCACGACCGTCGGCACCGGCACCGTGCTCCAGGCTTTCCCGCTGTCCGACGGATCGGTGGTCCTGCTCGGCATAGCCGATTGGCTCACGCCGTCCGGCCACCTGATCTTCGGCAAGGGCATCACGCCCGACCAGACGGTACCGCTGGCGACCGGCGCCACGCCGCTCGACCCGACCAACCTGAGCGGGATGACGGCCGCGAGCCTCCAGTCCTCCGGGGACGCGCAGCTGCTGGCCGCGATCACCGACCTGAGCAAGTAGGCCGAACGGGCTACCTGGGCTTCGGAGCCGTCGCCGCTGGAGCCGCGAGCCAAGCCTGGGTCGTCTCGACGTCGAAGGCAGCCACGACGGCCCGGAGCTCGTCGAGCGTCAGGCCTTCTGCCCGCCCGCCCGTCATCAGGTCCATGTACTCGTAGCTGGCCGCGGTCTCCGCGTACTCGATACGATCGACCGCCCGCTTCACGGAGATGCTCGAGCGCGCCATGACACCGTGCTTCGCCCAGATGACGATGCGGTGCGTGCGCAGGCTCTTGACGTTCGCCTCCATGAGCGACGCCGAGCCGGGGAGCATGAACGGCAGGACGCCGATCCCGGCCGGCAGATTGATGATCGTTTCCGGCTCCCATCGCAGCAGGCGGCGGTTGAGATAGTCCTCGTCCCGGTACTCGGGGACGTGGCTCAGGAATGTGAGACGGGGCGGCTGGGCGTGGACGATGGCATGGAAGTTCGTGCCGGTCCGCTCCACCGCATCGTCGTGCACACCGAGATGGGAGTTCCACTCCGAGGTGACCCGCTCGAACAGCCGGCCCGCCGCTGTATGGAGAACGCCCGCGGTCCCGTCGGCCGAGACTCGCACAACCCCCAGATTGGCGATCGGGTCGACCTGGATCTCGCGCAAGCGCCTGCCTGAGCCGGTGACGATGACGAGGTTGTTCGCGAGGTGCGGCACAGGCCGCGGCAGCCGGATCTCCTCTACGATCGGGAACCGGCGGCGGACCTCCATCGGCCAGCCAACGTAGACGGAGATGTTGCCGGCCGCGCCTTCGCTGGCGTCGATGGCGCCGACGCGACCGCCGCCCGCTCCGATGGACGCGAGAATCTCCTCGAGATCCGGGAATGGTTCGTTCAGCGCCACGTTCGCCGCTGACCTCCTCGTGATTGGCGTCGCACGCAAGGCCGCGACGCCGACGCCTCATCGTAGACCACGCCGCTTCCTGGTTTCACCGGCCGGGACGGCAGTGGCCGGCACCGCGCTCAGTCGAGGTGGAAGACCTCATCGAGGCGGCGATGGAAGCCGGTCGCCGGATCCGTGCAGGGGTCGATGAGGGCCGCCATGTCTGCCTGCCACGGGGCGTTGATGGGGGCTTCGTCCATCATCTTGCGGAAGCGCTCGAAGTCGTCGACCTCGAGCACGCCGAACAGATCATCGTCATGAAGGTAGATGGAGTAGTTGCGAGCTCCGGCCGCCCGGAGCGCGTCGAGCATCTCAGGCCACACAGCGGCGTGGCGGCGCCGGTACTCGGCTTCGGCACCTGGGAGGAGTTTCATCGTGAAGGCGATACGTTCCATTGGCATGCTCTCAAAAAGCGCCGACCCCGGCGCCGTGTGGGCCGGGGTCGGCGCATATGTGGCTAAGAGCTGTGGCTAGAACTTGAACTGGTCGACGTTGTCCTTGTTGAAGACAAACGGAGGACCAAGAATAACGTTGTTGTTGGCGATGATCGTGTAGGGCTTCCCGCCGTTGAGGGCCGGAAGCGACGGAACCGAGAACGTGTCGCCCACGGCGCCCTTGAGGCTCCCGTTGACGAGATCAACGGCAACCACATAGGCCAGGTAGCCAAGATCGTGGACGGCCCAGAGCGCGAACTCAGGAGCCACGCCGGAATGGACGAAAGCCGCCATTGACATCGGCGTGCCGAGGCCAGTGATGAAGACCTTGCCAATCAGGTTCTGGGATGTGATGACCTGAGCCGCGGCGACGATGCCAACGGTCGTCGGGGAGATGATGACCTTCAGATTCGGGTGAGCCGCGAGCATGGCCTGAGCCTGCGTCGTGCTGACCTGCGGGTCATCGTTGCCGTAGTAGACGCCATCGAACACGAGCTTGCTGTACTTGGAGCCCTTGAGGGTCGTCTTCATTGCGGCGATCCAGGCGTTCTGGTTCGTCGCGGTCTGGGAGGCCGAGAGAACGGCGATCTCGCCGGTGCAGCTCGGAGCTTCGTCGCACGCCATGTCGGCGAGGCTTGTGCCGATGAGATCGACACCAACCTGGTTCACGAACACGTTGTAGGCGCCGACTGCCGGGCTGGAGTCATAACCGACGACCTTGATGCCGGCGGCCATGGCCTGCTTGAGGGCCGGAGCGATGGCATTGGCATCGTCAGCGGAGATGACGATCGCACTGGCCTTCTGCGTGATTGCAGTCTGAATGTACGGGACTTGCGCCGCCGGGTCTGATCCGGTGCTGGGGCCGACCTGGCTCACGGTGCCGCCGAGGTCGCATTGGGCGTCAGTAACGCCCTGGAAGGCGAGATCGAAGTACGGGTTGTTGATCTGCTTCGGGATCACGACGACGCTGCCCGTGAAGGCGCCCGCCGGGCACGGCGTCGCAGTCGGGGCGGCCGTCGGAGTAGCGGGGGCGACCGTCGGAGTGGCCGGAACCGTGGTGGCGGGGGCAACGGTGGCCGGAACCGGAGTGGCCGGAACCGGGGTCGGGGTTGCAGACGAGCTACAACCCGTGAGGATCAGTGCGAGGGCCAATCCTGCGGCCACTCGCGGAGCGCGATGGAACATCTAACGAGTCCTCCTTGAAGCGTTGTTGAACAGAGAACGATTCCTCCCTGGAGCTTTGAGCAACTTCGGGCCTCTCCTCCTTCGAACGCTACCGCACGACCTCGCCAGGCATTGGGTCGCGAACCGGCCGGTGTCGACCTAGACGAACGCGATCTACCAACACCCGGAACTGGCGAGCAAATTGGGGGGCAATGACCGAGAAGATCAGAAGCAGCCCGATGGCCACGTTCTGGTAGTCGGTCGACATGCCGGCTTGGGTCAACGCGCTCTTGAGCGTCGCAAGAATGAAGACGGCGAGGATGACCCCGAGGACGGTGCCCTTGCCGCCGTTGATATCTACGCCGCCGAGCACCACGATCGTGACGACGGCCAATGTCATGTTGAGTCCGTTATCCGGACTGGCGGTCGAGGTCCGCGCCGTGAGAATTATGCCGGCAAACGCCGCGACCACACCCGAGACGACGAACAACGCCGTCTTGAGACCCGCGACGCGAACGCCGGAATACCTGGCCGCATCCTTGTTCTTGCCGACGGCGAAAACCTGCCGTCCGATCCAGGTCCCGTGAATGATGGCGACGGCGACCACAGCGAGAAGCAAGAACACGAGAAGCGTCCACGGCACGGACGTGCCCGGCAGATAGCCGAAGCCGAAATTGGTGAAATCGTCCGGGAAGTTGCTGATGACATTCGATCCCAGGACGACATGGGCGAGCCCGCGNNCCAACGATGAGCACGAGAGGGATAGCGATTTCGAGGGGCACGCCCGAGGCCCACAGCCATCCCAAAACGCAGCCGGAGAGCCCCACCATCGACTCGACCGAAAGGTCGATTTCACCCGTGATGATGATCGGAGTCATGGCCAGGGCCATGATCGAGATCTCCATCACGTCCTGGATGGAGAACCCAAAGTTCGACCAGGTGAGGAAGAAGGGGGACAGCTGGGTGCCCCACCAGACCAGGAACGCCAGGATGACGACGAGGAACACTTCCAGACGGGCTGCTGCGGACAAGGATCCGAGCACCCGGCTCAGGGCGCCCCGCGAATGGCCACCGGCGGCGACGGACGCTGCGCTGGACGCCGGCGACGGATCCGGCTGCTGGCTCGCGGCTCGCGGATCTTGAGTCATCGGGTTCTGCTCCGCGCCCTTGCGCGCTGTGTCCGCACCTGGACGACCGCATCGGTGGCCACGGCGAACAGGATCACGACCCCGTAGATCACCTGGAGCCACTCCTGCGGAAGGCTCAGCACGGTGAGCGCGTTGTTGATCAAGCCCAGGAAGAGGGCGCCTATGGCCGCGCCCACCACAGTCCCCGAACCGCCTGCGATCGACACCCCGCCGACTACGACGGCGGCTATGACAGCCAGCGACTCGCCGCTTGCCGACGACGCGTAGAGCTGCCCGAATTCGATCCCCCACAACACACCAGCGACGCCGGCGAGCATGCCGCTCAGAGCGAACGCCATGAAAACGGTCCATCGGGAGCGGATGCCGATGGTCGCGGCCGCGTCGGCGTTGCTGCCGACGGCGTATAGGTGGCGGCCCAGCGCCGTATACCGAAGCGCGAGGCCCACGACGATGACCACCACGATGGCCAGAATGACGAAGAGCGGGACACCGAAGACGGTCTGGCTCGCGGCGTCGGTGTACCCGGCCGGAAGGTCTGTCGCGTTGATCTCGTGGCCATTCGCCACGAAGTAGGTCAGGCCGCGAAAGATGCTCAGCGTTCCAAGGGTGGCGACGATCGACGGCACCCGGAAGATGGTGATAACCAGGCCGTTGACCATGCCGAGGGCGAGGCCGAGCCCGATCCCGATCGCCCACGCGGCCGGAACCGGAAGGTTCTGCCCCTTCAGCACCTCGGCCACGACGAAGGCGACGAGACCCATGGTCGACTCGACGGAAAGGTCGATGTTCTTGGTGATGATAACGAGGGCCTCGCCGACGGCCGCGATGGCAATGATGGCCGTCAGCGCCGTGACCGAGATCACGTTGGACGACGAGAGGAAGTTCGGTGCGAGGATCGCGACGATCGCCGTGAGCAAGATCACGACCACGGCGAGTGTCAACTCGCGCGATCGCGCGGCCTGGCCGATCAGGGTGCCGACGCGGCTGGGTGCCCTAACGTTCGCCGGAGCGCTAAGCGCCACTGTGCGTCTCCTCCGCATTCTGCCCTGTCGCTGCGAACATAACCTTCTCCTCGGAAGCCTCGGCTCGCGAGATCTCGGCCGTCTTTCGGCCCTCGTGGAGAACGATGATTCGGTCGCTCATGGCGAGGACTTCCGGAAGCTCGCTGGAGATGAGGATGATCCCCATCCCGGCGGCGGCCAGGTCCGAGATGATCCGATGGACCTCCACCTTCGCGCCGATGTCGACGCCGCGAGTAGGCTCGTCGAGGATGAGCACCCGCGGCTCCGTGGCCAGCCATTTGGCGATGACCACTTTCTGCTGGTTCCCGCCCGATAGCGCTTCGACGAGCTCAGCCACGCCCGTCGAGCGGATCCGCAGCTTCTCCGTGTAGCCGGCCGCGAGATTGCGCTCGCGATTGCCTCGTATGAAGAGGTGCGGGAAGAGGCGCGGAATGATCGGCAGGGAAATGTTCTCCGCAATCGAGAAACCGGCGACCAGACCGTCCAGATGGCGATCTTCCGGGACGTAGGCGACGCCGGCATGCAGCGCTTCGGACGGGGTCTTGAAGCGCACCCGCTTGCCGGCAAGCAGCACCTCGCCCGCATCGGCTCGATCGATGCCGAACAGGACACGGGCAATCTCTGTGCGACCCGCGCCGACAAGCCCGGAAAGGCCCACGATCTCGCCCGCCCGGACGGAGAAAGTGACATCGCGGAAGGCTCCGATCCGAGTCAGCCCCTTGACGTCAAGCAGCACGTTGCCGATGTTCGAGGCACTCCTCGGGAACAGCGAGACTGACCGGCCGACCATGTATCGGACGAGGTCGGCTGCCGTCAGCTCGGACGTCGGGGCGGTGATCACGTGGCGCCCGTCGCGAAGGACGGTCGCGCGGCCGCACAGCTCGAACACCTCTTCGAGGCGGTGGCTCACAAACAGGACGGCCACACCGCGGTCGCGCGTCTGGCGGACGATGGCGAATAGCCGCTCGACCTCGTGCGCGGAGAGCGACGCCGTCGGCTCGTCGAGGATGAGGACGCGCGCGTCGATCGAGAGCGCCTTGGCGATTTCGATCAGCTGCTGGTCGGCCATCGAGAGACCCCGGACGATCGCCGAGGAATCGATGTTGACGCTGAGACTTTCGAAGATGCGGTCCGCNNGCGTGCGCGGGCCCGTGGATCAGCACCGGCTTGCCGTCGAGCATCACGGTGCCGGAATCGGGCTGGTGGATGCCGGCGAGCACCTTGACGACCGTGCTCTTGCCGGCGCCGTTCTCACCGACGAGCCCGTGGATCTCGCCCGGCAGCAGGTCAAGCGAGACATCTGAGAGCGCCTGGGTGGCGGCGAATCGCTTCGACACAGCGGCGAGCGCGACAGGCGGAGGTGCGCTCGTGACGGCGACGCTCTCGGCGGCGATCGGTTTGGCCTCGCTCATAACGGGGTCTCCAGTGCGGTCGAGCCAGATGGCCGTCGGATGCCTGGCGACGGCGTCTTCTCGAGGTCCGGAGCCACATGAACCATGACCCGCCGCTGGCGCAGCTCGTTGACCATCCCGGCCGGGGCATCGTCATCGGTCACGATAGCAGTCAGCCTGTCCGAGGGGCAGAAGGTCGAGAACGCTGCCCGTCCCCACTTCGTGTGATCGACGAGCCCCACGACTTCGCTGGCCGAGGCGACGATCAGGCGCTTCATCTGCGCCTCCTCGTCGGTCGCGTCACTCAAGCCCGTCTCCAGAGTGAAGCCGGCCGCCCCCATGAATGCCTTCTGGATATTCACCTTCTCAAGCAGCCCTCCGCCCAGCGGACCTACAACGGATAGCGCCTCCCATCGGACGAATCCGCCGGGCAAGGCCACGGTGATGCCGCGGACGCCCGCGAGCTCCGAGGCGATGCGGAGCCCGTTAGTGATGACGGTGAGGTGCACCCAATGACTGTGGGCTCTCAGGTGCCGGGCCATGGCGAGGGCGGTCGTGCTCGCGTCCAGGGCGATGCTTTCGCCATCGATTACCAGTGCTGCCGCGGCCGCTCCGATGCGGTCTTTCTCTACGCGCTGGAGGCGCTCGCGGATCTCGAATGCCCGCTCCGGCTGGCTCCTGCTCGGCGCGAGAGCGCCGCCATGAGCGCGGACGACCCGGCCCTCGGTTTCGAGGGTCCGGAGATCCTTGCGAATTGTTACCTCGGAAACCGCGAACCTCTCCGCGAGATCTGTGACGCGCACCCGGCCCTGCTCCTCAACGCTGCGGGCGATGTGCTGCTGGCGCTCACGCGCGAACACTTCCCTGTGATCGCCCGTTTCCATCCAGCCAGAATCTCCTTCGGCGACGTCGCGCCAGCGGATCACTACCTTCTAGTGCTCGTGGGTCCTGAAACAGTAGACGAGAAGCAATCGAACTGTCAACAAGGAGATTGAAACTAATCGGAACCTGTGGCAAGCTGGCGGCTACCATTGCTGCGGGCCTCCGGCGGACTCTTTTGCCAGGGCCCGCGGCGACCAATGAGCGCGTCCGCCAGGTAGCAGGGATGGAGAAGACCGTGACCTCGACAGCTCCAGACAGTCGGTCCGCGAGGGCTGTGCTTCGAACCCAGCGGATCGAGCTCCCATCCTGGGCCTTCGGCAACTCCGGAACCCGGTTCAAGGTCTTCGCGCAGAAAGGCGTCCCGCGGACGGCCTACGAGAAGATCGACGATGCGGCCCAGGTCAACCGGTACACGGGCGTCGCACCCACCGTCGCGCTCCACATTCCCTGGGATAAGGTCGACGACTACGCGGACCTGGCGCGACACGCTGCCGAGGAGGGCGTCGCCCTCGGCACGATCAACTCGAACACCTTCCAGGACGACGATTACATGCTCGGCAGCGTCTGCCATCCGGACGCCCGCATTCGACGCAAGGCGGTCGACCACCTCCTCGAGTGCATCGACATCATGGACAAGACCGGGTCGCGCGACCTCAAGCTGTGGTTCTCGGACGGCACGAACTACCCGGGGCAGGACGACATTCGGGCTCGACAGGACCGCCTGGCAGAGTCTCTGGCGCAGGTCTACAAGAGGCTCGGCCCGAACCAGCGCATGGTCCTCGAGTACAAGCTCTTCGAGCCCGCCTTCTACCATACCGACGTGCCGGACTGGGGCACTTCGTTCGCCCATTGCGTCGCTCTCGGGCCCAAGGCGAAGGTCGTCGTCGACACCGGCCACCATGCGCCGGGCACGAACATCGAGTTCATCGTCGCCTCGCTGCTCCGCGCGGGCAAGCTCGGCGGCTTCGACTTCAACTCGCGGTTCTATGCGGACGACGACCTGATGGTCGGTGCGGCCGATCCCTTCCAGCTGTTCCGGATCATGCACGAGTGCGTCAAAGCCGGCGCCCTCCGTCCCGAGAGCGGCGTTGCCTTCATGCTCGATCAGTGCCACAACATCGAGCCGAAGATCCCCGGCCAGATCCGAAGCGTGATGAACGTCCAGGAGGCGACTGCCAAGGCGCTGCTGGTCGACCAGAAGGCGCTCGCGGCGGCGCAGCAGGCGGGTGACGTTCTCGGGGCCCACGCGCTGTTGATGGACGCCTACGACACCGACGTGCGCCCGATACTGCGAGACTTGCGGGCCGAGATGAAGCTGGATCCCGACCCCATGGCGGCATTCGCCCGCTCCGGCTACGCCGAGAAGGTGGCGGCGGAGCGAGTCGGGGGCCAGGCGGCCGGGTGGGGTGCGTGAGCAGCGAGACCAGGCACCGCGTCGCGGCTGCGTTCCGGCAGTGACCGATACCGTCGCGGCTGTCGATCTCGGCGCCTCGTCCGGGCGCGTGATGGTCGGCCGCGTCGGTCCGCGCACCCTCGAGCTCGAGGAGGCCTATCGGTTCGCGAACGAACCCGTCTTGCTGCCCGACGGGCTGCATTGGGACGTGTTGCGCTTGTATCACGAGATCACCGAGGGTCTGCGCCGCGCCGTTCGGCTCGCCCCCTCCCTTGCGAGCGTCGGGGTCGACGGCTGGGGCGTGGACTATGGGCTCCTGGATTCGGCCGGGCGGCTCCTCGGCAACCCCTACCACTATCGGGACGGCCGGACGGCCGTCGGAGTGGAGCGGGTCAACGCCGCCGTGCCCAAGGATCGCCTGTACGCCACGACCGGCACCCAGTTCCTGCCGATCAACACCGTGTACCAGCTGGCGGCCGCGCTCGGGACGGCGGAGCTCGATGCGGCGGATGCCCTGCTTCTCATTCCCGACCTCATCGGATACTGGCTTGCGGGCGGCATTCACGTCGAGGCGACAAACGCGTCGACGACCGGCCTCTTCGATCCCGTCGCCGGTTCCTGGGCCTTCGACCTCGTCCGCGAGCTCGGCCTGCCCGCGGCGATCCTGCCCGCTCTCGTCTACGCCGGCGACGGGCTCGGCTCGATCCGGCCGCAGGTCATCGCCGACACCGGGCTTCCCCGCGATGCCGTCCTGACCGCGGTGGGGTCCCACGACACCGCCTCCGCGGTGGTCGGCGTGCCCGCGGCCGACGAGCGGTTCGCGTACATCTCATGCGGAACCTGGACGCTCGTCGGCGTCGAGCTCGGCGCACCCGTCCTCGGCGAGGCGAGCCAGAAGGCGAACTTCACCAACGAGCTGGGCGTCGACGGCAGGACCCGGTATCTGCGGAACGTGATGGGCCTGTGGCTGCTCCAGGAATCGATGCGCGTCTGGGAACGCGAGGGCGGGCAGGCCGGTCTCGCGGCGCTGCTTGCCGCGGCCGCCGAGTTGCCCCCGGGCGGAAGCGTCATCGACGTGGACGAGCCGGGGTTCCTGCCGCCCGGCGACATGCCGGCCCGCATCGCCGCCCATTGCCGAACAACTGATCAACCAGTCCCATCCTCACGGCCGGCGTTCGTGCGCTGCATCCTCGACAGCCTGGCGTCGGCGTTCGCTGGCGCGATCGCCGACGCCCGCCGGCTCTCGGGACTCGACATCGACGTCATCCACGTCGTCGGCGGCGGCAGCCGCAATGAGCTGCTGTGCCAGCTCACGGCGGACGCCTGCGGCGTGACCGTCATCGCCGGCCCGGTCGAGGCAACGGCGCTTGGCAACGTTCTGGTTCAGGCGAGGGCACGCGGGCTCATCAGCGGCGACCTCGCCGCTCTGCGCTCGGTGGTACGTGCGACGCAGCCCCTCCGCCGCTACGAGCCGGCGGGGCACTCAGCGACATCGGTGGCCTGAGAGGCTCGGTCGCGCCGGGCGAGGCGGGACGCCTCCGGCCCCACCCTGTGCCGGGTGAGGAGTTGGAGGGCCGTGTGGGATTCGGACCCACGACCAGCCGATTAAAAGTCGGCGGCTCTACCACTGAGCTAACGGCCCTCGGGACGCACGGCTGGCGCAGTTGCGAGGCGGCCAACCTGAACGGCCGGCCGCGACGTCTGCGCGCCCGGTGATAGTAGCCTGCCGGCACCCGGCGCCGCCACGCGCCCGGCGATTTGTTTCGCGGGCTTGACGCCGGGGCTGGACCCGCGGCATGACCCGGCGCGGCTCAGGGCCGATTGGCGTAAAGAGTGATCAGCACATCGCCTACGACCAGCTGCCCCGACGAGATGGTGGTTTCGCCACGAACCTGACGATTCGTGCCCCAGGCATCGATGAGTCGCGTGGATTTAACCGCATCGATGTCCTGGACGGCCCAGCCGTCGCCCCGTCGCTCGATCGTCGCGTGGCGCTGGCCGACCTTGGGGTCCGAGACGCGTATCTCCGCCTCCGAATCGCGGCCGACGAGCAGCCTTTGCCCCGGCTCGACGGTGAGTATCTTCAAGCCGCCCGCCTCGACCACGGCGAGATGACCGAGCGTCGGGGCCCCGGCCGTGTCGCCCGCCGTCCCGGACGAGTCAATGGGCAAGTCGCCCGGCATCTGGTCAAACGGCGGCCCCAACCCCGAGAGATTGCCCGGCAGGGTGTAGGCGCGGGTCACGAACCCTGGAGTCGGGTACACGGCCGGCTTGTAGGAGGGCGGAACAAAGCCGGGCGGAACCTGGCCGCGCGAGACATATTCGGACCAGTCGGTCCCAGGCGGGTAATACCCCGCCGGCAGGATGCCCGGCGGTGGGCCCCAGGGGCTTGGGGCGAAAGGCTCCGGTTCTCGGGCCGGGTTGGGCGGTTCGCCCACGTGGACCAGCGACGCGACGGCGCCCGCGACGGCTATCCCAAGGGCCACCCAGAAACCAATATCGAGCGTGGACGAGATGGACTCCGGCAGAGCGACGGCGGTCGCGCTCCCGGAGCCGCTCACGCCAACGACCAGCCCGATGCAGGAGGAGCCGGCCACGGTCGCGAAACCGGCCAGGGCGAGCCATCTCGGGGCCCGGCTCACAGGACGCGAAAACATTTCGAACAGGGACCCGGCGACGGCGGCGGCCATGCCGGCGGCGACCGGCAGCATCCAGGTGGCGCCGAACTGGCTTTCGTCCCCCTTGGACACGAGATCCCACAAGCTGACGGCGTCGCCGATGCCCTGCTCGGGGAAGCCCCAGCGGATCCACGGCAGGACAAACGACGAGCAGACCAGGCACACGGCGGCCACGACCACCAGCACGAGCAGAGGACCCGGCTTCGGTCTCTGCCCGTGGCCGCCCTCGGCGGAAGCCTGGCCGGGCGATGGCTCCGACATGTCTTCTCGAACCTCCTGCAATGAGCCCCGCCCCGACGGCGACGCTCCCGGCTTGGGGCACGCCGTCACCGCCGTTCTGCTACCGCAGTGTGCCACGTCGCCGGCACCATCGGCCGATCGAGCGGCCGACCGAACTCCGAGGACGCCCCTTCGGCGCGCACCGCGGCTGGCGTCGGCGGCGAGGCCGAGTCTACCGGTCGAGCGCGGCGCACCTTCGATCTACGGCGCCGGTGGCGTGAAGATCGTGCTCACCGATGTCTCGTGCGCGGCCACGGCATCGAGCGCTCCTCCGGCCAGCAGCACACGCCCGTCCTGGAGGACGGCAAGCGCCGGCCACATGACCGCTGTCCCGAGCCGACCCGTGAGGTGCCACCGGCCCGTCGCCGAGTCCCAGATCTCGGCCGTGGCCATGACGCGGTAGGCCGGATCCACTCCATCCACGATCAGCACTCGACCGTCTGGCAGCGCCGCGATGCTGCCGCGCGCCCGCCCCGTGGCCATCGAGCCCGTCGCCGTCCAGCGGTTGGTCGCGGGGTTGTAGATCTCGGCCGAGGCGAGGCTCTTGTCGCTGTTCGTCGTGAGCGCCCAGCCCCCGGCCACCAGCACCCGCCCGTCGGGGAGCAGCGCCGCCATGTGGTGGTATCGGGCCAATGACATCCTGGCCGCGCTGTGCCAGGTGGCGGATTTCGGGTCGTAGATCTCGGCCGTTGCCACGACCGTGCCCTTGGGCCCGTGGTACGTGCTCGCGCCGCCCGCCACCAGAACCTCTCCGTCGGACAGGAGCGTGGCCGTATGAGAGGCACGGGCCGTGGACATGAGAGCCGTCGGCGTCCACGTGCCCGTCGCCGGGTCGAAGATCTCGGCGGTGTTGGTGGACGCGAAGCCGGGCGATCCCTGCGCGCCGCCGCCGAGAACCAGCACCCGGCCGTCGAGCAGGACGGTGGCCGTGGCCTGGGTCCGAGGCGCGCTCATGACCCCCGCCGAAACCCACGTGCCGGTATCGGGGAAATAGCGCTCGGCGGTGTCGAGCGGCAAACCGTCGCGCGACCCGCCGACGACGAGGACCGATCCGTCCGCCAGGGTCGCGGCCGCCGGATAGGCACGCTCCTGGAGCATCGGCGCCGCCACCGCCCAGCTGTTCGACGCCGGATCGAAGACTTCGACCGTGTCGAGCGCCGAGGTGCTGGACGGTCCGGCCGAACCTCCGACGACCAGCACGCGACCGTCCGCCAGCACCGCCGCCGACGCGCCCCAGAGCGACCTGGGCATGCTCGGAATGGGGGCCCACGTTCCGTTGCCGTAGGTGATCGTCGCGGTCGGAGCCGGCGTGACCGAAGGCACAATCGGCGAGGGCGCCTGGGTCGCCGTCCCGGTACCGACGGGGCCGCCCGGCAAGGGCTTCGGCGACCCCGTGGCCACGGCGACAAGGGGGCTGGGTCGCGAGCCGTCGAGCCAGACGAACGCCGCCGGACCCGTCGCCAGCAACAGGGCCAGGACCATCGCGTCGATGGCCAGGATCACGGGGGCTGCGCGGCGCGCGCCTGTCCGGCGCGGAGCGGCTGAACGCGGGTTCATTCACACACCAATGCCGCGAGCAAACCGGCCGCGAGTACCGCGGCGCCACCGGTCAGGCAGAAGATCCCGGCCAGCAGGACCGACCCGTCGTCCGCGAATCCGATCCGTCCGATGGCGCCGATCACACAGACCTCGATGGCCGCGCCCAGCACGATCAACTCCGCCGCAGCCGCGGCCGGACGCAGCCTGCGAGTCGCCAGCATCATCACGACCGAGGCCACAACCAGGGCCGCGAGGGCGGTCGCGACCAACGGCGATATCTCGCCCAGCCGCCGCCCGATCTCCGACGGTCCGGCGAGTGGCGCCAGGTTGTATGCATGACGGGGTACTCCCGTCGCGATCGAACCGACTCCGGCGAGGACCAAGCCGGCCCCGATCGTGCCGAAGGCAACTGCACTCAGTCTGGCCGCCGGGCCATCCATCGCTCCCAACGGGACGTCAGCCTTCATTCGCAATCCCCCGCATTCGGCCGAACCGGCCTGGGCCGGCGCCGGCGTCACGCACGGGACTATAGCGCGGCGGCCAAGCCCGGACCCGCCGAACAGGCGCGAGCGCGGCTGCTTCGCCCCGTTCTATTCAATCCTAGTCCTAGCACTGGACGGCTACCAGTCCACACAGATGAGTGTTGGGGCTCTCTGCTCAGCTTCTGATAAGCACACCAACGCCTCGAGCCCGAACGGCTCGGCAAAGCGGCTAGCCACGGCTCGTGGGAGACCGTCCACTTGACCGTGACGAGCCAAAGTGGCGGCCGGGGCTGGTATCGACGGGGCTCTGGTTGATCTCCACCGTCAGGCTGCCTGCCTTAGAGCCTGTGAATGAAATGGCTATGATCCGCGGGTGGGCAAGCCAACCAAGCCGGCGTGGGATCATGCCTCGGCTCGCGCTGCGCGATAAGTCGCTCGTTCAGGTCGCGGCCATCGTCGTGCTCCTGTGCGCAGTGACGGCTTGCGCGCCCCGCTACTCCGGGCCGCCATTCGCCCGAAACGACACGGATCGCACCGGCATCGTCCGTGTCGTCGGAACGAATGGTCGAGTCGATTTCGTCGTTCCGCCGCACAGTTCCGTCATGATCAGCGTCCCGACAACGATTGGGGCGGTGACTGCGGAATGGCTCTTCTTCGACGACTGTTCGTCTGGCGTCCACAGCTTCGACGGCCCCATCCAAGGCAGTAGTCACTTTGCGTTTCTCACTGGAGATACCGTTGAGTATGGCTCCGACAGCACTCCGCCCCCTGACATTCAGGATGCGGTTTCAACGACGGCGTGCGAAAACGTGACACCGCCATGAGCCGAGGCGCCTCGCGGCTTATGGCGCGTGGCCCAACTCTTGGACAGAGGGTGGGGATCTCGGCGAGCCAACCTGAGCGTGAACTTTCATTCACAGGCTCTTAGTCGCTGTCACCTTCGAGCCCCGTCCGATGCAGAAGAATCGCACCGTGACGCTTCGCCGATCAACCCGATGGCCGGAGGCGCGCGCGTGCTGCCTGCGCGCACCAGGCCCACGCAGGCGCTCGGTCCGGGCCGCCTACCGCCCGGATTCGACCAGGGCAAGCGCGGCGGCGGCCGTAGGCTCGTCGGTGATGAGGAGGTGCAGCAATCCGGTGCGGGCCCCCGCGACGATCGTCTCGACCTTGTTCGAGCCGGCGGCGATGCCAATCACGCGCGGCACCTTGCGCAGGGTCTCGATTGGGATAGAGATCGTGCGCCGCTCCCATTCATCGGCGAGGAACGAGCCGTCGAGTCGGACGAGATGGCCTGCCACGTCGCCGACGGCGCCTCGCGCGGTAAGGCGGCTCCGCCCAGCGTCGTCGAGGCGATCCATCACCGTGCCGTATCCGGGCGTATGGCGCGGGGCGCCGCTCATGCCGACGAGGGCCAGACGCAACTCCCCCCAGAAGCGGGTCGTGGCTGTGACCGCGCTGTCCGCGAGCAGGGCCGCCGTCGTCGCTTCGTCATCCAGCAGGCCCGGGGCGTGCAGCATCCGCACTGACGCCCCCACCCGCTCCGCCATTCGTCGGGCGATCTCGTTGCTGTTGAGGTGCGGGTTGCTCGAGTCCCAGCCACCGACGAGTGGCACGACAACGGTCCGCGGCAGGCTCGCGGCCGGCAGCGCCGCGACCAGCGACTCGACGGTGTACCCGCCCGTCAGCCCGATCGCGCCGTCCGCCGGCAACTCCGCCGCCACCCGCGGAGCGGCCGCGACGCCGCACAGCCGCGCCGCCAGCGCCGGAGCAGTCTCGTGACCCGGCGTCACCCAGACCTCGACGCCGAGAGCCGTCGAAAGGGCGCGCGCCAGGGGCGCCGGCTCCTGCGGAGCGCCCTCCACCGAGATCCGCACCACGCCGGCGGAGCGGGCCGCGGCCAGCAGCCGCGACACCTTGGAAACCGAGAACCCCGTCAGCGCCGCGATCTCCGGCTGGCCGAGCGCGCGGACGTAGTACAACTCGGAGACAAGCCGGAGCATCTCGCGCTGGCCGGCCGCAGATTGGTCCGCTCCGGACCCGACCGTCTGAATGGCCGCCGTTCGATCGGTCACGCCTGCCTCGGCTTGACAGTTCCAACCTCGTGCGCCGAGTATACTGCCAATACGGTCGCTGCAAGACGTGTCGTGATATTATTTGCAGCAGTGCCCCCGGAGGAATCGAGTGCGCTCGTTTCGGATCGTCATCGCCGGCCACGGCACGCTGCCCGCCGCCATGCTGGCGACGGCCGAGCTGATCTGCGGCGAGATCCCGGATCTGACCGCGGTCGGTCTCGCGTCCACCGAGACTCCCGACCACTACGCCGATAGCCTGCGCGCCGCGATCGGCCCCGACCACCGGCCCATCCTCGTGCTGGCCGACCTGCTCGGCGGAACCCCATTCAACGTCGCATCGGCCATCGCACGCCGCTCGCCGCGCCTGGTCTGCGTGGCCGGCGTCAACCTGGCGATGGTCGTGGAAGCCGCCCTGTCCGTCGGGGCGCTGGACGATGCCCTGGTCGAGCGGCTGATCGAAGTTGGCCGGAGCGGCATCGTCGAGACGGAGCGTCATCGCGCCCGCCGCGTCTCCTGACGAAGGGGTTCGCGCGCGTGAGCCTACGTCTCGTCCGCATCGACGACCGTCTGATCCACGGCCAGGTCGTGGCCGGCTGACTGCGCGCCCTCGGCGCGCAGCGGATCGTGATCGTCGACGATGCCGCCGCTCGCGACGAGTTCTTGCGGGAGGTGCTCACTCTGGCGGCGCCGCAGGGCGTCCCCGTCGAGGTGGCACCGGCTTCGCCCACGCCATGACGCCCATCATCCGCCGGCTCTACCGCACCGATGACGAGATCCGGGTCGCTCTCAAGCGCCATCTGGTCTTCTTCAAAACGGAGCCCAACTTCGGCAACATCGTGCACGGCACCGCCATGGAGGAGCGGCGGGCCAATGGAGCTGCGATCGACGACGACGGGATCAACTCGGTGAAGTCCGGCCTGATGGGGCCACTGGCCGGCATCGGGGACACGCTGAGCCAGAGCACGATCACTCCGATCCTCCTGGCGCTCGTAATCGGGATCGCCGGCGGCACCGTAACCGGGTCTGCGGTCCCAACGCTCAGCGGCGCGACCGGGAACCCTCTGGGCGCGATCATCTATATGGTCCTGGTCTCGGTCGTGATCGTGGCCATCGGTTACACCGCCTGGATGGCGGGCTACGCTCGCGGCCGCTCGCTCGTCATCGACATCGTCATCGACATCCTTTGATCAGGCACCATCGATCGGGTTCTGGTCGGCGCCGGAGTCCTCGGAAACATGGTCCTGGGCGCCTTGGCTGCGACCTTTGTCGTGGTCAACCTGGTGCCGACGGTCGATATCTACGGCGCCCGGCTCAACCTGCAGGCGGCGATACTCGATCCGCTCTTCCCGGGCGCGCTCGCCCTCGGGCTGGTGGTGTTGACGTGGTGGCTGCTCAAGCGGGTCAACCCGCTGCTGCTCCTCGTCGTGTACCTGGTGATCTCGATCCTGGGCGCCTATCCGTTCTTCGGCCCGGACCACACCAGCTCGACCGACCCGGCTGCCCAATACCAGGTCTGCACGTCATCGCTGCTGCATCCTTACTACGCTTGCGGCGCGCCGCCGGCGCCGACGGCAGCGCCCACCGCCGTGCCCTCCGCCGTGCCCTCCGCCTCGCCGACGCCGGGACCGTAGCCGGCACCCAAGATAGGAAGCGGCCCCGACGCGAGGGGGAGCGTCGGGGCCGCAAAGGGATTAGCGAAGCAATAGTTTACGGGTAAAGGCCGCGGACCGACGTGGCGTCCGCGACGCGTTGCACGGCGAGCAGGTAGGCGGCGGTCCTCATGTTGACCTGCTCGCGCAGGCTCGCCTCGAGCGTGCTCGCGAAGGCCCTGGTCATGATCTCGTGCAGCTTGTCGTTGACGTGCCCGATGCTCCAGAGGTCGCGATCGAGGTTCTGGACCCATTCGAAGTAGCTGACGGTCACGCCGCCGGCATTGCACAGGATGTCGGGGATCAAGAACTTGCCGTTGGCGTAGAGGATTTCGTCCGCCTCGGGGGTCGTTGGTCCGTTCGCTCCTTCGGCAATCAGGCGAGCTTGGATCCGGCCGGCGTTGGCGGCAGTGATCTGGTTCTCCATGGCCGCGGGAATGAGGATGTCGGTATCGAGCTCGAGCAGCTCGGCGTTGCTGATGTCGCGCGAGCCGGGGAACCCCACGACGCTGCCGGTAGCGCGGCTGTGAGCGCTGACCGCCTCGATGTCGAGACCTTCCGGGCGGTAGATCGCGCCGCGCACGTCGCTGACGGCGATGACAGTGGCGCCCTCCTTCGCCATCAACCGCGCCGAGATGCCGCCCACGTTGCCGAAGCCCTGGACGGCGACCCGGCACTTGCGCAGGTCCATGCCGAGATGGCGCGCGGCATCCTGGATGGTGTATACGACGCCCTGAGCCGTCGCTTCGGTCCGACCTTCGGAGCCGCCGAGGGGGATCGGCTTGCCGGTGACCACGGCCGGGACGGTGTAGCCGACGTTCATCGAATACGTGTCCATAATCCAGGCCATCGTCTGGGCATTGGTGTTGACGTCCGGAGCCGGGATGTCCCGCTCGGGGCCGATCAGGATGGACAGCTCCGTGGCGAAGCGGCGGGTCAGGCCCTCGAGTTCGCGCAGGCTGAGCTTGCTCGGGTCGACCACGACTCCGCCCTTGCCGCCACCGAACGGCACGCCGACGACGGCGCATTTCCAGGTCATCCACATCGCCAGGGCCTTGACCTCGTCGAGGTCGACGTTCTGGTGGTACCGGATGCCGCCCTTCGCGGGGCCGCGCGAAAGATTGTGCTGGACGCGGTAGCCGGTGAAGACCTCGACCTCGCCGTCGTCCATCTTCACCGGGAAGTGGACTATGAGGGCTCGCTTCGGTTCCCGCAGCACCTTGCGCAGGCCGGCCGGAAGCTGCAGGCGTTCGGCCGCCAGATCGAATTGACGCTGGGCCACGTCCCACGCGTTGATCTCTGCGACGAGTTGCTGTGTCGCCATCGGCTGGAAACCCTCCATTGCCGGGACCATCCCCGTCGAAGCGTCGCCCCCGGCGCCCCAAAACGGCCCAACAGTGTCGCGGCGGCCTTCCGATCGGCTCGGAGAGCGGCGCCGCTCGATCGATCAACCTCAGTCTGGCGCTCCCCGGTCGAAATGCCACAGCCCAGATGGCATAGGCTGATGGGCCTATTGGCCTAACACTTCGTGCCACTTGTTGAGGCAGGCCATGGAATCCATTGGTATTTGGATCGTTGGCCTACGAAAGACGGGGCTGAGCATAGGCGGCGCCGAAGCGCTCCAGCTCGGCCAGGGCGGAGACGATCATGGGGTGGGAACGGCGCTCCGGGCGAATGACGGAGGCGATCCGCCGAGCGAGCGGCGGTTCTGTCGGGTGGATCGAGGCCCGAACCGGACGGTCGTGGATGGCCAGGCCGGGTAGCATGCCGACCCCGAGGCCGGCCTCCACCAGGGCGATGATCACGCTGAAATCCTTGCAGTTGGACCGAACGTGCGGCTCGAACCCGCTCGACCGGCAGGCCCGCAGCGTCACCTGGCCGAGGTGGCTGTCTTCGGTGTCCATGATCCAGAAGGAATCGCGATAGTCGGACAGCCGAACGGCCGCGCCGGCCACCGGGCTCGCGCGAAGCGCCGGACTCGGCGTGCTCGACTCCTCCGGGGGCAGCGCCAGGTAGAGCGGGTCGCGCATGAACTCGCAGAACTCGAGGCCGCCGTCCGAGACCCGCGCCGGCTCGTCGTACTCGTCCACGATGGCGAGGTCGATCTCGTCCATCTGGAGCGCGGTCAGGCTCTCGGCCGCCTCGAGGTCCCGCAGCGTGACGCGCAGCGCGGGATGCTGACGGCTCAGCGCGGTCATGACGGACGGCAGGATGGCCCGGGCCGCGGTCGGGAAGGCGGCCACCCGCAGCGTTCCGATGACGAGTTGCTGCATCGAGGCCAGGTCCGCCTCCGCGGCGGCGATGGCGCCGGTGATCGTGTCGGCATGGCGGACGAGCAGCTGGGCGGCGTCGGTCAGACGGACGCGCCGGCCGCTCTTCTCGAGCAACTCCACGCCGGCCTCGCGCTCGAGGATGGCCAGCTGCTGGCTGACGGCCGACGGGGTGATGCTCATTGCCTCGGCGGCGGCCTTGATCGAGCCGCGCCGCGAGATCTCGCGCAGTAGCTGCAACCGCCAGACGCCGAGCATTCTGGTTCGACTCCGCCTTCGCGCCGCGCCCGACCGGCACACGATCGGCCGGACCGGGCCCCCTGATAGTTTAGCTCGCCTTCATGGTTCAGCTAGGAAGCTGAACTTGATTTGCGTATGACCCGCTGCCATGCTCGGTCTGATACCCGGGATCCGGACGGCTTTCAGCCCGTCGCTCGGGCCGCCGAGCGAAGCGAGCGGACGCCAACCCAGGAATGCGCCGGCCGACCGAGCGACAGAGGTGACGCGATGAGGCTCGCAGCACGAATGGATCGGATCGGGACCGAGACGGCCTTCGAGGCCGCCGCCCGAGCCAGGGCCCTCGAGGCAACCGGTCGATCGGTCATTCACCTGGAGATCGGCGAGCCCGACTTCGACACGCCGGCGAACATCCGCGAAGCGGCCAAGCGGGCCCTCGATCGAGGCGCGACCCACTACTCACCCACGGTCGGCATCCCCGAGCTTCGCGCCGCGATCGCCGCCGACGCCACGGCCCGCAAGTGCTTCAACGTTTCGCCGGACCGGGTCGTCGTCGTCCCGGGCGGCAAGCCCGTGATGTTCTTCGCCATGCTCGCCCTCATCGAGGAGGGCGACGAGGTCATCTATCCGGACCCGGGCTTCCCGATCTACGAGTCGATGGTCGACTACGTCGGCGGAACGGCGGTCGCCTGCCCGATCCGACAGGAGAACGGCTTCCGGCTCGACCCGAAGGAGCTGGCCTCGCTCGTGACCAGGCGGACCCGCCTGGTGATCATCAACTCACCCGCCAATCCGACCGGCGGCGTCTCGACCCGTCAAGACCTCGAGCAGATCGCCGCCATCGCGCGCGAGCACGATCTCACCGTCCTGGCCGACGAGATCTACGGTCGAATCCTCTACGAAGGCGAGCACATCTCGATCGCCTCGCTGCCGGGCATGGCCGAACGGACGATCGTCCTCGACGGCTTCTCCAAGACCTACGCCATGACCGGCTGGCGGCTGGGCTACGCCATCGTGCCCGAGAAGCTGGTGACGCCCTTCAGCCGGCTGATCGTCAACAGCGTCAGCTGCACCAACGCCGCGACCCAATGGGCGGGGGTGGAGGCGCTGACCGGCCCGCAGGATTCCGTGGCGGCGATGGTCGAGGAGTTCCGGGTCCGGCGCGATCTCATCGTCGACGGCCTCAACTCCATACCCTGTGTGACGTGCCTTCGGCCGGAGGGCGCCTTCTACGCCTTCCCCGACATCTCCGGCACCGGCCTGAGCGGAGCCGAGCTGGCCGACCGGCTG
>PMIQ01000231.1 GCA_003157175.1 Chloroflexota bacterium
CGTCTCGCCCGAGCCCATGATCGTGAGGATACGGGGCAGGGCGGCGCCGCTCATGCCGATACGGCCCCGCGGAAGAGGCCTTCCCGATCGGCCGTCAGCAGCGCTTCCGCAAGCTCGGCCGGGTGCTGGGCATGGATGTCGTGGTCGCCGCGGAACCACTCCACCCGACACGCCACGCCGGAGGCGCGCATCGCCGCCTCGGCCGCGTCCGCTCCGGCGCGTTTCGCCTTCGTCCAGTCGCTCTCGCCGCCGTCGACGGGGACGATCAGGGCCGGCACTCTCAGCGCGGCCCACAGATCGGCGGTTCGCTGGCCCCACATCGACTCGAGAATGGCGCGGTGGCGGTCGCGCGTCAACCACGGGGCGATCGTCCGATCCGGCCGAATCTCGAAGTTGGCCAGCGAGGCCTCGAGCCCCTCCGCCGGCCAGTCGGCGTGGTTCTGGCGGAAGTAGCCTTCGACGTCGCTGAGCGGCAGACCGACGAGCTGGGGCGGCGCAAGACGCTGCCAGCAGATCTCCCACGTCGGGAAGGCATCGCGGAGGTCCGTCAGGCCGCCGTCGACCAGGACGATGCCTCGGGTCAGGCCCGGATTGCGGACGCCGAAATCGAGCACTACGCCGGCTCCCCAGGACTGACCGGCGATGACCGGCCGGTCGAACCCGAGCGCGGCGATCAGCGCCCGCAGGTCCTCCGAGATCGTGGCGAAGTCGTAGCCCCCGTCCGGCTTGTCGGAACGGCCGTGGCCGCGGAGGTCCACGGCTGCCACGCGGTGCCCGGCCGCGGCCAGCCGCGGAGCGACTCCGTCCCACAGCCGCGCATTGGACGCCAGGCCGTGGACGAGCAGGAATGGCGCCAGGCCGGATGGCGTGGACGCCTCCCAGCGCAGCACCCGCAGGCTCAGGCCGTCGGCCACCTCGATGCGCTCGTCCCTGGGCTCGATGTCGTTCTCCTCCACTTTCGCCGTCACGTGGCCATGCTAGCCGTCGCGGCGCGCTTCGCCCACCCGGCTATCGATCCGATCCCCTGCGCGAAACCGCGGTCGATGACCACCACGCCGGTGGCTCAGGCCGACCCGCCACCAACCGAGGCCGAGAAGAACGCGACCAGACGGCTTTCGTATTCGGCCGGGTGCGCCCCCATCGCGCCCGCGTGGCCAACATCCGGCACGAGCCAGACGGTCGGGTGCCCTCCGGCACCGGGAGCCCCGCCTACGTACAATCGAGCCACGCCGAAACGCCAAGGAGCCCCGTTGAGCCGCATCCCCCGATCACCCTCAACTGTCGCCGCGCTGGTTGGGCTCGCCGCCGCCGCCCTCGTTTCGAGCTGCAGCTTCTTCTCCAATCCACCGGCGCCGACGCCCACCGGCCCGTTCATCACGCCCACCGTCGGTTCGAGCGCGAGCCCGACGGCGGTCCGGCCGACTCCCGCCCCCACCAATGCCGTCGCGTCGATAGTCTTGATCTCAGCCGTCGGCGAATCGAGCGACGGCACGCCGAGCAAGCTCGCCTGGCAGGGCGTGCAGGATGCCGCCGGCCAGCTGGGCGTGACGCCAACGCTCGTCACGCCCGCTTCGATGGCCGATCTGACGGCCGCGGTGAAGAAAGCCGCCGACGAGGGCACGACCGTCGTCGTGACCGTCGGTCCGCAAGCCGCCCCGGCAGTGCTGGACGCTGCCGCCGGTCACGCCGCCACTCAGTTCTTCGAGCTGGACCAGACGATCGCCGTCAGTGCGCCGTCCAACGTCCACGGACTCATCTTCGACGAGGCCGAGGCGGGCTACCTGGCGGGGTTCGTCGCCGGCTCGGTCACCGCCACCGGCACGATCGGCATGGTCGGCTTCACGAAGACCGACGCCCGAACGGCCAACTACGCCGACGGCTACCGGAACGGGGCCGCCGAGGCCAACCCGGCCGTCGTCGTGACCGTCGCCTATGCGAACAGGACGAACGACACGGCGACCGGTCGGGCGGTGGCGGGCGGGCTGGTCAAGGCCAAGGCGGACGTGGTGCTGGCCATGCCCGACCTGACCGGAACCGGCGCCATGCGCGAAGCGTGCGCTCGAAACGCCAGCGTGGTCGCGCTCGACACGGACGCCGGCCTGACGCTGCCCGACGTCAAGCCGTGCCTCGTCGTGAGCGTGCTCAAGCGCTATGACGTGGCGGCGCGAGAAGCGATCCTGCGCTACGCGGCCCGGGACACGCTGCCGGCCACGATCATGTTCGACGTCGCCGCCGGCGGGATCACGCTGAGTGACTTTGGCAAGCCCGTGCCGGCCGGATTCGACGACCGTCTCGCGGGCGTGCTGGCAGCTTTGCGAAACGGTCCGCCTCGGCCGACGCCTGCGCCGTCCGCCACCCCCGAGCCGACACCGTCGGCCTGACGCGGGGAGCCACATGACGACCGACCAGCCTCATCCAAGCGACGAATCTTCACGGGGCCGCCCCACGGGCGATCGACAGGGCCAGGGCACGGTTCCGCTGTTGGACGACCCTGGCATGCTCGAGCTGCTCGGATCGGCCCGGCGCATCGCCGTCGTAGGCGCCTCCTCCAACCCGGCCAGGCCGTCGTTTGGGGTCTTTCGGACGCTGCTCGCCGCAGGCTACGACTGCGTGCCCGTCAACCCGAACGAGACCGTCGTCCTGGGCGTGCCCGCGGTCGCCACCCTCGCCGAGGCTGCCGCCGGCGGTCCCATCGACATCGTCGACGTCTTCCGCCGCGCCGAGCTGACAGAGGAGATCGC
>PMIQ01000183.1 GCA_003157175.1 Chloroflexota bacterium
ACGGAAGCCGAGGCAGAAGCCGAGCTCGTGGCTGCCGAGCTGACTTCGGCCGAGCTGGCAACCGCCGACCGCGCGTCCGAGTGGATCGCCGAGGCGGAGGCAGACGCCGCGTCGCCAGATGCCGGCCGCGGCCTGCGCGAGCCACCCGTCCTTCCGGCGAAGTTGCCGACGACGGGCGAAGAGGTGACAGAGCAGGACGCGGAGGCAGCGGCACTGCGCGAGGCCGTGGCTCTGGTCCTGGGCGTCGAGGCGGACGGCGCGGGCAACGCAGCCGAACGCGGCGAGGCATACGGAACCGAGGCCCAAGATTCGGCCGCGCGTCCGGCCGGAGGCGAGCTCCGGACGGCGGCCCCGAACCCGCTTCCACCCGCGGGGCAGACCGGGAGCGACGACCCTAGGGTCGAGCCCGCCGGCGAGGGCGCAGATCCCGCTGCCGGAGGCGCGGAGCCGGCCGAATCGACATCGCCAGCGACCACGGAGCCTCGCCGCAAAGGGCTCCTGCGAAGATTCAGAGGAGACTGAATGCGCATTCTCGTCACCGGCGGCGCCGGGTACATCGGTTCGGTTTCGGTCGAGGCGCTGGTGGTCGCGGGCCACGAGGTCACCGTCCTCGACGACCTGTCGACAGGCTATCGCGGGGCGGTCTCGCCGGCGGCCCGACTCGAGGTCGGCAGCTACGGCGACACGGCCGCCGTGGCCGCGCTGCTGGAGCGGTACCGCATTGAGGCGGTCCTCCACTGCGCGGCCAAGTCGATCGTCGGCGAGTCGATGACCGACCCGGCGAAGTACTTCCGCGAAAACGTCGCCGGGGGCATCGCCCTCCTCGAGGCGATGCGCACGACCGGCGTGCTGCGCATCGTCTTCAGCTCCACGGCGGCTACGTACGGGATGCCCGAGCGGACGCCGATCGTCGAGACGGATCCGATTCGTCCGATCAACGCCTACGGGGAGACGAAGCGCTGCGTCGAGGGCGCGATTCGCTGGTACGGCCACGGCTACGGCCTGAGGAGCGTGATCCTGCGCTACTTCAACGCGGCCGGCGCGAGCGCCACGTACGGCGAGGGGCACAACCCGGAGACGCACCTCATCCCGTGCTTGCTGCAGGCGGCGACCGCGGGACGCGAGGTGACTCTCTTTGGCGACGACTACTCCACTCCCGACGGGACGTGCATCCGCGACTACATCCACGTCGTGGATCTGGCTCGGGCGCACATGCTCGCGCTCGAGGCGACGGATCCCGGGGACACGCGAACCGGCCCGACGTCGGCGCCATGCGAGCCGCTGATCTGCAACCTCGGGAGCGGCAGCGGCTTCAGCAACCGTCAGGTCGTGGCCGCCGCGGAGGCGGTCGTCGGCCGCCCGATCACGGTCAAGATGGGCCCTCGCCGGCCGGGCGATCCGCCCATCCTGGTAGCCAGCCCCCAGATGGCACACGAGAAGCTGGGCTGGAACGCGAGCCGGGGCACGCTCGAGCAGATCATCGGATCGGCCTGGGCGTGGCAGGGCGCCCACCCCGCGGGCTATGCGAAGTAGCAGCCGGGGAGCGCGGCCGCCGGTAAGAGGTCGCGGGCGCCGGCACCAATCCGACTGGGTCTAGAATCGACGAATGTCGCCACTGCGCCGCAAGGTCGACCCGCCGCCCCCGATCGATCCCGCCGAATGGCGCCCTCAGGCCTTCGGGCGCAAGGGCCACCGATCCGTAGCCGATCCTGTCATCGAACCGAAGTGGAGCGGAGTGCGGATCATCGTTCGCATTGAACGTGGCGCGGGCGGATCGCCGACGGCAACCCTGACCGACGAGGATGGGCTCGACGCCACCGAGGAGTTCGCCCAGCTTGCCTCGGCCATAGCCGCGGCGGCGCTAGCAGACGATCTCGTTTTGGACGGCTATCTCACGATCGAGCCGACGCAGGAAACGGTGGGCATCGAGACGAAGTTGATAGAGA
The DNA here is from genome assembly GCA_003157175.1 of Chloroflexota bacterium. Classification (GTDB taxonomy): domain Bacteria; phylum Chloroflexota; class Limnocylindria; order Limnocylindrales; family CSP1-4; genus Fen-1039. The sequence continues at coordinate 1,947 of PMIQ01000183.1, forward strand.
CGCCGACCCAGGGCCAGGTCTTCGCTCAGATGCTCGGCGGCGGTCGCATCCGGCCCCCCGAGCCCGGGCCTCGGCTCGACAGAGACCGCCCCATTGCGTTCGTGGCAGTCGACCTGTTGCGGATCGACGGATCCAGTCTGATCGACCTGCCGCTCCTGGAGCGCAAGCGGCTGCTCGACGGCGCCCTCAAGGTCGGCAACCTGGTGCGGATCACGCCATACGTTCGGCCGCCCATCGGTTCGCTGGCCCTCACCTGGCATGCCCTGGGCTTTCGTGAGCTTGCGTTCAAGGCCGGCAACGGCCGCTACATTCCGACGGGCGAACCGAGCGACTGGGCTCTCGCGCCGATCAACCCCCGCTGAAGCGACCGCCCCAGCCCGGCCGGGTCAGCCGATCGGGCCTCGGCGGATTCGGGCCGTACCACGCCGCTCGACCGAGCGGCGTGGTACGGTGCACCGGATGCCCGCAAGTGTGCTGACGCCTGCCATTCGGGATGAGATAGCGCGACTCGGCAGTGCCGACATCATGGTCGGCATCCCGAGCTATCGGAACGCGGCCACGATCGGCCACGTGGTCCGCGCCGCCCAGGCCGGTCTGGTCCAGTACTTCCCGGATCTTCGACCGGTTCTGGTCAACGCCGACGCCGGCTCGCCGGACGGAACGCAACGGGTGGTCGTCGAAACCGAGCCACCCGGATATGTCGAGCAGATCCTGCTCGTCCACCCGAAGAATCGGCTCGATCGAGTCAGCCTGACCTACCCCGACGTGGATGGCGTCGGTGGTAAGGGGGCCGCCCTGCGGACCATCTTCGAGATTGCCGCCGCACTCGAGGTCGGGGCTCTGGTGGTCGTGGATTCAGACCTGCGCTCGATCGTCCCCGAATGGATCGAGCTGCTGGCGGGGCCGATATTGAAGGGCGGCTACGACTTCGTTGCGCCCCTTTATTCCCGCCACAAGTACGACGGCACCATCACCAACACCGTCACCTATCCGGTGACGCGGGCGCTGTACGGCCATCGAATCCGGCAGCCGATCGGCGGCGACTTCGGAGTCAGCGGCGACCTGATCCGCGACTATCTCGCTCAGCAGACCTGGACGCCGGACGTTTCGCGGTTCGGGATCGACATCTGGATGACGACTACCGCGTTGACCGGCGGCTTTGCCGTCTGCCAGAGCCGTCTCGGCGCCAAGATCCACGACCCCAAGGACCCAGGGGCGGATCTGGGTCCGATGTTCCGCCAGGTCGTGGGAACGCTGCTGGACATGGCGAAAGACAACGCCACCCGCTGGCTGGAGATATCCGGCAGCCACGACGTGCCGGCCTACGGCTTCGAGCGGTACGCCGATCCGGCGCCCCTGGAGGTCAACACGCTGCGCCTGCTGAGCCAGTTCCACTCCGGATCGCTGACGCTCGCCGACACGTGGCGCGGGATGCTAGCGCCGGACAACTACAAGAGCGTGGTGGAGCTGGCCGGAGAGGCGGGGGCCATGGCCGAGGCCGCGACCCGCAAGCTGGGCCTGGACGCGGAGTCGGGCCAGGATACCGCGGGCAGCGGTGGCCTGCCCTCCACCGACGAGCTCTCGGACCTCGTTTCGGGCTTCCACTTCCCCGACGATCTGTGGGCCCGCGTCTTCTACGACCTTCTCGTCTCGGCGAGCTTCGGCGAGGTGCCGACCGAGCGGCTGGTGGCAGCCTTCGTGCCGATCTACTTCGGACGTGTCGGCCGTTTCGTGATCGAGAGCCGGCGCCTCTCCGGCGAGCAGGCCGAGGAGCTGGTGGAGCGCCAGGCGCGAGAGTTCGAGCTGCTCAAGCCGTATCTCGTCGCGCACTGGACCGAGGCGGCGAAGGCCGGGGTCACGGTACGGCACGCCGGAGGCACAGCGCGGCAGCGGGCGGCCGAATGACGCGCTCGCCGCTGCCCGCTCGAATCCTGATCCCCGTCGCCAACCCGCTGACGGCCGAGGAGCTGGTCCGCATCGGAGCGGCCCTGCTCGACCGCAAGAACGGCAGCCTGACCGTGCTCGGGATCGTCGAGGTGCCCGAGGGAACGCCGCTCAGCGAGGGTGCCACCAAGGCCCGCCAGGCCCGCCGGCTGCTGCAGCGAGTCCTCGACTACGCGCCCGAGGGAGTGACGGTCCACACCGTCGTCCGCATCGGGCGGCGCGCCGCGGAAGGCGTGATCGAGGCCGCGACCGAGCTCGACGCGCAGCTGATCGTCTTCGGCTGGGGCGGCAAGCCCTCCGCGCCCAGGCCCGGCGCCGAACCGCCCGTCTTCAGCTCCACGATCGACGAGGTCGTTCGAGACGCGCCGTGCGACATCGCCGTCGTCAAGCAGGGCGCGCCAATGGAGATCGGGCGGATTCTCGTGCCGATCCGCGGCGGCCCCCACGCCGAGCTGGCCCTCCAATTCGCCGACGCCCTGGCCCGCCGCGGCGGCGGAAACGTCGTCGCCCTGCACGTCGTGCCCGCGGGCCTGAGCTCGACCATCCGCTCTCAGGCATCCAAAGCGCTGGCCCATTTCATTCGCCAGCACGCCGACGGCCACGTGCAGCAGACCGTCCTCGAGGCGCCGAATGTGCGCAATGCCATCCTTCACGAGGCCGACCTGGCGGACGTGGTCGTGATGGGCGCAGCGGCCTTCCCGGCGAGCGACAACGGTTCGACGTTCCTCTTCGGCGCGCTGCCGGAGGCGGTCGCGACCCGCTCGCGCAAGACGGTGATCGTCGTCAAGACGCGCGAGGCGATCGGCGAGGCCACGTTCGATCAGCTTGCCAAGCGGGAGGAGACGCTGGCCGCGGCCGAAAAGGCGGCCAACGATTCGCGCGCTGTACCGCTCCGAGTCGAGCGCTGGTTCGGCGAGTCGAACTTCCATCATCGCGAGTTCGCCGACCTCGACCGGCTGGTCCACCTCAAGCAACAGGCCGGGCTGACCGTCAGCCTGGTGCTGCCGGCGCTCAACGAGGCCGAGACGATCGGGACCATCGTCGGCCGGGCTCGACGGGACCTGATGGAGCGCCACCCACTGGTGGACGAGCTCCTGGTCATGGACTCCGACTCGGACGACCGCACCTGCGAGATTGCCGCCGGCGAGGGCGCTCGGGTCGCGATCCATTCGCAGGTTCTGACCCGCTACGGCAGCTATTGCGGCAAAGGCGAGGCGCTCTGGAAGAGCCTGTACGAGACGTGCGGCGACATCGTCGTCTGGGCCGACACGGACGTGCGCAACTGGCATCCGCGGATGGTCTACGGAACCGTCGGCCCGCTCATCGCCGAAGAGCGGCTGCAGTACGTCAAGGGCTACTACCGCCGGCCGATCGTCGAGGGCGGCGTGCTCAAGGAGGGCGGCGGCGGGCGAGTCACCGAGCTGGTCGCGCGGCCGCTCATCAACCTCTTCTACCCCGAGCTGTCCGGCTTGATCCAGCCGCTCTCCGGCGAGTACGCCGGGCGCCGGAGCCTACTGGAGACGATCCCGTTCTTCACGAGCTACGCGGTCGAGATCGGTCACCTGATCGACGTCTCGGAAAGGTGCGGGCTGGAAGGGCTCGGCCAGGTGGACCTGGAGCGGCGGGTCCACCGCAACCAGGAGCTCGAGGGTCTGTCGCGGATGAGCTTCGTCATCATCCAGGCCGTCATGAAGCGCCTCGAAGAGAAGCACAAGACGAGTCTGTTCGCGGAGCTCGGCTCGACGATGAAGCTGCCACGGTCGGGCGGGGGCAAGCTCGGGCTGGAGGTCATGGAGCTGGCCGATCACGAGCGGCCACCGATGATCCGCATCCCCGAGTACCTGGAGAGGCGCCGTCTGGCCGCCGGGCCGGTGAACGCGGGCGGCGGGGCGGCCCATGGCGCGGCCTCCGGGACCGGGGCTGTGGGCGACGACGCGGCGTCGGAACTCAACCCTTGGGTCGAGGCGTAGTCGCCTCATGAACGACGCTCGGCGGCTGCGAGTGTTGCTCGCCCCCGATTCCTTCAAGGGTTCGCTGACCTCCGTTGAGGTGGCGCGGGCCCTGGCTTCGGGCTGGTCGCGGGCTCGCCCGGGCGACGAGCTGATCCTGGCCCCGCTGGCAGACGGCGGCGAGGGCACGCTCGCGGCGATCGCCGAGAGTGGCGGCTGGGAATGGCAGGGGTGCCCGGCCCACGACGCCCTGGGCCGGCCGCTGACCGCGCGGTGGCTGCGATCCCTCGACGGGGAGAGGGCCGCGGTGGAGCTGGCCGAGGCGTCGGGGCTGTCGCGCCTCCCCGCCGACGAGCCGCGGGCGCCGCTCGCGGCCACGACCGAAGGGACGGGCGAGATCCTGCGGGCGGTCCTCGACGCGGGCGTTCGGCATGTGGTCATGGGCGTCGGCGGCAGCGCCACCACGGATGGGGGCGCTGGGCTGCTGCGGGCAGTGGGAGTCTGGTATCGCGGCGGCTCCCCGCAGCCACTCCCCGGGCCGGTCCCCGATCTGGCGGCGGTGGATCTGGCGAGCCTGGACGTACGTCTTTCGGAGCTGGAGTTGCGCGTCGCGTGCGACGTCACGAATCCACTCCTTGGCGAGCAGGGAGCGGCCGCCGTCTACGCCCTGCAGAAGGGCGCCTGGCCCGACGACATCGCGAACCTCGAGGCCTGGCTGGCCTACTATGCCGACCTGCTCGAGGCCGCGGCCGGCGTGCAGGCACGTAACAGGTCCGGCGCCGGGGCCGCCGGCGGGACCAGCTTCGGGCTGATGTGCCTGGCTCCCCATCTCCGGTCCTTCGAGCTGATCCCCGGCGTGGAGCTGGTGATGCAGGAGACGGGCTTCGATGCCCGCCTTGCGGTTGCAGACCTCGTGATCACCGGAGAGGGTCAAGTCGATGCGCAGACCGCGTTCGGCAAGACGGCGCTGGGCGTCGCCAAGCGCGCGGCCGCGGCCGGGGTTCCGTGCCTGGCGGTGGGCGGCAGTGTGACCGCCGAGGGGGCAGCGGTTCTGGCGGCCCATGGCTGCGTCGCCGTTCCGGTGGTCGACCGGCCGATGGCCCTGCGCGACGCGATGGCGGAGGCCGCGCCGCTGGTCACCTCCGCCGGGGAGAGGCTCGCCCGGCTCGTGGCCGTCGGCGCTCTTGTCGCCGACAGGCTGGGGTCGCCGGCGTGAGCCCGAGGACTATAGCCGGTTCGACGGCGAAGCCGGCCGGTCCGGCGGCGCCGGCGAAATCGAAGCCGAAATCGGTCCCGCGCCGCCGAAAGCTCGGACCCGAGCAGGTCGCCCGCGCCTGGGCCCGCCGGCTCGACGCAAGACGTCCTGGCCTCGTCGCCTTCGTCCTCGATCGACTGGCCGAAGCCAACGGCCGGCCCGTCTGGCAGCCCCGCCTGGACCCGGTTAGCGAGCTGGTGCTGACGATCCTGTCCGCCAACAGCGCCGACATCAATGCCGAGGTCGCGTTCGAGGCGCTCCGGGCCGCCTATCCGTCCTCCGCGCCGATTCCGGCCGGCGCGCCGACGGAACCTCGCGCGTTGCCCGGCTGGGGCGGCCGCGGCCTGCCGGACATGCCCCCGCCGGACTGGTCGTCGGTGGAAGCCGCGCCCCTTGCCGAGCTAACGGACGTGATCCGCCCCGGCGGCCTGGCCAACCAGAAGGCGCCTCGCATCCCTGCCGCGCTGAACGCGCTGCGCGCCAACGGCGGCAGCTACTCGCTCGAGTTCCTGGCCGCGAAACCGCCACTGGAGGCCCGCGACTGGCTGGCCGCCATCCCCGGCATCGGCAAGAAGACGGCCTCTGTGGTGCTGCTGTTCAGCTTCGGCACGCCGCTGATGCCGGTGGATCGCCACGTCCTGCGCGTGAGCCAGCGCATCGGCCTGATTCCGCCCAGGGCGGACCCGGACGAGGCCCACGACATGTACCTGGCGATGCTGGCGCCGGAGCAGATGTACGAGGCTCACGTCTCGCTGATCACCCACGGCCGCCGAACCTGCCACGCCCAGCGCCCCGACTGCGAGCACTGTCCGCTCGCCCCTCGCTGCCGTTACTTCGACCCGAAGGCGGAGTAGGTCGCCGCCCGTCGCCGCGCCACGTCCGCACCTATACTCGCCACAGCCCAGGGCGCTCTGACGGGGAGGCAAGAAGAGCGAATGATCGAGCACAGGCCGCGACGGATTCTGCTCGTCGACGACGATGCGAACCTGCTCGTCGTGCTGGCCGAGCAGCTGCGCGACGACGGCTACGACGTGGCCACTGCGCGCGACGGTCAGGAGGCGCTGCGCCGCCTGGAAGCCGGCTGGCCGGACCTGATCCTGCTGGACCTGATGATGCCGCGCATCGACGGCCTGGCCCTGGCGCGGCGGATCAAGGCCGAGGCGGATCTGCCGATCATCGTCCTCTCCGCCATCGACACGGCCGACAGCAAGGCTCGACTGCTCGACGAGGTCGCCGAGGACTACGTCGCCAAGCCGTACCACTACCCCGAGTTGCGGGCCCGTATCCAGCGTGTCCTGCGCCGGCTGGGCGACCGAATCCCACGCCAGTCGCTGGTCCTGGGACCGAATTTGACGCTCGACCTCCATCGCCGCGCCGCGACGGTGGCGGGCGCCGAGGTTCAGCTGACCCCCACGGAGTCGCGGCTGCTCCAAACCCTGGCGGCCAATCTCGGCGAGGTCGTCACGACCGAGACTCTCCTGGCCCGCGGCTGGGCCGAAACCGAGGAAGCCGATGCCTCCTACGTCTGGGTTTCGATACGCCGGCTGCGCCAGAAGGTAGAGGTCGAGCCCGGTAAGCCGGTCCACCTGCTGACGGTCCGCGGGGTCGGCTACCGCCTGGTCGCGAGCCGTGACGACGCCTGAGCCGCCGGTGGCCGAATCCGACCGACCGGCTGAAGTCGTCCCGGCGGCCCAANNTGGGAGAGCAACGAGCGGGCCGTGACCAGTCTGTTCGCCCTTGCCATCGCCGGGGCCGGCTTCTTCGGGTTGCTCGCGGCCGCCCTGCTCGTGGGCAGCCTGACGGCGCCGCTGCGCCGTATCACCACCGCGGTCGAGCGCGTGGCGGCCGGCGAATCCAGCCCGCCGATCCATCTCACCGGCGACGACGAGCTGGCCCGTCTGGCCGAGAGCCACAACCGCATCGCCGCCGATGCGCAGCGCCGCAACGCCGAGCTTGCCGCGCTCCTGACCGCTATCGCCGCCTACGCCCCGAGCCAGGGAGTGGCGCCGCTCGTGGCCCAGGCCGAGCGCGACGCCCGCCAGATCTACGGCCTGATCGACTGCCAGGCCAGGCTCGGCAACGCCCAAGACGTCGCCCTCGAGGAGAGGATCCCCGGCGATCCGGG
>PMIQ01000051.1:0-8347 GCA_003157175.1 Chloroflexota bacterium
CGCCAGCACGAGCTAAACGAGCTGCGCGAGCTGCACGATCGGGCGGATCGACCCGCTGGCATCGTCCAGTGGCTGGTCGAGTCCGATTCTTCCCAGACCGAACAGCCCTGGAGCGCCGGGCCGGCCAGCCGCGGGGCGGCCGGCCACTGGCTCCAGCTTCAAGGGATCGATTAGATGGCCGTTTACGAGGGCGCTCGGCCGCGCTCCACGTTCTTTCCGCGCCGGCGCCTAGAGGCCCCCCTCCTCCGCCCCCAGGCGCCAGCGCTTCCGCGCCGGCGGTCCCGCGTGGCCATGCGCGCCAACCGCCGTCCACGCACAGTGGGTTTCATCATGGGCGCGATCGTCGTTGCCTTCCTGCTCAGCTTCTTCTCGCTCGTCCAGACAGTTCGCGTCTCGACCAGCGGCTACGACATGGCCGTGCTAAACGAGGATTACCTGCAGCTCCAGAACCAGCAGCAGCAGATCGCCTCCGACATCGGCCGCGTCGGTCGCCAATCCGCAATTACCCGCCAGGCTGTTGCCGACGGCTTGAGCCAGCTGCCCGCGCCAGTAGTCCTGCCGGCCCGCTAGGAGGCGGGACAGATGCTCGGCCGAACCGACTCTCGGGCCCGCCTCCTCCTGATGTTGCTGGCCGTGATCGTTGTCGCGACCGGCATGACGGCGCGCCTGGCCTACTGGCAGATCGGCCAGCGACAGAACCTGACGCAGATTGCCGCCCAGGGGACGATCCAGACGGAGACGATTCCGCAGCAGCGGGGCACGATCTACGATCGGACCGGGATGATCGTGCTCGCCCAGACCATCAACCTGTATCGCGTCATCGGCGACCCGCACGACCTCACGGACGCCCAGAAGGTCCACACGACCGACGCCCTGGCCGACTATCTCTCCCTGAGTGACGAGGACGCGGGCAAGATCCGGACCGCGATGGCCAGCGAGTCCTACTACGTCCTTCTCGCGACCGATGTGAGCTCGGACGTGGTTCAGGAGATGCGCAAGGACATAGCCGCCGGCGGCCTGCCGGGCATCTCGTTCGAGGAGCAGCCGGTCCGCGTCTATCCGCAGGCCGGCGGGGCGCCGAACACTTCGCTGGCCTCCCAGCTCCTCGGCTTCGTGAATGCCGCCGGCCAGGGGCAATACGGGATCGAGCAGAAGTACGACTCAGTTCTAGCCGGTCGGCCCAAGGTGGTTCAGATCGACCCGACCGTCGCTGGGCCGGACGGAACGCAGATCGTCGATGCCGGAACGCCCGGCCAGGACATCCGCACGACCATCGACGCCAGCCTGCAGCTCCAGGTGGAGCAGGAAGTCTTCGCCGCCTGGATCGCCGACAAGGCCAAGACAGTGTCCTCGGTCGTGATGGACCCCAAGACCGGTGAGGTCCTGGCGGAGGCGAGCTACCCCGCCTACGACGCCAATTCCTACTCCCAGGTCGCGGACCAGAACCCGGACCTGTTCATGGATCCGGTCGTCACCAGGGCCTACGAACCGGGATCGGTACTCAAGATGCTGACGACCTCCGCTGCCCTGCAGACGAGGACGACGCTGCTGACGACCCCGATCGATGACTACGGCGTCCTCAAGTTGCCCGACGGCCAGGAAGTCGCCGACGCCGATCGCAAAGCCAAGGGCTGGCGGACATTCGCCTACATGGTGGCCTACTCCCGCAACGTCGGCCTGTCGCAGGTGGCCTTCCGGCTCGGCAAGACCACGGCCGCTGCCTCCAAGGTGCTGTACCAGACGTGGCACAACTACGGGATCGGCCAGAAGACCGGGATCGACGTCGCCGGAGAGGTATCCGGCATAGCGCGCGATCCCAGCGTCGACCCGTGGGCGAAGATCGACCTCGCCAACGCCTCGTTCGGCCAGGGCGTCGCGGCGACGCCGATCCAGGTCACGCGTGCATACGCGGCGATGGTCAACGGCGGCATCATGGTGACGCCCCGGGTCGTCCTTTCGGATGCCAAGATCGGCGAGGCCGCGGTCGTCACACAGACGGGTCCGCAGGTAATAAGCGCCAGTCTGTCGAAGAGCCTGACCAATCTGATGGAATACGTCGTGACGGTAGTCCCGTCGTACGCACAGCGCACCTACATCAAGGGCTACTACGTCGGCGGAAAGACGGGTACGGCGCAGATCTGGGATACGAACCTCGACGGCGGCCAGGGTGGCTGGAAAGTCAATGACTACAACTACAGCTTCTACGGCTGGGTTGGGCACAGCCAGCCGGACCTTGTCATCGGCACCGTGATCTTCGAAGGGACGCCCACGCTCATCAAGCAGGGCGTTCTCGACATGCCCGTCCAGTCCTACGAACTGTTCCGCCGGATCGCGACGGACGCGGTGACTACCGAGCGGATCCCGCCCAACCCCGACGGGCCGGCGCCCCCAGGAACAAAGAAAGCGACGCCGGAGGGGTGACGGCCGCATCCGGTACCGAGCACGGTTGGCTGTGCGACACTGGCAAGGTGACCGAAGCCCGCCAACCGGAGTCTCGGCCCGGAGCGGGGCCGATTCCCCTGACCGCCGCCGAGATAGCCGCCGTCACCGGTGGCCAGCTTGTCCTTGCCTGCGCACGACCGATATCCGGCGTCGCCGTCGACTCGCGTCTGGTCCGACCGGGGAACCTCTTCGTCGCTCTTCCGGGCGAGCGGACTGACGGCCATCGGTTCATCGCTGCCGCCCTGGCGCACGGCGCCGCCGCGCTTCTCGTGTCTGAGTTTCCGGACGAGAGCGCCGGGCTGGCGCGCGGGGCCGCGTCCGCGATCGTCGTGCCGGATACGCTGCTCGGCCTCCACCTCGTCGCCGCGGCCTGGCGACGGCGCTTCTCGCCGCTCGTCATCGGAGTGACCGGCAGCATCGCCAAAACCTCCACCAAGGAGGCCGTCGCCACCGTCCTGGCCGAGCGTTTCGTGACCCTGAAGAGCGAGGGGAACGCCAACAACGAGATCGGCCTGCCGCTCACGTTGCTGCGGCTGGGTCCGGAGCACGAGGCGGCCGTGCTGGAGATGGGCATGTACGTCGGTGGCGAGATCGCCGAGCTGGCGGCTATCGCGCGGCCGGCGATCGGAGTCGTGACGGCCGTTCGTGAGGTCCATCTCTCGCGCATCGGCTCGATCGAGGCAGTGGAGCGAGCCAAGGGCGAGCTCGTTGAGGCGCTTCCCGCCGGCGGAGTCGCGGTTCTCAACGCCGACGATCCGCGGGTGGTCCGGATGCGCGACCGCACCGCCGCAAGGGCGCTGACCTACGGTTTCGCGCCCGCAGCGGACGTGCGGGCCGAGGATGTCGTCGCGGCGGGCCTGGACGGGATGTGCCTCACGCTCGTCACGCCGGTGGGGCGGGTTCGGATCGCCATTCCCGCCCTGGGCCGCCACGGCGTCCACAACGGTCTGGCTGCTGCGGCCGTGGGGATCGCCGCCGGGCTGGACCTCGACCTGATCGCCAAGGGGCTCCGCCGCGGCTGGGGGGCGCCTCACCGCGACCAGATCGTGCGCGCCGGCAGCCTCACTATCCTCGACGATTCGTACAATGCCTCTCCAGCGTCGATGATCGCCGCGCTCGAGCTGCTGGCCACTCTCCCTGGCCGGCACGTGGCGGTCCTGGGCGAGATGCGGGAGCTCGGTGAGGCACACGATCGGAGCCACCGCGAGGTGGGCGCGGCGGCCGCCGGCCTGGCGGATGTCATAGTGGTGGTGGGCCAAGAAGCGGCCGGTATCGTGGCCGGGGCAGCCTCGCTTGGCGAGGCGGTCGTGGCGGTGCCGGACCGAGACGCGGCCATCGCCGTCCTGCGGGAGATACTCCGGCCGGGCGACGCGGTCCTGGTGAAGGCTTCGCGAGGGGCGGAGCTCGAATCGATAGTCGAATCGCTGGCGGCAGACCGGGGGAGTTGGGCAGGCGACGCCGCGGCCGGGTCCGGGCCGGCGGCGTCGAGTGGAGCCGTGGAGGATGACCGTTGAACGCTCACGGTGTCGTGTTCATCCAGGGGCTGCTGCTGGCATTCGCCTGCGTGGTGATCCTGATGCCGCCGTACATCCGGCTGCTGCACTGGCTTGGCATGGGCAAGAAGATCCGCGAGGAGGGGCCCGGATCGCACCTGGTCAAGCAGGGGACGCCCACCATGGGCGGCGTCCTGCTCGTGGCCGTCATCCTCGCCCTCGCCTATGTCTTCGACGCTATGGACGCCTCGACCTACTCGCCCCTGGTCGTGCTCGCGCTCGTCGGCGTTCTCGGCGCGGCCGACGACTTCCTGAATGCCCGCACCGGCATCGGCATCAGGGGCCGCCAGAAGATCGTGTGGCAGACAGTCGTGGCAATCGGCGTCGCCATCTACGTCCAGAACCACTTCGGCTTCAACGGCGTCCGCATCCCGTTCGTCGGCGACGTGGAATTGACCTCGGTCGTCCAGATCCCGTTCACCGACCGTGGTTTCGAGGTAGGGGCACTCTTCTTCATCATCGTCGCCGTGGTGGCCATCGTGGGTGCCAGCAACGGCGTCAACCTGACCGATGGTCTCGACGGCCTGGCCGGCGGCACGCTCGCCTTCGCCTTCATCAGCTACCTGATGATCGCCCTGCTCAACACCCCCGTCCAGCCGAACCTCGCTCTGGTGTGCGCCATCGTGGTCGGGGCGATCCTCGGCTTCCTGTGGTTCAACGTTCATCCGGCCCAGGTGTTCATGGGCGACTCGGGCGCTCTATCCCTGGGAGGCATGCTGGCCGTGGTGGCGCTCCTCACCGGCCAGATCATGATCCTGCCCTTGATCGGCCTGATATTCGTGGTCGAGACGGCCTCCGACATCATCCAGGTCGGCAGCTTCAAGCTTCGCCACAAGCGCGTCTTCCGCATGGCGCCGCTGCATCACCACTTTGAGCTGGGGGGTTGGGACGAGGAAAAGGTGACGATGCGGTTCTGGATCGTCGGCGCGCTGGCGGGGATGCTAGGGGTGACGCTCTTCGTCTCCTCGATCCCCAACTCGATCCCCAAGTAGGCAAGCCGTGGCACGAAGCATCGTCGAACTCGATCGCCTGACCGCCGCGGGCGTCCGCTGCGGCGCGCTCGACGAGCGGTCGGTCACGGTGCTGGGGCTGGCCCGCAGCGGGATCGCCATGGCGCGCTTCTTCGCCGATGCCGGAGCGCACGTGACGGTCTACGACGGCAGGACGGCTGCCGATCTGGGATCGGCGATCGAAGCCCTTGGCGGGCGACCGATCGACCTGGCCCTNNATCAACCCGGACTTCCCGACGGCCGAACCCCGCCTGCGGGCTGCTCTTGTGGCGCTGGTCGAGGCCCACCGCGCGGATCCCCTGGGGGCGCCTGCGCTGGTGAGCGAGCCCGACCTCGTCCTGAGAATGTGCCCCTGCCCGACGATCGGGGTCACGGGCACGAAGGGCAAGACGACCACCTCGTCGTTGATCGCGGCGCTGCTGGCCCAGGACCCGGCGCACCCGGCCATCCTGGGCGGCAACATCGGGATCCCGCTCGTCGAGCGGCTGACCGAGCTCACGCCCGAACACCGGGTCGTCATCGAGCTGTCCGAGCTCCAGCTGCCGACGCTCTCTCGCGGGACGACGGTGGCCGTGTATACNNTAGGGCGCCGGTCGTCACGTACCGGCGCGGCCGGCCGCTGCCGGGCGGACTGGGCGTGGAAGACGGCTGGATCGTGGCCGCGGGCGTAGGGCGGCTGCCTGTGGCCGGCGGTGGCGCGGCGCAGCTGGCGGGCAGCCGCCGCATCATGCCGATCTCCGAGCTCGCCATCCCCGGCGACCACAACGTCTCCAACGCCCTCGCGGCCGTCGCCGTGGCACTCTTGTTCGGTCTGCCCGCCGGGAAGATCCGCCCCGCCGCCGCCGCATTCGCCGGAGTCGAGCACCGCCTCGAGCAGGTCGCGACCGTCAACGGCGTGCGCTTCATCAACGACTCACAGGGGACGCAGCCGGACGCTGTCATCGCGGCTCTCCGGACATTCCCCCGGCCGCTCGTGCTGATCGCGGGCGGGCGCGACAAGGGTGTGGATCTGTCCGGTTTGGGTCCGGTAGCGGCCGAGCGGGCCGACGCGGCGGTGTTGATCGGCGAGTCGGGGTCGTCGCTGGCCGAGCTATTCCGCAAGAGCGGGATGGCCCGCGTGGAGCAGGCGAGCAGCCTTGCGGAGGCCGTCGAGCTGGCGGATTCGATTGCCCGCGAGGCGCTGGCGGCGCTGGCCTCACGCCCGGCTACGGCGGGTGCCGGCGGCAAGACCGCCGCCGGACCGGCGACGGTTCTGCTCAGTCCGGCCGCGGCCAGCTTCGACATGTTCGTCGATTACGCCGCCCGGGGCGCTGCCTTTCGGGCGGCGGTGGATGCCATCGCCCGGCGCCGCACCGTCGTGAGGTCCCGTCGATGAGGGATTTCGTGGCCGCTCCCGTCGGTCGCCGCCACGAGCCCGTCGAGCTGGAGCGGCTCAGTCGCGCCGGCGGTCGGAGATCCGGCGCCCGGGATCTGCCGGTTCGGCCGCCGGCCGTTCGACCGAACGCCCTCGCACCGAAGGGCGGCCCCAAGCGGGAGCTCCACGATCCGGATTGGGTGATCGCCGTGGCCGTCACCGCCCTCGCCGCCGTCGGCATCCTGATGGTCTACTCGGCCTCCGCCATCGAGGCGTACGCGAACAGCCGGAACACCTTCCAGATGGTGGTGCCGCAAATCGCGGCCGGCCTGGCCGGACTGGCGACCATGATCGTCCTGGCGCGCATCGACTATCGGTATCTGCGCAAAGTCAGCCTCGTGATGGCGGTCGGGGCCCTGGTGCTGCTGGTGTTCGTCATGATCCCGAAGATCGGCGTCTCCGCCAACGGCGCGTCGCGCTGGATCCAGATCGGCCCATTCTTCGAGATCCACCCCGCGGAGATCGCAAAGCTCGCCCTGGTCGTCTACCTCTCGCACTGGCTGGCGACGCGCGGCACCCAGATCAGGAGCTTCTTCCACGGCACCGTGCCGTTCTGGATCATCGTCGTGCCGTTCGTCGTCCTGATCGCGCGTGAGCCCGATCTGGGGACGACCAGCGTTGTCGTGCTCATCGCCCTGGCCCTCTTTTACGTGGCCGGGTGCAACATCCTGCACCTCGGAATGGCGCTGGCAGGGGGCATCGCCGGCGGCGCGATGCTGGTGATGTCCACCGGCACGTACCCGCTGACGCGGATCCAGGCTTTCCTCGACCCATGGTCAGATCCGCAAGGGGCCGGCGCTCAAACCATCAGCGGCCTGGAGGCGCTCGCCGCAGGAGGGCTCTTCGGCACCGGCCTCGGCAACGATCGGATTCCGGTGCCCCAGGACTACAACGACTTCGTCTTCTCCGTCATCGCCCAGGAGTTGGGATTCGTAGGCGGGATGGTCGTCATCGCCCTGTTCGTGGCGCTGGCCTGGGCCGGCATCCGGACCGCGCTTCGGGCGCCCGACACCTTCGGCGGCCTCCTGGCGGCCGGGATCACGGCCTGGATCTCCTTCCAGGCGATCATCAATATCTGCGTCGTTCTCATGCTCGTGCCGGTCACCGGCATCACTCTTCCATTCGTGTCCCAGGGCGGCTCGTCGCTCATCGTGAGCTTCGCGGCGGTGGGGATCCTGCTGTCTATCTCTCGCGAAACCGTGGAGCGAGGTTGGGTCAATGCGTCTGTTGATCGCGGGCGGGGGTACGGGAGGACATATCTACCCGGCTCTCGCAGTAGCTCGATCGTTGCAGGCCCGNNGGGTCGTGCCGGAGACGGGGATTCCGATCCGGCTCCTGGCGCTGCGCTCGCTCCGGACGGTCGACTTCGACGTCCATGCCGTGCTCGATCCCATCCGGCTGTGCGTTTCGATGCCGCAGGCGTTGACGCTGCTGATCGCGCGGCGTCCCGCGGCCATCTTCACCACCGGCGGATACGTCGCCGTGCCGGTCCTGGTCGGGGCGGCGCTGCTGCGCATCCCGGTCGTGATGTGGGACGGCAACGTCTCGCCGGGGCGGAGCGTCCGCTGGACCGGCCGGATGGCGCGCTGCCTGACGGTCAGCTTCGAGGCGACGTGCCGGGCCATCGGCGGGCGGAAGCCCTGCTTCCTGACCGGGACGCCGATCCGGAACCCCGGCGCCGTGGATCGCTCTGCCGCGCGAGCCCGGCTCGGGTTGGGACCGGCCGACCGACTTCTGCTGATCTTCGGCGGGTCGCAGGCGGTGCGGCGCTTCAATCTGGCCGTCGGCGAAGCCCTGCCCCGATTGGTCGAAAAGGTGCATGTCCTGCATGTGACCGGCGACGCCGGGTTCGACGCGGCGGTCGCGGCGAGAGAAGCGCTGCCGGCGGGGTTGCGAGATCGGTACCGCCCGGAACGGTTCCTGCGCAA
>PMIQ01000051.1:8357-18565 GCA_003157175.1 Chloroflexota bacterium
CAGCGGCGCAACGCGGAAGAGATGGTCCGGGCCGGGGCGGCGCGCCTCGTGGAGGACGAAGCATTCGACGCTGGGGCGCTGCTGGCCGCCGCATCGATCCTCGACGATCCGGCGCAATGCGCCGCGATGGCGGCGGCGGCCCGGTCCCTGGCACGGCCCGGAGCGGCGGACGCGGTCGCGGAGCTGGTGATGGCAGCCGCGGAACGGCGCCACTTCCCGGAGCCGGGCGCGATCGACGCGATCTCCCGAAGAGGCGTTTCGTGACGGGGACGCGGGCCGGTGCCGGGGCCAGGGCCGGTGCCGGGGCCGCGCATCCGGCCGCGGCCGGGGACTGGGCCGCCGTTGCGGCGGAAATCGCGCGGAGTGTCGGCGTCAGACCGCGCCGTGACGAACCGCTCTCACGCCACACGACGATGCGCGTCGGCGGTCCGGCGGATCTATTGGCGGTCGCTCACGACGCGGCGCAGCTGGCCGCGCTCGTCCGTTTCGCCCGCGCGGCGGGGCTGCCCTATGTCGTCATCGGTCGCGGCAGCAATCTGGTGGTCGGCGACGCCGGCATTCGCGGCCTGGCGATCGTCTCCCGCGCGGAGAGCTGCCGCGTGGAGGGCAACCGCGTCATCGCCGAAGCGGGCGTGCCCCTGGCTCGCACCGCGATGCTCGCTCAGCGCGCCGGCTTGAGCGGGCTGGAGTTCGGTCTGGCCATTCCCGGCACGGTCGGTGGCGCCGTCTGGGCCAACGCCGGCGCACACGGCTCCGACATCGCCGCCGTGCTCGAATCGGTCCGCATCCTGCGCGTCGACGGCACGGTAGCGGACGAGCCGGCCGGGGCGATCGGCCTGACCTACCGCGACAGCCGGCTCAAGCACGCGGCGGAGCACGGGAGCGGCGACTCGGCCGCCGGCGAGATCGTCCTCGAGGCCACCTTCGGCCTCATGCCGGCCGATCCAGCCGCGATCGAGACGCGCCTCGACGAGATTCGCCGCTGGCGCCGGGAGCACCAACCGCTCAACCTGCCGAGCGCCGGTAGCATCTTCCGCAACCCGGCGGCTGACTCCGCCGGCCGCCTCATCGATGCGGCTGGTCTCAAGGGCGCGCGCGTCGGCGGCGCCGCGATCAGCGAGCGACACGCCAACTTCATCGTCAACGACGGCGGGGCCACCGCCGCCGACGTCCGCCGCCTGGCGGAGATCGCTCGCGCGGAAGTCGCGCGCAGGTTCGGCGTCGAGCTGGTATACGAGGTTCAGTTCATAGGGGATTGGTCCGATTGGGGGCAGGAGGAGAGATGAGCGGCGGGATCACCGACCCGAAGACGCGTGCGACCGAGCGCCGCAAGGAGGGCAGGGCAGTCGTGGTGCTGCTCGGCGGGCCTTCGGCCGAGCATGACGTCTCCGTCGTCTCGGGTTGGGCCATCGCCGATTCCCTGGCGGATTCCGGTTACACCGTCGAGCGGTTCTTCATCGACCTGGCGGGCCGGTGGTGGCAGGTTCCTGCCGCGGCCGCCTCGGGCCGCCCCCATCCCGGCACCTTCGACGACCCCGCCGTCATCGGCGCGCGCGGTCCGTGGCAGCCCGGCGAGGCTCTCGATCGCATCGCCTCGCGCCCCGTCGCCCCGATCGTCTTTCCCGCGCTCCACGGCCCGTTCGGCGAGGACGGCACCGTCCAGGCGCTGCTCGAGGCCTACGACCTCGCGTATGCCGGAGCGGGCGTGGCCGCCTCGGCGGTCGGGATGGACAAGGCCGTGTTCAAGCGCCTGGTCCGCGGCCTGGGCATGCCGGTCGTGGAATGGGTCGAGGTCACGGCGTCGCGCTGGGCCGGCGCCCGCGGGGCCGTCCTCGACGAGATCGCCTCTTTCTCCGAGCAATGCGGCGAGCGGCGGCTCATGGTCAAGCCCGCCCGCATGGGATCGTCGGTCGGGATGTCGATCGCGCACACCCCGGCCGAACGGGGGCGCGCCCTCGACGAGGCCTTCCGCTTCGACAGCCTGGCGATCGTCGAGCGCTATCTCGACCATCCGCGCGAGCTCGAGGTCGCCGTCGTGGGCAACGACCCGGCCGCCCTGCAAGCCTACGGACCGGGCGAGGTCTTCCCCGGTCGCGAGTTCTACGACTACGTGGCCAAGTACAGCGACGGCGTGTCCGAAGTGACCCCCACGGCGGACGTGCCCGACGACCTCGCCAGCCGAATCCGCTCGGTTGCGCTGGACGCCTATCGCGCCATCGGCTGCGAGGGCTTCGCCCGGGTCGATTTCCTGCTGGCCGAGGACACGGTCTACCTCAACGAGATCAACACCATCCCGGGCTTTACCCCGATCAGCCTCTTTCCGCAGATGGCGGCAACGGGGCTCGGCAGCTTCGGGGCCGTGTGCCGGCGGATCGTGCAGCTGGCCGAGGAGCGTCAGGCGTCGCGCGTGCGGAGCCGCCTGACCACCGCGGACCTGCCGCGCTGAGGGCGCCGTGCCGATGCCGATGAGACGCGACCTGCCGCTCCGCCGGCCCGGAATGCAGGTCCGGCGCCAGCCGCTCCGCCGGTCGACGCCACGGCTGCGCGCCACGCAGATCTATGCCCTGGTGTTGATGTTCCTGTGCGTGCTGACGGTCATCTCGCTGGGCGGCTCGCCCATCTTCGCCGCACGACACCTGGAGGTTTCCGGCGCGAAGTTCACCGGCGAGCAGACCGTGAATGCGATCGTAGGCATGGACGGCTCGCCGAACCTCTTCCGCCTCCGCACCGACCGCGTCGCGGAGGCGCTCGCCGGGCTGCCGGCCGTGGAGTCGGCCCGGGTCGAGATCCGGCTGCCGGATACTGTCGTCGTCACTCTCGTCGAGCGCCAACCCAGGCTGATCTGGGTGATCGGCGATCGACGCTACGTCGTCGACGACACCGGGCTCATCTTCGGGCAGGTCGATTCGGTGGGCAATCCCGTCTACCCGCCGCCGGGCAGCGCGATCGCACCCGCTGCGTCCGGTTCCGGCGCGCCCGGCGCCTCCGCGAGTCGACCCGCCTCGACAGAGTCTGCCGGTGAAAGCGCCAGTGCCGACGCGGGCGACCCGTCGGCTACGCACCAGCCCCTGGGCCGGGTGGCGCCGGCCAAAGCCACGCCCAAAGCCACGCCCAAGCCGACGCCCAAAGCCACGCCCAAGCCGACGCCGAAGGCCAGCCCCTCGACGAAGCCGACGGCGGAGCCCAGCCCGACCACGACTCTGGTGCCGCTACCGTCGCTTCTGCCGGTCCCGACCGCCGAACCGGCGGCGTCGGCGGGCCCGCAGGTCGTGGACCTGCCCGCCGTCTACGATCGTCGGGCCGACGACGCCGACCTCTCGCTGGGCGACGTGGTGGACCCGATCGCGCTCGACGCCGCCTACCGCCTGGCCAGCCTGACGCCGACCGATGTCGGCAGCGAGGCGACGAGCCTGGGCGTCATCGTCGACGACAAGTACGGTTTCACGCTCAGCTCTGGCCCGAACGGCTGGGTCGCGGACTTCGGGTTCTACACCGAGACCCTGCGCAAAGACAGCGTCATACCGGACCAGGTGCGTGATCTGCGGTCGATGTTGCTCCATTACGGCGAGAACCACGTCGCGTGGGTCTTCCTCGTGGCAGACATCGCGGACAATCGCATCGACACTTACATTGCCCGATGAACGGCGGTGGTCGAACTTCCCCGGTCGGACGCGGCCGGATCGGTCAGTATTAGCGAGACGGAGCGAAGCACTAGACCGAGGACGAGCGAGTGGAACGCGAAGCGGTACTGGTCGGAATCGACGTCGGTACGAGCAAAGTTTGCGCGCTCATCGGTGAGGTGGGGCGCGATGGCGGCCTGACTATCGTCGGCAAGGGAGTTGTGCCGGCGGCGGGTCTCAAGAAAGCCGTCGTCGTCAACATCGAGCAGACGGTTCGGTCGATCGCCGGCGCCGTCGAGCAGGCGGAGCGCTCTTCCGGCTATCAGATCGACCGCGCCTTCGTCGGCGTCGGCGGTCAAAACGTCGAGAGCCAGAACTCGCGTGGTGCCGTGGCCGTCAGCGGTCACCATCGCGAGGTCACCCGCGAGGACATCCTCCGGGCCACGGAAGTCGCGCGCGCCGTCACGATCCCCTCCAACCGCGAGGTTCTCCACGTCCTGCCGCGCGGCTTCATCGTGGACGGCCAGGAGGGCGTAAAGGATCCGCTCGGCATGAGCGCCATCCGTCTCGAGATCGAGACGCACATCGTGACCGCCTCCGCCACCGCGGTCCGAAACCTGGCCAAGTGCGTTCAGTCGGCCAACGTCAAGATCGACGAGCTGGTTGCCGCCTCCCTCGCCTCGGCCGAGGCGGTTCTGTCCGACACGGAGCGAGAGCTCGGTGTCGCTGTCGTCGACATCGGCTCCGGGACGATCGACATGGCGCTATTCCTCGACGGTCAGGCCTACAAGACCGCCGTCCTGCCGGTCGGCGGAAACAATGTCACCAACGACGTTGCGATCGGGCTCAAGACCAGCCTGCAGGTCGCCGAGGAGCTGAAGATCCAGCACGGCAGCTGCGACCTGTCCACCGTGCGGGCCGACGAGATGATCAACGTGTCGATGCTCGGAGAGACGGCCGGCCGGACGGTCAGCCGCCTCGACATCTGCCAGGTCATCGAGGCCCGGATGCGCGAGACGTTCGAGCTGCTGCGGGCCGAGATCAGAATGGCCGGCGAGGGCATGCTTCCGGCGGGCGTCGTCCTGACCGGCGGCGCGGCCCAACTCGGCGGCGCCGCGGCCCTGGGCCGCGAAGTCCTGGATATGCCGGTCCGCGTGGCCGGGCCAACGGACGTGGGCGGTTTGACGGACAACATCCTCAACCCGGCCTACAGCACCGCGATCGGGCTGCTGCTGTGGGGCGCCCGGGGTCTCGAGGGCGCCGACGGCTCGCGCTACGAATCCGCTCCCGCCGGCGGCGCAGTCGGCAGGGTGCGGGACGCGCTCCGCCACCTGTTCCCGTAGCCTCGGGAACGCTTCTTGAAGACCGCGGACTTGACGGTCCAGACCGGGCGCGGCCGCGGGCTGCACGACCTGACCGCGGCCTGCGAACGGTTCGTCGCCGGCGAAGGCGACGGCCTGCTCGTCGTCTTCGTGCCTCATGCGACCGCCGGCATCGTGGTCATCGAGCTCGGCGCGGGCTCGGATGCGGATCTGATGGCGGCCCTGGATCGGCTGCTGCCGCGGGGCGCGAGCTGGGTTCACCGGCACGGCTCGGCCGGCCACGGCGCCGATCACGTGCTGCCGCTGCTGGCGCCGCCGTCGCTGACCGTGCCGGTCGAAGGAGGCCGTCTGACGCTCGGAACCTGGCAGTCGATCGCCCTTCTCGACCCCAATTCGGATAACCCGGTGAGGACCGTTCGGTTGACCTTCATGCCCGCCTGATACCGCCCGCCGAGGCTCTGGAAGAGGCCGGCAGCGGCCAAGGAGGGCCGCCGGGCTGGAGTTCGTACACTTGTTCGCATGCCACGCTCAGAGATTGCGTTTCAGTACGCGATTGATAGGGCATGCAAACCAAAGTCGGCGTATACTCCCTGCATCCGAGCCGACCCAAACGCAGCGCTGAACCTCTACCGATCTCGGGCGGCCGGACCGAACGACAGGCATCTGCCGGAGAGCCACCGGAGGATAGAAAATGCCGCTACGGTCCGATTCCGAGAACTTTGCCCTGATACGGGTTATTGGTGTCGGTGGCGGAGGGTCCAACGCCGTCAACCGCATGATCCGGGCCGAGATGATGGGCGTGGAGTTCATCGCCTGCAACACCGATGCGCAGGCCCTTCTCCAGTCGGATGCGCCCCACAAGATCCGGATCGGCGACAAGATCACGCGTGGTCTCGGCGCGGGCGGCGATGCCGCCATCGGCCAGAGGGCGGCCGAAGAAGACGTCGAGAAGATCACGGACGCACTGCGCGATTCGGACATGGTCTTTATCACGGCCGGGTTGGGCGGCGGCACCGGCTCTGGCGCCGCTCCCATCGTGGCCGAGATCGCCCGGGACCTGGGCGCGCTCACGATCGGCGTCGTCACCAAGCCCTTCGCCTTCGAGGGCGTCCGCCGCAAGCTGGTGGCTGAGCGGGCGGCCGAGGCTCTCAAGGCCAAGGTAGACACGCTGATCACCATCCCCAACGATCGACTGCGCGACGTCGTTCAGAAGAACACCTCGATGGTCGAGGCCTTCCGTTTCGTCGACGACGTCCTGCGCCAGGGCGTCCAGGGAATCAGCGACATCATCACCGTCCCCGGCCTGATCAACCTGGACTTCGCCGACGTCAGAGCGGTCATGAAGGACGCCGGGTCGGCCCTGATGGGGATCGGCCGGGCTACCGGCGACAACCGCGCCCTCGACGCGACCCGGCAGGCAATCGCCAGCCCGCTCCTCGAGATCAGCATCAACGGCGCCCAGGGCATCCTGTTCAACGTCTCGGGCTCGTCCAACCTCAGCCTGTTCGAGGTCACGGAAGCCGCCGAGGAGATCCGCTCCGTGGCGGATCCGGAGGCGAACATCATCTTCGGCACGAGCTTCGACGATCGCCTCGGCGACGAGGTCCTGATCACGGTCATCGCGACGGGCTTTGACTCCAGTCGCAAGCGTGATTCGGTGCGGCGCGAGGCGGGAGCGGCCACGCCGGGCGCGGGCTACTCGCAGCGCATGGATACCGCGGACTTCCTTGCGGACCTGGAGCGCCAGCGCATTCACTCGGCGGAGCCGGTGCCGGTCTACGCGCGCGGTGCGGGCACGTACGGTGCCACGGGCGCGCTCGAGCGCACGCCGGTGGCGGTGCCGATCCAGACGAGCCAGTCCGTTCGCCGTCCTCCCGTCGATCGGCCGCGGCCCACCTACGACGATACGGATCTCGAGATCCCGAGCTTCCTGCGGCGGCCTCCGCAGGAGGAGCAGGGCTAACCCTTCCCCGCCTTGGACGGTCCCGATCCGGAAGCATTAGCCGAGTTTTCCGCCGCGCGTTCGCTTGTCCTTGCGGATGTCGCCGATGCTTGCCGGCGAGCCGGGCGGGATCCGGCTGACGTCCAGCTCGTGGCCGTCTCCAAGACCGTGGCGGTTGTGCGATTGGCCGCCGCGATCGCGGCCGGGCTGACGGTCCTCGGCGAGAACCGCGTCCAGGAGGCTGAGTCGAAGGCGCCGCTGCTGTCGGGCGCGACATGGCACCTCATCGGGCCGCTGCAGTCCAACAAGGCCCGCCGGGCGGTGGAGCTGTTCGACGTCGTCGAGTCGGTCGATTCGGTCGACCTCGCGCTCAGGCTCGATCGACTGGCCGGCGAGCTCGGTCGGGCGCCCCTGGGCGTCTATCTCCAGGTGAACGTCGACCGCGACGATGCGAAGGCCGGCTTTCTGCCCGAAGCCCTGGAGACGGAGCTGGGCGGGCTTGCGGAGCTGCCGAATCTGCGCCTGCTCGGGCTCATGACGGTTGGCTGGCTGGTTGGCTCGGCCGAAGAGGCCAGGCCGACGTTCGGGCGGCTGCGCGAACTTTCCGTGCGGCTGCGCGGCACGGCGCACGGGCTTGGTGCGGGGCTGTCCATGGGCATGAGCGACGACTATCCGGTGGCCGTGGAGGAGGGCGCGACCGTTATCCGCGTGGGCCGCGCGCTCTTTCGGGCGCGCCAGGTTGGGTAGGGGAGTGCTCTGCGCAAACGGGCCGGCGGCCGGGATACTCGGGCTGTCATGTGGCGACTTTGCGCAAGGCGACCATAATCGGTGAAGTGATGGAATCCGACTTCCGCTTCGCCGACCGAATGCGCCGCCCCGAGGTGCGGTTCGCGGTGCGCCTGACGCCCCGCGGCGGCACCGATCATGTCGACGGCGTGAGCGACGAGGGCGTGCTGCAGGCCAGGGTTTCGGCGCCGCCCGTTGGCGGGGCCGCGAACAGCGCGCTCATCCGGCTCCTCGCCGACGAGCTGAACGTCGCCCGCAGCGCCGTTCGCCTGGTCGCGGGGGCAACCGGGCGCCACAAGCTGGTGGTCGTCGAGGGGCTCTCGCCCGCGGAAATCGGGGAGCGCTGGCCCGGAATCAAGCTCTAGAGGGAGTGGCCCGGGCTGGCGGGCCGAGGCGAGTCCCTGCCGCGGGTCCGGCGCGGGTCGAGTGTCCCGTCGCCCCGTCGCCCCGTCGCGCGGCCCGAGGTCTCTCCGGGCCGGTCATCGGCCGCCCATTGACTCTGCGCCCGAGCGCGACTCTGCCGGTCGGACGCTCTTCCGCCGCCTGACCACCCGCTGTAGGGCCGCGACCGGAGGGCTAACTTTCGCTCCAAGCAAGTTGGACCAGAAGGCGATGCCTGACTCGGGGCCACGCTCAGGGTGGAGAAAGAGCGGCCCAGGGGATCGACCGTCTCGCGGCAGGGCCGACGTCAGCAAGGTGCGGTGGTCGGCGACCCTGCGGCGGCTGGTGCTCGAGGCGGCGACGGATCAGCCAGGTACTCACGGATCGGGCCCGCCAACCGCGGCTCGTCGCAATCTGAGCCGCCAGCCGTCGACGCGAGGGGCTCTGAGCGCAAGGCCGAGGTGGAGATCGTCCATCTGCGCCAGGGTGGACCGCGTGCCTCACCTCGCACTTATCCGGCGATTGCGCCCCAGCAGGTCTCGACGCCCGACTTCGGACGCAGGCGCGTCTTCGGCCGCCGCCTCCAGCCGCCCGCCCGCTATAATCGGCGTCCGTCGCCGCCCCGACGCGCAATGGGCGATTAGCTCAGCTGGTTANNAGTCCAGTATCGCCCACCACTTCCGCCCCTCCCGTCGGCCGACAGCCGACAGCCTGCGCCGGCGGCTTGCGCTGACGGGGAGGTCCCGACATGAGAAGGCAATTCGGCCTCGGGGGCGTGCTGCTCCTGGCCACCGCGTCGATGCTTGGTGCGTGCGCGCTACTGCCAGGAAGAGCGCCCGGACCAGGTGGCTTTAGCTACACGGGATCGATGTCCGGTACACGGGACCACCCCACTGCGACGCTCCTGCAGGATGGCCGTGCGCTGGTAGCGGGCGGACAGGACGCCGACTCCAATGATCTGGCACCGGCCGAAGTCTACGATCCCAGAACCGGCACGTTCGACCCGACCGGCTCTATGAGCGCCCCGAGGCTGTTTGACACCGCAACGCTTCTTCAGGACGGTGAGGTCTTGATCGCGGGAGGGATCGACAGTTCAGGCACGCCGCTTGCATCGGCGGAGCTCTACGATCCCAAGACCGGCACATTCCGCGAGACAGGCTCGATGATCACGCCCCGGATGTCGCATACGGCAACGCTCCTGCGAGATGGCAAAGTTCTGATCGCTGGGGGCATTGCCGACGCCGGCGGGGAAGTCGTGAACGATTCGGCCGATTTGTACGATCCCAACACCGGGATCTTCAGCGCCACCGGATCGATGATCGTCCCGAGGGTCTTTCACACGGCCACGCTGCTCCGTGACGGCCGGGTCCTGGTAGTCGGAGGTCAGTCTGACTCGGCCGAGATCTACGATCCGGCAACAGCGACATTCACCACGACCGGTCCCATGGCCGCCGAGAGGTCGATGCAGACGGCCACACTGCTGGCCGATGGGCGCGTCCTCGTCGTCGGCGGCGAGGGCGACACTACCGGGTCGGTCTCCACGGGGGAGATCTACGACCCCGCGACTGCCCGCTTCAGTTCCAAAGGATCGATGCACGAGGCCCGCAAGGATCACGTCGCCGCGATCCTGCCCAATGGTTCGGTCCTCGTTGCCGGCGGCGACGACTACGATGCCTCGGGGGAGAACGACCTCAGCTCCGCTGAGTTGTACGACCCCAGGACCGGCGCCTTCTCGATCACCGGCTCACTCGAGACGGTGCGCGTGTGGGCTGCCGCGGCCGTCCTGGAAGACGGCCATGTTCTCGTGGTCGGTGGTTTCGGCGAATCGTCGGCCGAACTCTACTGGCCGTAGCTCGCCGGCTCCCTCGCCACGCGTCCAGCGACGCGGCGAGCCAACGGCGAGAATAGGCGCATGGAACGGCAACTCCTCTCGGGCGACGAGGCGGTAGCGCTCGCGGCCCTGCACGCCGGCGTGGCCCTGGGCACCGGCTACCCAGGCACGCCCTCCACGGAGATCCTCGAGACGTTCTCGGAACTGGGCGGGCGTGCCCAGTGGGCGCCAAACGAGAAAGTGGCGCTCGAGGTGGGCCTGGGCGCGGCGTTCGGCAACGCGCGGGCGATCGTGACGATGAAGCACGTCGGCCTCAACGTCGCCGC
>PMIQ01000105.1 GCA_003157175.1 Chloroflexota bacterium
GCGAGTCCGGGCCGCGCGGGCGCGGGGGCGGCGCCCGTCGCTCGGCCGCGCACTGCCGCGCGTCACGTCGCGAGTCGCCTAAAATGGGCCGGCAAATCGGACGGGTCCATCGCGGCCGGGATCGGCTGCGCCTGAACGTCGCGGCCGCTGCCCCGGCCGCGCCCCTCATCCACGGAAGGCACGCATGACTCGAACCCCGCGCATCGGCATCCTGACCGGAGGCGGCGANNGGCCCCGGCCTGGACACCGACTACATCATCCCGCTCGACCGGACCAACACCCGCTCGATCGATCGGACCGGCGGCACCTGGCTGCACACTTCCCGAACGAACGCCCGCAAGATGAAGGCCGGCAATCTGCCCGCGCACATCGGACCCGAACGCCTCAAGCAGCTCGAGGTCAAGGACGGCGTCTACAACTTCACGCCCGTGGTCCTCGAGAACATCGAGAAGCTCGGCTTGGACTACCTGGTCCCGATCGGCGGCGACGACACCTTGAGCTTCAGCCAGGTCCTGGCCGACAAGGGCGTCAAGCTCATCGCCGTACCCAAGACGATGGACAACGACGTCCAGGGCACCGAGTACTGCATCGGCTTCTCCACGGCGATCAGCCGGGCCAAGGACGCGATCAACCGCCAGCGGACCACGCTCGGCTCGCACGAGCGGATCGGCGTCTTCCGCATCTTCGGCCGCGACGCGGGCTTCACCGCCCTGTACACGGCCTACGTGACCAGCGCCCGCTGCCTGATCCCCGAGTACAAGTTCGACCTCGATCATCTGGTCGAACTGCTCGTCGACGACAAGAGGAACAATCCCAGCAAGTACTCCTTCGCGATCGCCGCCGAAGGCGCGGTCTGGCAGGGCGGTGAGCTGGCCGAGTACGGCCCGGCCGACTCCTTCGGGCACCGCCACAAGGCCAACATCGCCGAAGTGCTGGCTTCCGAGATCCAGGCCCGCTCGGGCCAGGAGACCCTCGCCAGCGAGCTGACCTACGACCTGCGCTCAGGCGACCCGGATGCCGTCGATTCGATCGTCGGCATGACCTTCGCCAACGTGGCCATGAACCTGATCGCCGACGGCATCAGCGGCCGAATGGTCGCCATCCGCGGCGGCAAGTACAGCCACTCCCCGCTGCCGAACCCCGANNCGATGTACAACACCGATCGCTACCGCCCGATCTACACCAACCGCATGGGCCTGCCGCTCCTGCTCGGTATCCCGGTCGCCGAGGATCCGACGCTCGCCGTGTAGCTGTTCCGCACCGCGTTGCAGAAGGCCCCCGGCGAGAGCCGGGGCCTTCTCGCGGGCCTCTTCAACACCCCGCCGCGACACCGTTTGACAAGAACACTCGCGCATAGCACGGTTCACACGTGACGACTACCCCCTCTCCCACCGCGCCAATCAACGGCCACGACCTCCTGCGCGCTCTCGAACTGCCTATAGAAGGCCCGATCCTGTGGGGGCGACCCGTCGTCCCGAGCGGAGCCGGCGTCTTTATCGTCGAGCTGCCAGCCCCACAACCCAAGGTCTCGATCGACCCGAGCGCGGTCCGCCAATGGCTCGATCGGGTGCCCAATCTGCGCCTCGACGACAAGCGCCCCACGGTCGCGGAGCTGCAGACGCGCCTGGCCTCGTTCTGGCTGGCCAATCAGGTGATCCTCTTCATCGGTTCGAGCCAGAAGTCAGTTGGCGCGCGCCTGTCCGGCATGTACAAGACGCCCCTCGGCGAGCGACGGCCGCAACCCTCCGGCTATTGGCTGAAGACTCTCCGAGACCTCGGCCGGACGCGGATCTGGTGGTCGCCCACCGCGGAAGGCGAGCTCTGGGAAGACGCCCTGATCGACCGCTTCGTCAAGACCGCCGGCGCACTGCCCTATGCCCAGCTGATCACGCCTTCCGGGGAACACCGGGCCCACGGCCTGACCGCGTCGCTCCACGACGAGAACGCCGGCCATGCCCCCGCCAGGTCGACGCACGTGACGGTCCTCCCCGATGGGCCGGAAGAGGTTCCGCCGGCCCGGGCTGCTTCACGCGGCGCGCGCGCCGCCGCGGCCCGAACCGCGGCGGCGGCCGCAAAGACAACCGCCGCGCGCAAGGCAGCCGCCGACAAGCCGGTCTCGTCCCGGGACAACACTCCCCGCCGGCGACCGATCGTCAGGGCCGAGCCGACCACCCGTGCGCGACGTCTGGCGGCGCCTCCGGTCGGCATGGCGATTGCTCCGACCCACCTCACGGCCGACGGCCTGGCCAACCTACGCGCCGAGCTGGAGGAGCTGACGACGCGCCGCCGTCCCGAGGTGATCTCCCGCATCAAGGCCGCCCGCGAGCTCGGCGACCTGAGCGAGAACGCCGACTACGAAGCCGCGCGCAAGGAGCAGTCCTTCCTGGAAGGTCGAGTCCAGCAGCTCGAGCAGATGATCAAGCATGCCGTGATCATCCATTCCACCAACGAAAGCGGCAGCGCGGTCGACCTGGGGTCGACGGTCGTCGTCGAGACCGACCGCCACGGCGAGGAGACCTTCACGATCGTCGGCTCGGCCGAGGCCGACGCCAATGCCGGCAAGATCAGCTTCACATCGCCGATCGGNNGGCTGATCCGCAGCGACCCCCGGGCAATGAGACGTCGGCCCTGGCGCGACGAGCGGCTTATGACCCGGCCGGGCCTTGAGGCGCGGGCGGAACTGACCCGCTGTCGTTGCGCCACGTGTCGGAGGGCGAGGGGCGGTCACTGCTCCTGTGCGGCCGCGGCAGGATGTTCAGCACGACGATGATCACGCCCAGGGCGACAGCCAGGAATGGCATGGCATCGCGCATGACCGTGGTGGAGCCGCCCTCGTCTATTCCGATCACGTTCTCGAAGAACAGCCCAAAGCCCACGAAGAGGCCGAGGCCCACTGCGGCCGTGCGCAGGCCGGCGTCCAGCAGGTCGAGTCGACGATGGAGCAGTCCGTACAGGAAGAGCGACACGCCAACCGATCCCGGGGCCACCAGGGCCCACGCGTAGGACCAGCTGGCGTAGGTGCCGGTCGAATCCTGAAACGCCAGGATGAGGCCGACTGTGAGGACTATCGCGCCGGGGATCGCCATGCCCAGACCGCCTTCGCTGGGGACGGCAAGGCCCAGGACCAGCAATGCCACGCCGGGCACGATCACGAACATCGGCCAGCCATATCGACCCCAGTCGATATGGAACTGCTCGTCGGCCAGGATCAGGACCCCCAGCACGATGAGCAGGACGCCCATGGCGAGCCCGCCGTGCTCCCTGTTGCGATCTCGATCGTCCCACCCGTTTCTCATCGCCCTACCTCGCTCTCGTCGTCTCGCCGGGGTCAGTCTACCTATCGGGTCCATCGCCGGGATCATGCCAAGGTCTGATTCGCAGCGCGGGCGAACCCTCCGCGAGGGTGACGCGGCCGCGGAAGACGCGGCTAGGAGGCAGCCACGAAGACGGGGACGTCATTCACGGTCAGGACCCGATCGGGGCCCAGATCGGCCCGGCTGCCGGGGACGACCAGCGAGACGCTCACCTCGCCGGTCACGGAGAGCATCGCCCGGCCCACCGGCACGCGTTTATTGACGGCGACGTCCGTGCGTGCGCTGGGGGTCCCGGTCCCGTAGACCAGCAGCTCGTTCATGAGGTGATTGGGGTCCAGCGTGGTAGTCGATGAGCTGAGCCTCGTCGGATCGACGATCTGCCAGGTCGTGACCCCGAGCTCCTCCACGAGCACGTGGTATCCGGTGTTGGAGGGGATGACGTTGGCAACGGCCAGCTGACCGGAGAAGCGGACCGTGACGCGCGGCGTGTCCGACCAGCCGTGCAGGCCGAACTCATCGAACGTGACGTCGACGGGCTTGCCCGCGCCTCTGATATCCACCGGCAAGGCGACGATCCAGCGGTCGGCCGGGGCGGAGTACGAAGCCAGCTTGTTGACGATGAGCCGAGTGGCAACGGGCCCGACGAGCACGATACCGCCCGTCTGCGCGCTTGAACCGTCGGCCTGCGCCATCGTCACGTTCGGCATGAACTCGCCGGCATAGGCGCCAGCCCGAAGACCGTACGGGTTGGTTGACAGGGCGTAGTACTCCGCACGACCCTCCACGAGAGCCATGCTCAGACCCGGGACCGCTTCCATCGGCACGACCGTGCCATCTGCCGTGTAGTAGACGATCGACGCGCCACGCACCACGAAACCGGTCGTCCGGGCTGAGGGCGTCGGCACGAGCGACGGAGACGGAGACACCTCGGAGGGCGTCTGGACGGGCGACCCGGAGGGCGTCGCAGTGGGCGCGCTGGGCGAGGGCGTGCCGATCAAGAACGAGCTGGGCTGCGTCGCCGGCCCACTCCCGGATACTTTGGAGGACCCAGCGGGGGAGCCGGAGTCGATCGCGACCGCGACGACCCCAGCGATGATGAGCGCCACGGCCGCGACCGACAGCCCGGCAACGACGCGCCTTCTGGATTCCATCGACACTCCACTGCGGTGCGGAGACGCGGTGCAGTCTAGCGGCGTCAGGGCAAACCCTGGGGCCGCTCGGGTCAAATGGCGGGGCCGAATGGCCCGCCGACCGCGACCTGATGGCACTCCCGCCCCGCTGGCCCTTGCGGGCATCCTCCAGTCATGGACGATCACGCTTCGGTCATCGCCGTGCTCGAGAACGCTTGGTTCGGCGCAGGATCCGGCGCCGAGTTCGCGCCCCCGACCCGCGAGCGGCTGGCGGGGTTCGGCACACTCCAGGCTATCGAGGCCGACAAGATCCTCGACGAAGGCGAAGAAGCGATCGAAATGGGGACTCTGTTCTCCGGCCGGCTCGCCCAGAGCACGCTCTTTTCCGTGCGGGGACCCGTCACGATCCTCAGCATCGAGCCCGGTGACATCTTCGGCTCGTCGGCCGCCCTCGGCCAGACGAAGGTTCAGTCCAGGGTCGCCGCCACCGAAGCCTGCGAAGTGCCGGTAATCGACGGGGCGCGTCTTTCGGCTGCCCGCAAAGAAGACCGCGCCCTGACCGCAATCACGCTGCTGATGGCGAGTTGACCCGTCCAGGCGCGAAGGTCACGCGCTGCTACACCACCAACTCGAACTTGACCCCAAGGGTTGAGGTTGTTCTATGCAAATAGTCGCATGCATCAAACAGGTTCCGGACACGACTCAAGTGCAGATCGATCCGGTTACCAACACCCTTGTCCGGGAAGGTATCCCGTTCATAATCAATCCATACGACACGCATGCCCTCGAGGCGGCGCTGCGGCTGAAAGATGAGTCACACTGTCGCGTCACAGCCATCTCGATGGGGCCCCTGAATGCGGAGGCGACGCTCCGAAGAGCACTGGCGTTGGGTGTCGACCGAGCGGTGCTTCTTTCGGACCGTGTGTTCGGCGGCGCCGATACCCTTGCCACCAGCAACGTCCTTGCGACCGCTATCCTCCGCCTCAATGACGAGGATGAGGTCGGCATCGTCTTGTGCGGCAGACAGACGATCGACGGCGATACGGCTCAGGTGGGTCCGGGGATAGCGACCAGACTCGGCTACTCCCAGCTGACTCTCGTCGACAGCATAATCAAGCTCGACCTCGACCAGCGCCGGATCCGTGTTCGACGCAAACTCGAAGGTCGCCACGAGATCGTGGAGGCACCTCTGCCGGTGATGATCACAGTCGTGCGCGAGATCAACCGCCCTCGCTATCCGATTGTGCCGATGCGACTCCTTTCGCGGGAACGAGAGGTCGAGGTTTGGGGCAACCGGGTGCTCAAGCTGGATGTCAGGCAAATCGGCCTCAAGGGCTCACCTACCTGGGTCAATCGGATATTTTCCCCGCAGCGCGACAGAGGCGAGATCATCGGCGACGGCGCCACTGATCCTGTCGGCGCAGCCAACCTCCTGGTTGAGAAGCTGCTGAGCAAAGACTTGGTGGCCTTGTAGTCATGGCGTCCGTCGCGGTAAGAGAGGACTCTGGAAACACCCAATGACCGAAGCCAAGAAGCCGATCAAGCGGCCGCGCGGTAAGGCGCAGCTGAGCGCTGAGCGCTGCATAGCTTGCGGCGCCAGATGCCAGAGCGCCTGCCCGGTTGACGACTGCATCGAGATGGATGATGGCGGTTCGCCGATCATCGATCAGTCGAAGTGCATCGGCTGCGTAAAGTGCGTGAAGGTCTGCCCTGCTCAGGCCATCGACATGTTCTTCACTCCCGAAGAACAGGCCCTCCTCGCCCAGCTACTTGCAGAACGCGGAGGTGCTCCAGATGGCACCGACGACCCGGAGGCTCGAGCTCTGGCCCGGAAACTCGCCGAGTACAGGGGCGTCTGGGTGCTTGTCGAGCAGACCGAGGGAGAGGCAGCCAAGGTCTCGTGGGAACTGCTCGGCAAAGGTCGCGAGCTTGCGGATACCCTGGCCGTGCCACTTTCGGCGCTGGTGATCGGCGCAGATGTCGAACACCTCTGCACCGAGGCATTCGCGTACGGCGCCGACACGGCCTACCTCGTAGATGCCCCGGCCTTCCGGTTCTACCGTACCGAAAGCTATCTGAAGGCGGTCTGCCAGCTGGTCGCCAAGTACCGGCCGGAGATCATCCTGATGGGGGCAACCGGCCTGGGCCGCGACCTTGCCGGAGCCGTGGCCACGGCTGTCGGTACGGGCCTGACCGCGGACTGCACCGGTCTTGCCATCGACGACAAGCGCAACTTGATGCAGACCCGGCCCGCGTTTGGCGGCAACATCATGGCGACCATCATGTGTGACAGATTCCGGCCGCAGATGGCCACGGTGCGGCCGCACGTCATGCAGATGCCGGAGAAAGGGACGGGCCGGAGCGGAACGACTATCCGCGAAACCTGCGAGCTCAACGAAGACGACGTCCTCGTCAAGGTCCTGGAGATCATCGGCGACAGGCAGACGCACAGCGTCGATATTGGCGGCGCAGACCTGATCGTTTCCGGCGGCAGAGGGATGATGGGCAAGGACAACTTCGCCTTGCTCCAGGAGCTGGCCGACGAACTCGGCGGCGTGGTCGGAGCTTCCCGTTCCGTCGTGGACGCGGGCTGGATGCCCCAGGACCGTCAGGTGGGGCAGACCGGCAAGACGGTCCGTCCGAAGATCTACATCGCCTGCGGGATCTCCGGCGCGATCCAGCATCTGGTCGGAATGCAGGACTCGGACGTGATAATCGCCATCAACCGCGACAAGGATGCCCCGATATTCCAGGTTGCGACGTATGGGATCGTGGGCGACGTCCTCACGATTGTGCCGGCCATAACCAGCCGTCTGCGAGACATGAAGGCAGGGGTGGCCGAGTGAGCCAGCAGCTCGCGTTCACTGTGCTGGTTGGCCTGGCACTGGCTGCCTTCTGCATTCTGACCTGGCGAAGGCTATCTCTCGTCCGTTTCGGCAAAGCCGACAACCGGTTCGACAACCTGCTTCGGCGAGCATGGGACATGCTCCTGTTCGCCTTCGGACAGAAGCGCGTGCTGGCGCGTCCTTTTGGACTCAACCATTTTGTCATCTTCTGGTCATTCATCATCCTGTTGATCGCCAACTCCGATTTCATAGTGAGCGGCCTTATACCGAATGTGAGTCTTCGCTTGCTGCCCGCCTACTTGCTCGGGCCGCTCCTTCTCCTGTTCGATATCGTGTCGCTTCTTGCCCTCATCGCCATACTGCTCGCGACCGCGCGGCGTCTCCTATTCAAGCTGGACACCAAGTACGTCAAGCGGCGCAGTGTTGAGGGTTTCCTGATCCTAGCGTTCATCGGCCTGTTGATGATCGCGTACTTCGGCATTCACGGATCCGAGATCGCACTCGGCAAGGAGCCCCTCGCAGGCTGGATGCCCGTGTCGTCCCTGGCTGCTCGCCTTATGGGCGACGGCTCGGGTTATGGGACGTACTTCTGGTGGCTGCATGCCATTGTGCTGTGTGCCTTCCTCGTCTTCCTGCCGATCTCCAAGCACATGCACATCCTGACGGCCATCCCCAACTCCTTCTTTGCTCGCCTGGAGAAGCCCAATACTCAGCCGCGTGAGGAATTCGCTTCCGGCAATAGTTATGGCGTGGGCAAAGTCAACGACTTCACGTGGAAGGACCTGCTCGACTCATTCTCCTGCACTGAGTGCGGCAGATGCCAGGAAGCCTGTCCGGCGACTCTCACTCACAAGCCGCTGAATCCGCGTCAGGTCATCCATTCCCTCAAGATGAACCTGATGGCCAACTCTGCCGCCATCAAGGCTGGCCGGGAGCCGCAGGTTCCGCTCATCGGGGCCGAGGGCGAAGCGACAAACACGACGGAGACCATCTGGGCCTGCACCACCTGCGGCGCCTGCATGGAAGCCTGTCCGGTGCTGATTGAGCACATGCCGAAGATCATCAAGATGCGTCGCTATCTTGTCGAGATGAAGAGCGAGTTCCCGGAAGAGCTGTTGAACCTATTCGAGAACATGGAGCAGCGCTCGAACCCGTGGGGCATAGCCCCGACAGAACGCACGAAGTGGCATACGACCATGGAGGTCAAGGACTTCGTCGCCGGCGAGACCGAGTATCTCTTCTACATTGGCTGCGCCGGGACCTTCGATGCCAGGCAGAAGGCAGTCACGGTTGCCATTGCGACGGTGCTGAATATGGCCGGGNNGAGTACCTGTTCGACCAGATGGCGAGAGAGAACGTCGAGCTCTTCATCAACAGGAAGGTGACGAAAGTCATCACCCAGTGCCCGCATTGCTTCAACACGCTGAAGAACGACTACCGCCAGTACGGGCTCGAACTGGAGGTACTCCATCACTCCGAGTTGCTCGCTCGGCTGCTGGCGGAGGGCAAGATCAAGCCGAATCATCAGGTGACCGAGCTTGGCCAGGTTCTCTACCACGACTCGTGCTATCTCGGCCGGCACAACGGCATCTACGATGAGCCACGCGGGGCCATCGCCGCGGTGACCGGTGAGCGGCCGGTCGAAGCGCCGCGCAACCGAGAGAACGCCTTCTGCTGTGGCGCCGGAGGGGGCCGGATGTGGATGGAGGAGGTTGGCGGGGAACGGATCAACGTCGCCAGGGTCGCCGAGGCGATTGAGGCGCTGCAGACGGGTTCGTCCACAGTCTGCGTTGCCTGCCCCTACTGCATGACCATGTTCGAAGACGGGCTCAAGGACAAGGGAATGGAGACCATCCGCGTCATGGATGTTGCCGAGGTCGTGGCAGAGGGGCTGCGGCCGGCCTAGATGCAGCGGCGCCGACCGGGTGCCGCGTGTCCGG
Source organism: Chloroflexota bacterium (assembly GCA_003157175.1). Taxonomy (GTDB): domain Bacteria; phylum Chloroflexota; class Limnocylindria; order Limnocylindrales; family CSP1-4; genus Fen-1039. The sequence continues at coordinate 9,231 of PMIQ01000105.1, forward strand.
GGCCATTCGCGGCGACGGGGCCGAATGGCCCGCGCTCGCCGACCTGATGGCACTGCCCGGGGCAGGGGCCTAAATGCATGCTCGCGCAATGGACGATTACGCGGCAGTCATCGCCATGCTCAACCACACATGGTTTGGAGCCGAACTCGCTCCCGAGACGCAGGAGCGCCTGGCCAAACTCGGCAACATCCAGGACTTCGAAGTGGATGAGGTGATCCTCCACGAGGGCAACGACACCAGGGCGATGGGCGTCCTCGTGTCCGGTCGACTGGCCCTGCGGACGCTCGTTCCCGAACGTGGGCCGGTCACGATCCTCAGCGTCGAGCCGGGCGACATCTTCGGTTGGTCCGCCGTGCTGACGGATGCCCAGGCCCAATCCACGGTCGTGGCCACCGAGGCCAGCCGGGCCCTCGTGATCGACGGTGTCAGGCTCCGAGCGGCTCTCAAGGAAGACCATGCCCTCGCCGCCAGTCTCTACCCTCAAATCCTCAACGCTGTGGCCAGACGCCTCCGAGCGACCCGGCTACAGCTCCTGGATCTGTTCGCCCGCTGAAGGTCGCCTTCGCACCTGATTGTCATTCGCGACCGGGAGGTTTCTGGATCCGTGATCACCAACCCTGTCCCGGGCCCGACCGCCGTGGCCAGGCAGTGGTTCCTGGCGCGCTCCGATCTGGATGCCCTGATCCAGGCCCTGCGCAAGGCTGGACGCACCGTCATCGGTCCAACCGTCCGCGATGGAGCCATCGTCAACGACGAGATCCAGTCGGCTGCGGATCTGCCGGCGGGCATCAGAGACGAACAGGCCGCCGGTCGCTACCGGCTGGCCGAGCGCTCGGACGACCGGGTCTTCGGCTACACCGTCGGGCCTACGCCCTGGAAACGCTTCACCTTCCCGCCGAACCTCCCGATCGCGACGGCCCACCTGTCCGGCGGCTTCGGCTTCGAGCAGCCACACATCACCGCCCCCCAGCTGGCATTCCTCGGCGTCCGCGCTTGCGAGATCGCGGCCCTCGGCATGCAGGACCGCGTCTTCCTGGGCAGCCCGTTCACGGACGAGGATTTCCGGGCCCGTCGCAAGGCCGCGCTGATCGTGGCCGTTCAGTGCACAACGTGCTCGAGCACCTGTTTCTGCTCGTCGATGGGCACGGGGCCGGAGGTTCGCAACGGCTACGACATCCTCCTGACGGAGATCGACGAGGGCTTCGTCGTCCAGGCCGGCTCACCCGCCGGGGCAGCGATCGTGGCTCACCTGCCCACGCGCCGGCCCACGCACGCTGAGACCGGCGCCGCAGTGGACAGCGTCGAGGCCGTCCGCACGCAGATCGGCGAACCGCTCCCGATCGCCGGCATCGACCGGCGCCTCCAGCACCAGCTCGACAACCCGCGGTGGGGCATCGTCGCGGAGCGCTGCGTCGAATGCGGCAACTGCACGATGGCGTGCCCGACCTGCTTCTGCACGTCGGTGACGGAGCGCTCGGACATGGAGGGCCGCACCGCCACCACTGAGCGGCAATGGGACTCCTGCTTCGACGTCAACTTCGCGAAGGTTGCCGGCGGCGACTTCCGGGCCCGGCCGCGCGACCGCTATCGGCAGTGGTTGATGCACAAGTTTTCCACGTGGATGGACCAGTTCGGCAGCTTCGGCTGCGTTGGGTGCGGCCGCTGCATCACCTGGTGTCCGGTCCGAATCGACGTTCGCGAGGAGCTTCAGGTGATCGCCCCGGTAATTCAGCCGGTGGAGCGGCCGGTCGCGGTCGAGCCGGTCGCCGCGAGCCCGGGCGACTTCTCGATCGCTCGCCTGGCCTCGGTCCGCCAGGAGACGGAGGACACCACGACCCTGTCGCTCACGGACATGGACCCGGCCTTCCTCGCCGGGCGACCGGGCCAGTTCGTCATGGTCGCCCTGCCGGCCTTCCCGGCCGTCCCCATCTCGATCTCGCGCTTCCACTCGAACGGAATCGACCTCACCATCCGCGCCGTCGGGGCCACGTCCACCGCGCTGGTCAACCTGCACCCCGGCGCGAAGGTCGGCGTGCGCGGGCCGCTCGGGACCTTCTGGCCTATCGAAGACGCGTTCGGCAGACACGCCGTGGTCGTGGCGGGTGGCGTCGGCCTGTCGCCGCTGCACGGCCTGGTCGAGGCGCTTGTGGCCAACCGCGACCGCTTCGAGTCGGTCTCGCTGTACTACGGCTCGCGCACGCCGGAAGACCAGCTCTTCCGCGACGACCTCGCCACCTGGTCGGCCGGCAAGGCCATAGACGTTGCCGTGACCGTGGACAGGGCCGGCCCCGAGTGGAAGGGCCGGGTCGGCGTCGTCACCACTCTGTTCGACATGATGAGCTGCGACTGCTCGCGGATCACGGCCTTCGTCGTCGGACCCGAGAGGATGATGCAAGCCTCGGTCCAGTCCCTCATCTCCAAGGGCGTCCCGCCCGAGCGGATCCACGTCTCGATGGAACGGCATATGGAGTGCGGCATCGGCCTGTGCGGCCACTGCCAGACGGGGCGTTACTTCGTGTGCAAGGACGGCCCCGTGTTCAGTCTCAGTGAGCTCGGCGATCTCTACGTCCGGGAGGGCATCTGATGGCATCAACCGGAAAGGCCGTCCGACCCCGAGTCGCCGTTGCCAAGTTCGCCTCCTGCGACGGCTGCCAGCTCACGCTCCTCGACCTCGAGGACCAGCTTCTGGAGATCGTGACGCGGTTCGATGTCGTCGAGTTCCCCGAGGCCACCTCCCGCCGCTCCCCCGGGCCCTATGACGTCGTCCTCGTCGAGGGCTCGATCAGCGCGCCGGAGCACCTGGACCAGATCCAGGCCCTCCGCAAGCAGGCCCGCGTCCTCGTGACCATCGGAGCGTGTGCCACGGCCGGCGGCATTCAGGCCCTCCGCAACTGGGCCGACCACGACGCCTACCGCGCGGCGATCTACGACCACCCGGAATGGGTCGAGTCGCTCGCCAAGGCGACGGCAGTGTCCGACCACGTCAGGGTGGACGCCGAGTTGCGAGGCTGCCCGATCGACGGCGGCCAGCTCCTGGAGTTGATGACGGCCGTTCTTGTCGGCCGCCGACCTCAGATCCGTGAGGAGGCGGTCTGCCGCGAGTGCAAGCGCAAGGGCATCGTGTGCATGGTCGTGGCCTCCGGCGATGCCTGCATGGGCCCGCTGACCACCTCCGGCTGCAACGCCCTTTGCCCCACCTACGGCCGGGGCTGCTATGGCTGCTTCGGTCCGCGGACCGGCGCCAATGCGAAGAGCTGGAGCGCGGGGCTGATGCAGTCGGGCCGTGCGCCGGAAGAGGTCTGGCGTCTCTTCGCCGGCTTCACCGGCTACGCCGAGCCATTCCGCTCGGTGCTGACGGAGTTGGGCAAGTCCAAGGGGTAGCAGCCGACTCGGGCGTCGGCCGACGCTCGCAGGGCGCAACGGGGATTCGTCCTATCTTCACTCCATACAACTAGGACACCAGATGGCATCTAGCAGCTACCGGTTCTTCATGCTTCCGGGCGAGGCGATCGAACTCCTTCAGCTGTGCCTGAGTGACCTCGCAGTCCCGGTATACCACCAGCTTCATCTCGGACGCGGTATCGTCCAACCGGTAGGCGATCTTGCTGACATACCGACCATTGTCGCGGCAGATACCCGGCCGCCGATCATGTTTCACGCGACTCACCAGAAGCTGTCTGCCGGCCCAGTCCCTGGCACCTTCAAGCCGGGAGTCGCGGGGATCGTGGTCGTATGGATGCCGTTTCACGGTGAATCCACCCTCGACCTGGGAAGCATCGGCGCTCGTCTCCAGCCTGGCCACGAAGACGACGCCGCGGTAGCCCGGGCGCTTATACGGGCCTTCCGAAAGGCCGCTCCACCAAGCCGTCTAGTCGGCGCGCTCGCTGACGACAGGGGCCATAGGTCCGGCGCGGGGTGTTGGATGCTCGGACACGGCCTTTGACCTAGCGAGGAAGGGATGCTTGAAGCTGCGCCAATGGGGCGTCGCCAACGTCGAGTACGTCGCCTTGTAGGGTTGGCAGAACTCTAGGCTTGCCTCCGATCCGAACACGGGCCTTGAAACGGTGAGCCGAAAACGGCGGCCAAGGCTCTGGGCGATGCCGGCAAGCTCGTAGGGGCCAATGCGAGCAGCATCGCCCACGCCGGTCTCGGAGTAGCCACCTTCGTGCCCGGAGTGGGCACGGTGGCGGCCCTGGCGGACTCGGGTCTATATGCCGCCCAGGGCGACTACGTCGATGCGGGCCTCTCGCTCATGGGAGTCATCCCCGGCGGTGAGCTGCTGNNATGGCGCCGCAGAGGTAGCCGAGGTCGGAGCGGACGTAGTCAAGGCCGGCGAACAAGCCGAACACGTCGTCACCACCGGCGAGAAGATCGAGCAGGGCGTAACCGAGGGCGAGAAGGCCCTCGATGGCGCGGAGGCGGTCGAGAGCGACGCGTCCAACGCCGAAGACTTCGCCAGCTGCCCGACCCACTCCTTCAGCTCCGACACGCAGGTCGCCACCCCCGGTGGCAGCGAGGCCATCAGCAGCCTCAAGGTCGGCGATCAGGTGCAAGCCTACGACCCAAAGACTGGCGTCACCGGCCCGCACCACCCAAAGGCCCTGAGTTGGCGTGGAGTCGGGTCGGAGTCATGCAGACGCCGGAGGTAGCGATAGCCCACAGTGGGTGGCTACAAGTACAGTGGACGGATGCCCTAGTCCGTGGTTCACTGCAATCACGGCAGTGGCCGGAGAACCTCCCGACGGTGGACCTGATAGCCCCGCTTCCCCGGATGCCGACGAGTGAAACGTGGAAGCCAATGCCAATCGATCGTGTCAACCGGCCGGTTGCTACCGCCGGAACCAAACCCCCTGACGGGGAGATGGCGCGGAGGGACGGTCTATGAAGCGTCTCATCTGCCTTCTGATCGGTCATGACTGGATGCGCAACGGTATCTCGCCGCTTCGCGTTCGCGGCCAGCGGCTCGGCACTTCGCCCGACTGGCAGACGTGCTTCCGATGCGGCCACTGGGAACTCGTGACATGACAGGCGCAGCCTCGGGAAACGCATTCTGCGCGGCGTCGCAACAAGACTTCCCGAGTGCGGCTCGGTCGACGGAAACGACGCCGAGGGCGTGCTGCGAAAATGGCTAGACAACCCGGACTCCTCGGGGGTCTGCTCGGCGGTGACTCGCGGGACCGCGACATTGACGCCGACGCTGGCTTCGGGACGGCCGGGCCGATCGACGGCAGACCTCTCGTCCGTCTCGGCGAGCCTGACGAGCAGCGCTTCGACGCCGGCTTCGCCACGCCGCCCGGCTTCGACCCGGTCTGGGGCACGCTCGGGGCACAGCCTCAGGGCGATGACGACTGGCTCGGCGGGGGCGAGGATGACGCCGATGGTGTCGCCGTCGATGTCGAAGTGCTCGGCGACGGTTTCCACATCGCGGGCCAGATCCGCACCGGCCAGTTCGACCGCCTGTCGGACTGGCTCAACATGCAGTCGGGCTTCATCCAGATTCGCGATGCCGCGCAGGTCCACCTCGGCAAGAAGAGCGCCGCCCATGCCGATCGAGGACACGGCATGCTGTGGGTCCGTCTGCATCAAGTGGCTCTGGTGGCCGAACGGTCGACTGTCCAGCGCGATCGGGCGGGAGCACCGGCTGTGGCCAAGCAAAGGCGCAAGGTCTCGATCATCACACCGGGCCACAACCTGCGAGGCAGCATCCACGTCCACGCCGGCGGGTCGATGACCCACTTTCTCGAGTCGCCCGATCCGCACTTCCTGCCGATGACCGACCTGACCGTCCGCTGGCTGTCCGATGCGGCAATGATCGCGCGGTTCCCGTTCGCGCTCGTCAATCGAGAGCAGATCGTTACCGTTCTCGACGAGTCCACCTCGCCGGCCGAAGAGGTGGCTGAGACGTCGGGCCGTCACCGAAAGACCGCATTGGGATAGCTGAGTGCCCGTACGTCAACGAGGAAGAGGCCGTTGCCGCGCCCGTGACGTTCGCCCTGTGGCTCGAACCGCCAGGTTGTCGGGCGTCCGGCGCGATTGCATGGAGGCGCGCCGTCGTGATACCGTCCACTGTAGGTAGCCGATACTCACTGTAGGGTGTAGGCGAGGTCTCGATGACCCTCTCTCTGGGAGTCGCTCTCAAGCGAGCACGAGAGGTTCGCGGGCTGTCGGCCGTCGATGCCGCGCGGGCGGCGGGCATCTCCCAGGCGTACTTGAGCAAGCTCGAGAGCGACTCTGTCAAGAAGCCCTCCCCGCACGTGCTGCATCAGCTGAGCGAAGCCCTCACGGTGCCGTACGCCGACCTCATGCGCCTGAGCGGTTATCTCGTGCCCGGCGAAACGGAACCGACTGCGTCGAATTCGGTCAGCGCGGCCCTGTTCGCCGATCTCACCGACGACGAGCGCGAAGAGCTTCTCGAGTACCTCGCCTGGTACCGCGCCCGGCGGCGATCGGCCCGAGGGAAGAGCGCGAGATGATGCCGCGGGCGACGAGGGACTCGCCCGGTTGCCGGACTGAACTCACCACGGCAGGCGTCGACATCGCCGGCCGCCATACGAGATCCTCGCGGGGACCGATGACGCTGAGTCGCGCACAGCGATCGAGGGCGACTCAATGCCTGCCTGGTCGGCCGCGGCGTGTCACGATCCGCGCATGAGCGCCAGCGACACCGAGCCCCAGGTTCCCGTGGACGCCGGCAGTGCCCGAAAGCGGCCCGTGTCTCGCACTCGCGGCCCGACCGGCGAACCGTCGATGGCGAGCGAGCCCAACCGCCAGACCAGCCGGCCAACGAAGGTCGCCATCGTCGGCGTCGGGATGGTCGGCTCGACCTATGCCTACACCCTGCTTCTCTCGGGCATCGCCTCCGAGATCGTCCTTGTCGACGCCAACCACGAGCGAGCCGAAGGCGAAGCGATGGACCTCAACCACGCGGTCCCGTTCGCCCATCCGACGAAAATCTGCGCCGGCGACTACGCCGACTGCGAAGGTGCGGCGATCACGGTCATCGCCGCCGGGGTGGGCCAGCGGCCGGGCGAGACCCGCCTCGAGCTGGTCAAGCGCAACGCCGCGATCTTCGGACAGATCGTGCCGCGGGTGGCCGAGTCCAACCCGGAGGGGATCATCGTCGTTGCCACCAACCCCGTCGACGTTCTGACATACGTGACGCTCAACCTGGCCGGGCTCCCCGCCCACCGCGTTTTCGGGTCGGGCACGATCCTCGACACGGCCCGATTCCGCTACATGCTGAGCGAGCATCTGGGCGTCGATCCGCGCAGCGTCCACGCCTACATCATCGGCGAGCACGGCGACAGCGAGGTGCCCGTCTGGTCGCTCGCCAACGTGGCGGGCATGCGCCTGCCGAGCTTCTGCGCGGAGAACGGCATCCCGCTGAGCCCCGACACGATGGAGCGAATCTTCCGCCAGACCCGCGACGCCGCCTACGAGATCATCAGCCGCAAGGGAGCGACGTACTACGCCGTGGCGGCGGGGCTGATGCGCATCACCGAGGCGATCCTGCGCGACCAGAACACAGTTCTCTCGATCTCGAGCCTCGTCACGGACTACTACGGCATCGACGACGTCTGCCTGAGCCTGCCGACGGTCGTCAGCCGGCGCGGCATCGAACGCGTCCTGCGCCTGGATCTCAGCCCGCAGGAAGCTCGAGGCGTCCGCAAGTCGGCCGAGGTGCTGCGCGAGACTATCAAGTCGCTCGAAGCAGCCGGCGCCGTCGAGCCAGCCTGAGCGCGCCCGTCGCGGGTGTCAGACCGCGCGGCTTCCGGAGATCCTCCCCAACCTGGACGCGGCGACCCGCTCAGCTGCGCTAGCGCGGCAGCGCGTGCTCCTCCAGGGGCGTGTCCCAGTGGGCCTCGACCAGCTCGAAGCGACGCTGCTCTTCCCGCGCCAGCTTCTCGGCGTCTGGATAGAGGCGGGCGATGATGGCCGGGTCGGCGTGCTCTTCCATCGAGGCCCAGTCGCGGTAGGTGATCGTGACCTCGAAGGTCCAGTCCTGGCGGCCGTCGCCGTGGAAGCGGGGCTCGTAGGCGCGCACGTCGAGAAGGCGGCCCGTGTCGAGCTGGGCTCGGAGGAGCGGCCAGTGGTTCCGCTCGAAGAGCTCGACGAACTCGTCCTGGAAGCCCCATCGGACCTTGTAGAAGTACTGGACCGTCACGGCTTTCCCAAAGTCGGCCATCTCGCTCATTCTCCTCGTCGACCCGACGGCGGCCGGATCTGGAACCGTTTGACCAGCCTACAGCATCGCGCTCGAACCGCCCTCGGCGAATCGGTCGCCCCGAGCGATACTCTGGACAGCCGCCCGATCTCGCCACGCGGACGACGTGGTCGCGACCGGAGCGTCCACCGCGGTCCGTGGAAAGCAGCGTGAAATGGCCCATTTCCTTCCCCCGCGTCCCACCGATTCCCCCTCCTCTGAGCGCACCCCGCTGGAGCATCGGATCGAGGGCCTCGACGGCCACCATGCGGCCGCGCCCCAACTCGGCTTCATGCTTGCCGGCGCCCAGTGGCGCGACTCGATCCTCACTCTCGAAGTCAGCCGGGCCTGGGTTCCCGCCGTGTTGCTGCTCGTCGACGCCAGCGGCAGCCTGCTTCTGCTCGCCCGAATGCGCCGAGCCGCCCTCGGCCTGGGTGATGACGTCCGCTTCTGGCATCGCGAGATCGTTCGGGCCGAGCGCGAGCTTCCGCCGGAGCGGCGCGTGTTCACGCGCTTCAAGCTGCTGCAGCGCTCGCGCAACCACTCCGACACGGGCGAGCTGGCCGCCCTGGCGCTGTCCGAAACCGGGCTGGACGAAACCGGCTTGGATCGGCTGATCGAGCCGTTCAGCGCCACGCGCCGCCTGATCGAGAACCGCGTGCCAATGCTCATCGCGGTGCTTTGGGTGTCGTGGGCACTGGCCGGGATCGGCGCCCTGTGCCTGCGACTCGCCCACGTCATCGGCTGACGGAGCCGTCCGCGCGAGCCGGGCAGAACCGCCGAGCTAACTGCCCAGCACGACCCGCGCCGCCAGAGCGCTGGCGACCGCCACGGTCACGCTGGCTAGCGTGCCGACCAGGTACTTCTCGGCGAACGAGCGCTCGTCGAGCTGCTTGAACCGAGCGAGCGTCTTGGCCGCCACGACCAGCCCGATGCCGATCTCCGCTCGGCCCAAGATCAGGATCACCACGAGCAGCCTCTCGAGGACACCGACCACTGCGCCGACGTTGTCAGCGGTCTCGACCGCAGCGGGACGGTCCGGCTCGACTCGGCCGGAAACGGGCCCAAGCTTCAGGCTGTAGCCGGCTGCCGCATGCGGATCCACGGCCGTGCCCGGCGCCGCCTCCGGCGGGAGCAGGAGTGGCACGAAGAAGCGGGCCGCCCGTCCATTGATCACCGCCAGCGACCAACCCACGACCACGATGAGGGCCGCGCGGTGGACGTCTGCGGGCGCGATCCCCGCCGTGGCCTGAGCGACGCGATCGACGAACCAGGGGTTCAGGGCAGCGTCGCGCAGGAACACCCACCACGCCCCGAAGACGAGTGCCAGGTGGACCGCCTGGTCGATCAGGAAGAGGCCGGCCACCCAGGGCGACCATTCGGTCGAGTCGGTCGCCGCGTGCCACATCTCGGTCAGGCGCGTCTTGGCGGCATCGACAAACGGATGGGGCACGGCGACCACGAGCAGAGCGAGCAAGCCCGGGGTCCCGAAGGCGAGCCAGAAGGGCGCCATGCACGCTGCGACGATCAGGGCGTGAAGCCCGAGGGCCCGCCGCGCCTTCGACCCCGACCCGTTGCGGTCGGCGACGCTCGCATCGGTCTGGAGGACGAAGTCGGCCGTGAGGTGGCTCACCAGGAGCCAGCCGAGCAAGAGCAGCGGTTCGGTCACGACGTTCTCCCTTCGGTGCCCTTTCTGGAACCGTCGCTCGCCTGAGCCCCGGCGCTCGAGTAGACCTTTCGGATCGCGGCCACGAGCCGCTGCAGCGTTTGGACCTTCGCCCGCCCGAACGAGACCGAAATCGTCGCCCGACGCACACCCAACCTGTCGGCGACTTCCGACTGGCGCAGGCCATCGATCAATGCCAGACGGGTGACGACGCGCTGGCGCGGAGTCAAACCCTCGATCAGGTCCACCAGAGCCGGCGTCATGCCGGCCAGCAGCTCATCCGCCTCCGCCCGGCCGGTCCGGATCACGAGGCGGTCGTGCCCGGCTCGGGCAGCCTCGATCGCGTCGCGCGCGGCCACGAATGCCGGCCCCGTGCGCTGCGTCGCCGGCCCCTCGCCGGCATCGACCGGTCCCTCGATGCAGGCCCAGCGTATCGGTCGGGCGGCCGGACCGAGCGCGGCCCGGAGCACTGCCGCGAGCGGGTCCGCATCCGCGGAAAGCAGGCCCTGGAGCTCGTCGCCCTGGGTGAACTCAAAGGGCGCCAGCCTCTGCTCGCCGTAGGCCTCGTCCAGTTCCGACACCAGGTCGCGCAGCCAGGCCGTCGACCCCCTGGAATCCTTGCGCGACCCGACGACATCGCCGAACAGAACCAGTCCCTGAACCTCGTCCACGCCAGGAGGCTAACAGGGATGCGGATAGCCGTCAACGGCTATCCGGGCGCCAAATAGCCGTTCGGGATTGACTCGACGAGTCGAAGGTCACTTTTGAGGAGGTGGCCGGTCCGGGGCGTAGCAGCCGAGGTCATGCCAAATCCGCCCCGGCGCGCAGTCGCGTCGCACGGACGGCCGGCACCTGCCCGATCCGGCGTTTCGCCGACTCGCTATCCTGAATTGGTGACGGCCGAAACGCATGACCCGACTCCGACCAGCTCCTCGATCCCACGCAACCCCGGGCGGCTCGATCTGGGGATGCGGGCGACGCTCGTCTTCCCCAACCGTGAGATCGTCGAGCGCTACTACGTGCCGCTCATCTACACCGCCTGCCGGACCTGCTACTCCGAGCTCGCCCCGGACGACATCTTTGAGCGCGCGGTCGACGGCAGGATCACGCCCGAGAAGCAGCGCGAACTCATCGGTCGGGTGATCGAGTCCGGGCACGGCTCGACCATCGAGCACGTCGTCTTCACCTTCGCCATCACCGGCGTCAGCCGCACCCTCAGCCACCAGCTCGTCCGGCACAGAGTTGGCGTCGCCTTCGACCAGCAGAGCCAGCGCTACGTCTCGTACAAGAAGGGCGCGTCGACGATGCTGCCGGCGACTATCGCCGAGGCCGATCCACAGCTGCGGCACCAGTACGAAGAACAGGTCGAAGGCGCGCTGGAGCTGTACTCGGAGCTGCTCGAGGCCGGCGTTCCCGGTGAGGACGCCCGCTTCGTCTTCCCCAACGCCACGCGGACGAACCTGGTCATGACGGCGAACCTGCGGGCCCTGATCCACATGTCCGGCCTGCGGCTGTGCACGATGGCCCAGTGGGAGATCCGGCGTCTCTTCCAGCTCATTCGCCACGAGGTTTTCGCCGTCAGCCCCTTCCTTGGCAGCTTCCTTGCACCCAAGTGCGTGCCCCTCGGATACTGCGACGAGGCCGCCAACCGGGACGAGCATTGCCCCATCCGCCCGCACAAGGACAGAGTCCTCGCGGCCTGGGCGGACAGGGCCGGTAGGACCAGATCGGATCACCCGGGGACAGGCGAGACCTGAGCGGCGTCGGCAACCCTCGGTGGGCGCTCTCACGGGCAGCGGCGCCGAGCGGTACGTAAGGGCAATTGGTCCTGGTACCTCCAGCGGAGTGCTGGCGGGCAACGCCCCGGCCATGCTTCAGAAAAGTCCCTGGCCGTCAGGCCCGGGACTTGCAACAATGGGCTGGCGTCTCAAGGTGCCCGGTGTGCCATCGTTTGGCCCGGGCCGGACGCGGGGTAGTATCGTGGGTTCCTAGCCTCCGGTCTGCGAGGACGCGGCCGCTGGGACCATGGAGATCAGCGTGAACGAGTCGGCAGCGTACCAGCAGAACCGATTCATGGCGGATCTGACGCAGGCTATGCGTTCGTCCGCCGAGTCGTCTCAGCTGGCTGACGTGGAGCAGTGTCAGGCCGACGCCAAAGCGTACGTGGAGCAGCTCCACCTCCGAACGCTGGATGAGTCCCAGGAACTGCGCCAGGAAGCCGAGGCCGACGTGGCCACGATCCGCGAGCGATCGCGGGTTAGGGTGGAGCGCGTTCGCCAAGAAACCGAACAGCGCCTTTCGCGACGCCGCGAGCTACTCGATCAAGAGTTGGCGGAGTTCCACGCCGCGATCGAGCTCGAGATCGAAAGCGTTCAGGAACGGGTCGAGGCCTTTCAGACGGAGGTTTCGCAGTTCTTCGAGCAACTCCTCCAGGGCGCGGATCCCACTGTCTTCGCCACTATGGCATCCAAGATGCCCGATCCGCCCGCCTTCGCCGACCTGGACCGAGAGGCGTTCGCCAGTGAGCTCCGAGCAAAACGCGAACGGGCCGAACGGGCCGCAGGCGGCGAACCCGTCGAGGCCGACCTGGCTCCAGCGGTCCCGGCGACGCCCGACGCTTCCGACGCTCCGCCGTCGGCCGACTCCAGCGGTGAGCCGGGCGCAGAGCCTCGCGGTCGCTGGTGGACCGACTCCCGCGCCGGCCGTGCGGCGCGAGGCCACGCCGAAGAGACCAGGTAGCGACGACTTCGGGCCCTACGCTCGATGCATCGCGACCCACCGAACCGCCCCCGACGCGGGCCCGCGACTGGCCGGCGCGCCGTCGCTTGGTGACAACGCATCCCACGGCAGCGGTTGCAGGGCGGTACGGAAGGGCGGTTAGTCCTGGTACCTCCAGCGGGGTGCCCGCCGGCAACACCCGGCTCATCATCCAACAGAGCGAAAGTCTCCGGAATCTAGCCTTGGACCCGCGATAATGGCGCTTGGAGCCCCGGGCCCGTTGCGGTAACGTTCCGGAACCGAGCCCGGGGTAGTAACGTGATCGGGTAGACTCCGGCGCCCGGCCGGGGCCCGGAGAGATGAACGGGGAGATGAGCGTGAACGAGACGCCGGCCGCGCGTCATCCGAACCGATTCCTGGCGGACCTCACGCAGGCCATGCGTTCGACCGCCGAGACGGCGCGGCAGGCGACGATCGATCAATGCCAGGCAGATGCGAAGGCTTACACCGAGAAGCTCCACGCCCGCACGGACGACGAGGCGGCGTCCCTGCGCAAGGGCGCCGAGGCCGACGTCAGCGCCATTCGCGATTGGTCCAAGGCAGAGGTCGAGCGCATCCGCGTCGAGACAGAACAGCGGATTGCCCGGCGTCGCGAACTCCTCGAGCAGGAACTTCAGGAGTACAACTCCGCAATCGAATTCGAGATCGAGCGCGTCCAGAAGCGCGTGTCGGGGTTCGAGGTAGAAGTCGCGCAGTTCTTCGAGCAGCTCCTGCAGGAAGCCGACCCGACCGTCTTCGCCAGCATGGCCGCACAGATGCCGGACCCGCCCACGTTCGCGGAGTCCGACCGGGGCACTCTCGCGACCGAGATCAAGGCGCGACGCGAGAAGATCATGCGCTCCGAGGACCTCCTCGGAGACGAGCCCCCAGATGCGGTCTCTGCTGCCGCCCCTGAACCGTCCGCCGAAGCTGCCGAAGCTGCCGAAGCTGCCGCTGCCGAAGCCGCCGCTGCCAGGGCGTCCCGTCCCGCTCCTGCGCCCAAGCCGGAAGTCGCCGAATCGACTCAGGTCGTTGTTGTCGGGCTGGTCAGCGTGGCCAGCATCGCCACGTTCAAGCGCCAGTTGGGCCGCCTGCCCGGCGTGAAGAACGTCGGTGTCTCGTCCGGCCCGGACGGCGAGTTCATCTTCACCGTCGGTCACGGCTCGGAGATCTCGCTCAGTTCCCTCATCCCGACACTGCCCAACTTCCAGGCCAGAGTGGTCTCTGAGCGCGATGGGTTACTCAACGTCTCCGCACACGATCCGGAGGCGGAGGGCTAGATTTCACGGCGTCGCGTCGGCGCCTCAAAGGGAGACTCCGTCACAGTGCCCCGGTCAGCAGTCGCAATCGCCCTACCTCCTGCAGAGTTGGCTGCCGTCAGCGCGCAACTGGTGGAGGCCGGCTACGACGCGATCGCGGTCAACACCGCCGAAGAGCTCGCGATCCTTCTCGTCGAGCGCCACGACATCGGCGTTGCCATCCTGGACGGGGAGAACGACTTCGATCGGACGATCGAGATGTACGCTCTCCTCCACGATGAGGGCCGCAACATCCCGGCGTTGATGGTCGTGGCGGCCCGAGCCCTCGACCGGATGGGGCTGGCGGGACGAGCCCGCGTCAGCGACGAGTATTTCACCCGCCCCTACTCCGCCGAGTCTCTGCGCTGGCGGGTCGAGGCGATGCTCATTCGCGCCGAGGTCCCCACCGACGATTCCACCGGCGGTGTCATCGATACCGACGATGGACCTCCGGTGGACAACGCCGACTCCCGCCGCGGCCAGATCGTCATCGTGTTCAACCCCAAGGGCGGCGTGGGCAAGACGACGATCGCGGTCAACGTTGCCGCGATGCTTCAGATCCGCAAGGGTCAGCGCGTGCTGCTCGTCGACTGCGACACCGTCACCGGGCACGTGGCCTCCTCGCTCGGCATGGAGAATGTCCGCACCGTCGCCGACGCATGGACGGACGACCTGACCACGGGCGTCGTCGAGTCCTTCGCCGAGATCGCCTCGACACACGAGAACGGCGTAGCGGTGCTGGTGATGGCGGAGTCGCCGCTCCACACGGAGATCCTGGAGCCCAAGCGCGTCGCCGAGGCGATCACCACGGCTCGGCAGGCTTTCGACTGGGTCGTCGTCGACATGCACCCGGACTATGGGCCGCTCAACCAGGTCATCTTCGAGCGCGCCGACACCATCCTGGTGCCGGTCACGCCCGACGTTCCGGCCATCCGCGCCGCGGTCCAGCTCCGCGAGGTCGCCGTCGAACTGGATATCCGCGATCGCCTGGCCATGGTCGTGAACCGCGCCAATAGCGGCGTCTCGGTTGAGGACATGGAACGAACGGTGGGCATGCCCGCGCTGGCAGAAGTTCGGTCCGCCGGCATGCTGTTCGTTCGCGCAGCCAACGAGGGACGCTCCGCCGTCGAGCGCTTCCCCAAGGAAAAGGTCATCGATGACATCGAGGAGCTGTGCGACCGGATGATCGCCACGGCAGAGCCGAGCGTGGCCAAGACGGGCAGCGGCTTCCTGGGCATTTTCGGCGGCGGACGGAACACCAACCCGTCGGTCCGCGCCTCGTAGGCCATCGCTCCGGTCGACGCGGGCGTTGTGCGGGCTTGTTGCGCAGCCTTCGCTTGAGCCTGCTTGGTCTCTACTCCGCCTTGGGCCGGGGCCTGCCGCCGCGCGCCTTCATGCCGGCCAGGACGACCCGCTGCGGCTGCGGCATCTCGATGCCGTTCTCCGCGAACGCAGTCAGGAGTCGCCTGCGCAGCTCACCGCTGACGGCCCACTGCTCCGACGCGCGAACAGTTCCAAGAACCTTGAGCGTCACTCCGAATTGACCCAACTGCGAGACCCGCTCCACCCGCGGCACCTCCAGGATCCGAGGGCTCCAGTCTGGTTCCGACGCCAGCTCACGCCCAACGCGATCAACCACGGCCGTGGCCTTGTCGATGTCCGTGCCGTAGACCACCCGAACGTCTTCGTTCACTCGCGCCCACTCGCGCGTGAGGTTCGTGGCCACCGCGATCAGTCCGTTGGGGACCGTGTGGACGGCGCCGTCCTGGTCGCGCAGCGTCGTCCGGCGCAGAGTGAAATCCTCGACCTTACCCGACACTCCGGCGATCTTGACGACATCGCCGATCGAGTACTGGTTCTCGATCAAGACCAGGGCACCGTTGAGGTAGTCGCGGACCAGGCTCTGAGTGCCCAGCCCGACGGCGATGCCGATGATCCCGAGGCCGGCGATCGCGGGGCCGACATCGAGGCGGAAGGCGGTCTCGAGGACCATCAGGGCCGCGATCACGACNNACGAAGAAGCGGACGACGTTGACGACCAGCGTCTCGATGGTGTCCTGGCGCTTCTTGAGCTCGGCGGCAGTCAGCTCGTGGGCGGTCCCCTCTACGTTCTCGCGATTGAGCAGCGCGCGCACGATGCCTCGGACGAAGACGTGAGTCAGTCTGATGATGATCGCGGCCGCAACCAGAATGCCCAGGATCGCCGCGGCGAGGGCCACGTAGGGACCCGCATCCAGCGACCCGCCCCAGGGAGTAGTAACGGGGATGTCCAGGGCTGCCATGCCCATAGCCTACTGCCGGCCCGGCCCGCGCCGCTGGCAGATATGGCGCGGCCCCTCGGGAGGGGGACCGAGAGGCCGCGAAATGTAGACTTATCTGGTTGGCCCCGCCCTCTGGAGCGGGCGCTCCGGAGGAGGGCCGCGGCCTAGACCGCGGCGGCCACCCCGACTCCGCCGATGCGCTCCGCGGCGACCCCACCGATGCGCTCCGTGATCACCGCCGCCGCATCGCGCGCACGCTCCACCAGCTCCGGAACGCGGCTGGGCAGGATCCGATTGCCCGAGGCTCTGACCTCGAGCGCCGCCACGACCGAAGTTCGCTGATCGTAGACGGGCACGGCGATGGCGTTGGCCGACGGCTCGAACTCCCCGAAGGCGGTGGCGAAGCCGCGCTTGCGAACGCGGGCCAGCTCCTCGAGCAGGAGATCGACGCGAACGATGGTGTGTGACGTGTACGGCGTGAAGCCGACCCTCGAGAGCCGGATGACCTCACGTTCGGGCTGATTCGCCAGCAAGACCTTGCCCGGAGCCGTGGCATGGAGCGGCGAGCTACGACCCGATCGATCGCGGCCCATTCCCGAGGCATCCGAATAAGCGATCGTCAAGGCGGTGTCGCCCTCGAGGATCTCCAGCGTCGTGGTCTCCTTGACGCCACGAGCGAGCCCTTCGAGCTCCGGCATCGCAATCGACCGCAGGTCGAGGGTCCGCTCGGCATGACCGCCCAGCCGCACGACCGCCAGTCCGAGCCGGTACTTGCCCGAGTCGTCGTCCTGCTCCACCAGGCCGCGCTTTTGAAGCGTGGCGAGCAAACGCGATGCCGTGGACTTGTGGAGACCCAGGCGCCTGGCAAGCTCGGTAACCCCAGCTTCGCCCTGCGAATCNNAGCGAGGCTATCTCTGTCTGCCAGGGGATCCGATAACCGACCGATCCAGCCCCCGCCGACCGACTCGGCTGCTGGTTCTTCGTCTCGTGTAGCGGAACGACGTAATGTTTACATAGTTACTTGGGGTTAGTCAAGTGGCACGTTCCGCACCTGCCAAATGGTCCTCCTTTGCCTACCCTTACTTGTGGGATGGAACGCTAGAAGCCGTCAATCAAGCGTCTCAAGACTTCTCAGGACAATTCGATTTCGTTGCAGCTTTGGGCTGTCCGACCCGGATGCAGGAGGTCTGTCGCACGACTCGTCGGCGGGGCCCCGGTCGGCCGCTCAGGTGGCAGTCGGACGATTTGGGCCAGATCGAGATCGGCCGCCACGTCGTACCATCGGCAAGTCACACCCCACCCCATCGCGGATCACCATGCCGGCCGATCAAATCGCATCCCGTCCCTCTGGTGGGCAATCTGCCGTGCTCGCGGTTCCCGCCGCCAGGCCTCTGACGGACGCCGGGATGGACGCTGTGCGGGCCCAGTTCCCGGCGCTCTCGCGGGAGCACGACGGCCGGTCATATGTCTACCTGGACGGACCCGGCGGAACGCAGGTGCCTCGCGGCACGATCGACGCGATGGTTGGCTACCTCGCTCGTTTCAATGCCAACCACGAGGGCGCCTTTCCGACAAGCGAAGAGAGCGACGCCATGCTGGCCGAGGTCCACGCGGCCGCGGCGGACTACCTGGGTGCGGCCGATGCCGGCGAGATCGTCTTCGGGCAGAACATGACCACGCTTACCTTCGCCCTCAGCCGCGCCGTTGGGCGAACGCTCAAGCACGGCGACGAGGTCGTGGTCACGCGCCTCGACCACGATGCAAACGTGGCGCCGTGGCTCGCTCTCCAGGAGGAGCGGGGCGTTCGGGTCCGATGGGTCGGCGTCCACGAGGAAGACTGCACGCTCGACATGGACGGTCTGGAGCGAGCGCTTGGGCCGCGGACACGCCTGGTCGCGGTCGGGCTCGCGTCGAACGCCGTGGGTACGCTCAACCCGGTTCCGCGGATCGTGGAGATGGCCCACGCCGCCGGCGCGCTCACGTACGTGGACGCGGTCCATGCGGCGCCGCACGTGCCGTTGGACGTGGCGTCGCTGGGCACCGACTTTCTGGTGTGCTCGCCGTACAAGTTCTTCGGGCCGCACCTGGGACTCCTGTATGGGCGGCGAGATGTGCTCGAGGGCCTGGATGCATACAAGGTCCGCCCGGCCACGAGCGAGTTGCCGGGCAAGTGGGAGACGGGCACTCCGCCGGGCGAGTCGCTGGCCGGGCTGCTGGCCACGTTCGGGTACCTGGAGTGGCTGGGCGCGACATTCGGCCCCGGCGGGAGTGGCGGCGGGAGCGGCGCGGCCACGACGCGGCGCGCCCGACTCCGCGCGGCTATGGGCGTCATCGGCGCCACGGAGCGAGGTCTGGCCCGGCGCGCGCTGACGGCGTTGGGCGGAGTGCCGGGCCTGCGCCTGCGCGGCATGGTCGACCCGAACCGTCTGGCCGAGCGTGTCCCCACCTTCGCCTTCACGCTCGCAGGCCACTCCCCGAGAGAGGTCGCCACGGAGCTCGGCCGGCGCGGCATTGCGGTCTGGGACGGCGACTACTACGCCTACGAGCTGATCCGCGCGCTCCGGCTGGCCGAATCGGGCGGCATGGTCCGTGTAGGCTTCGTCCACTACAACACCGCTGCCGAGATCGACCGGCTGGTCGAGGCGCTGGCCGAGATCACCGGCCGATCGAGCGCCGTGAAGGGCGAGGCATGACGACCGACTTCTTCGAGACTATCCGGACCGGCGATCAGACGGCCGTCGACAAGGCACTCGCGGCCGATTCGAACTTGCTGCGGGCCCGCGACAAGGCCGGGCTCTCGCCCGTGCTCGCGGCCGCCTACAGCCATCATCCGCGGCCGGCCGAGCACCTGGCCGAAAAGGTCGGTCCCGATGAGCTCGGCCTTTTTCGAGGCCGCGACGGTTGGCGACGTGGCGGTGGTCCGCCGCAAATTGACGGAGGGATGGGAGGTCGAAGACAGAAACGACGACGGCTTCGCGCCTTTGCATCTGGCGGCCTACTTCGGGCAGCTCGAGGCAGCGAGGCTTCTTCTTGAGCGCGGCGCGGATCCCAACGCCGTGGCGG
>PMIQ01000159.1 GCA_003157175.1 Chloroflexota bacterium
CCGGCGCATCCAGCTCGAGATCGAGCGCGAAGCGCTGCGCAAGGAGAAGGACGAAGCCTCGAAGGCTCGACTCGTGGTTCTCGAGCGCGAGCTGGGCGAAATCGGCGAGCAGGCCGCGGCCATGAAGCAGCGCTGGACGACCGAGAAGGACGCCATATCGGCCATCCGGGCTACCAAGTCGGAGATCGAAGGTCTTCAGGTTCGAATCGAGCAGGCCGAACGCGAAGCCGACTTCGGCACGGCCGCCCAGCTCAAGTACGGCAGGCTGCCCGAGCTCCAGAAGACGATGAAGGAGCGGGAGGCGGCGATCGCCGCCCTTTCGGGGCCGGACCGGCTGCTCACCGAAGAGGTCACCGCCGACGACATCGCCGGGATCGTGGCCGCCTGGACGGGCGTCCCGGTGACCAAGCTGGTCGAGGGCGAGACGGCCAAGCTCGTCCAGATGGAGGACCGCCTGCACAAGCGCGTCGTCGGGCAGGAAGAGGCGATCCAGGCCGTCTCTGACGCCGTTCGCCGCGCCCGCGCCGGGCTCAAGGATCCGCGCCGCCCAATCGGCTCGTTCCTGTTCCTCGGACCGACCGGCGTCGGCAAGACCGAGCTGGCTCGCGCGCTGGCCGAGTTCCTCTTCGACGACGACGCCGCGATGGTCCGCATCGACATGAGNNGACGAGGGCGGCCAGCTGACCGAAGCGGTCCGGCGGCGGCCGTACCAGGTCGTCCTGCTCGACGAGATCGAGAAAGCGCACCCGGACGTCTTCAACATCCTCCTCCAGGTTCTGGACGATGGGCGGCTGACGGACGGCCAGGGTCGAACGGTCGACTTCCGAAACACCGTCGTGATCATGACCAGCAACGTCGGGTCACAGTTCATCTCCGCTTTCACAGAGCGCGGCAACGCCGGCGACGCGAAGGCCTACGAGCAGATGAAGAACCAGATCACGGAAGCTCTACGAGTCCAGTTCCGTCCGGAGTTCCTGAACCGGATCGACGAGGTGATCGTCTTCCACGCCCTCAACGACGCGGATCTGGCGGCCATCGTCGATCTGCTCGTGGCCGACCTGGCGCGGCGGTTGGCGGGCCAGGAGATCGTGCTGGAGCTGACGCCGGCCGCACGCTCGCTGATCGTCCGAGAAGGGAACGATCCGGCGTACGGCGCCCGGCCGCTCAAGCGCACCATCCAGCGGCTCGTCGAAAACCCGTTGGCCCGGGCGCTGCTGCGGGGCGAGTTCAAGCCGGGCATGAAGGTCGTGGCCGACGCCGACGCGATCGGCGGCGTTCTGGTGTTCCGCTCGGGCGACGCCACGGTCGTGACCGACGCCACTCAGCGCCGCGACGCCCGAAAACGCTCCGCGGCGCCGGAGCCCACGGGAGTGGACGCGGCCGTAGACCGGGTCTGGACGCCGGGGCGGCCGGGCGAGGACGAGGGGCCGAAGCGGGTGAACTGACGGCGCGATAGCGCGCCGTCGCGCCACGGAGGTGCAGTTGAGGTTCGAACTCGTTCGCGAGAGGCTGCGGGCGCTGCCGCGGGAGATGCCGGCGGCGCCGGCGATCCTGACGCCGATCCGCATCGACTCGCCCGAGAGCCTGTTTCCGCCACGGCCGATGGCGTCGATCAGGCAGGCGGCGGTGCTGGTCCTGCTCTTCTCGGACGACTGCGGCGAGGGCCGCGTCCTGCTGACCACCCGCGTGTCGCACCTGAGCTCGCATGCCGGCGAGGTCAGCTTCCCCGGCGGTTCGGCCGAGCCGGGCGACGCGGACCCGGTGGCGACCGCACTCCGGGAGTCGGCCGAGGAGATAGGCCTGGACCCGAATGCCTGCGGGCTCCAGGTGATCGGCGCGCTCGAGCGCTTCACGATCCCCGTCTCGGGGTTCCGCGTGACGCCCGTGGTCGCGCTGGCCGAGCGCCGCCCGGAGTGCCGCGCCAACGCGGACGAGGTGGCCCGCATCATCGAACCGCCGGTCGAAGCCTTCCTGCCCGACGCCCCGGTCGAGCTCGAAGAGCGGACGATTCGCGAGCGCCTGATCCGCTACGGCGTCTACCCGGTCGAAGGCGAGCGAGTCTGGGGCGCCACGGCCCGAATGCTCGGCCAGCTCGGGGCGCTCCTGGCGACCGAGCCGGCGCCGGAGACGGAGCCCGCGACCGAAGAGCCGGCGTCGCCTGCTGCCGAGCGCGAACCGCCGCGGGTCCGCCGGGCGACCGCCGCCGACCAACCCGCTATCGATGCGTTTCTCGCCGCCCTTGCCCCTGAGTTGGCCCGCGCCCTGCCGCCAGTCTCCGAGCTGTTCGTGGCCGAGAGCGCGGGCTTTATCGCCGGCCTGGCCGGCTGGGCGCCGTGGGATCGGCCGCGCGCGGAGGATGAGTCGCGCGGCTTCGATGGGCTCGGCATGGATGAGGAGGGCCGCGCGCCGGCGGAGCTCACCCTGCTCGCCGTCACCCCGAACCTGCGTGGCCGCGGGATCGGGCGGAGCCTGACCGATGCCATCGCCGTCGCCGCCGGCTCGACCGGGCGCCGCCGGCTGCTGGCCTGGACCCTTGCCGAAACGGCGATCCATCCTTCGTCCGTTGCCGCCCGAACCTTCTTCCGCTCGAATGGCTTCACCGACCTGGCCGTCGATCGCCGCATCCAGGCGCGCGGCGAGGACAGGTTGCTGCTGAGCCGCTNNCCGGCCGGCTCGGAGACGAGACCGCCATCGACCGTCGACGGTTCGGGCTTCGAGCCTTCGGCCGGCTCGATCGCGCGCTCGACGGCGTCGACCGGCTCGATCGGTTCGACGGTGCTGGCAGCAAGCATCAGCGGGCCGGAGCCGTCGACCGCGAACTCGACGACCAGCGCGCGCATCGGCGTCTGCTCGGTCCACGCGGCGTGGACGAGGTTGGGCGGCCAGACGACGGCCTCCCCGGCAGCGACACGGGCACGCTCATCGCCGACCTGAACNNACGGAAGGCAAGCTCGGCGATCGCGCCCCGGTGGTCGGCGTGAACGGATTGCCCCTCCACCCCGTGGCTGCCCGAGGGCCCTTCAGGGCGCCGGTGCCCGATACCGAACCGGCGGATGTCCATGGCCGATCAGGGCCGCCTGATGGCGCTAGCCGCGGTGGGACGCACGCGGGCCATCCGGAAGGCTACCGGCGGCGGCGCTTGGTGCCGGAGGTCGGGCGCTTGCGGATCGTGGCTTCCGGATGCGCCGTCTTGGAGCGCTGGAAATAGCGCTGGCGCGCGAGGCGCTCCTCGTAGGCCTGGATGAGCGGCGGGAAGTGGATGAACCTGATCCAGAGGAAGAGGATCGCGCCGCCGACCATCGTGGGCAGGACGAAGATGAAGTCGAAGTTGAACACCGTGTACATGAGCAGCAGGCTGAAGACTCCTATCGAAGTCCAGAGCAGCCACTCGTTCAGATCGAGGAAGACGGCGTAGTTGCGGAGTCTTCGACCCTGGAAGTTGTAGAAGACGATGGCGAGGACGAGCAGGGCAAGCGCGGACGTCCACACGGCCGTGAAGATCGGCGCGAAGTTGCCGGTGTTGAAGGCGATGAAGAGGTATTCCCACGGCGCCATGTTCGCGCGGACCTCCGGGCGTAATAAGTCGAATGTGGTCGTGCGACCTTGATATGCGTCGATCTGCCAGGACCGGCTTTGAGCGGCGGCATCGAGGGCGGGCCCGTTCTGCCAACGCCGGCGACCGGGCGCCTGCGATCTCTGCGTCCGCTGAGTATGCCATGACGCGGCCCGCCATACGTAGCCCCATGCCGCGAGCGGTCTCCGGAGAAGTCGCGGGGCGCGATATCTGAAAGCCGGGGCCGGCGGCGAGAGGGGCGGCGCTATACTCGGCCCAATCCGGCAAACCCTGGGCCACCACGCCGCCGGGCGCGCGGCTCGCCACTTGGTCGAGCGCCTCGGGAAGCGCGGCGCCACCTGGCCCGGAGCCCCGAATGGCCGGCAGTTGGGAGGTACGCCTGGTGCGAGCCCTGCTCTCGGTGGCCAACCGTGAGGGCATCGGCCCGTTCGCTCGAGACCTTCTATCGGCGGGCGTCGAGGTCTACGCCACCGAGGGGACCCGCGAGGTCCTCGCCAATGAGAGGGTCGAGGTCCGATCGGTTTCCGAGCTGACCGGCACGGAGCCGATTGCCGGCGGCCAGGTCAAGACGCTCCACCCGGCGATCTACGCCGGGATCCTGGCTCGCCGCGATCGGCCGGAGCAGCTCGCCGAGCTTGCGGCCCAGGGAATCGGCCTGATCGATCTGGTGGCCGTCAACGTCAGCCACTTCGCACCGCAGGTCGGCGTCCGGCTGGTGCCGATCGACGAAGCCATCGAGATGATCGACATCGGCGGCGCCGCCCTTCTGTCGGCGGCGGCGCGCAACTACGCCGGCGTGGCGGCGGTCGCGAACCCGACGCGCTATCCGACTGTCACCGCCGAGATCCACCAGTTCGGAGCCGTCTCGGCCGAGCTCCGCCAGCAGCTTGCCGCCGAGGCCTACGGTCTGGTGGCCGCGTACCACGCCGAGGTCGCCGCGTATCTCTCCAACGTCTGCGGCGAAACCTTTCCCAGCCGGCTGGCCATGGTCCTCGAGAAGGTCGACGACCTGCGCTACGGCGAAAACCCCACCCAGCCGGCCGCCTTCTACCGCGAGACGACCCACCGCGCCGGCACGCTCGCCGACGCCACGCAGATACAGGGGTCGCGGCCATCGTTCAACGACCTGCTGGACCTGGATGCGGCCTACGCGTTTGCGATGGACTTCACCGCGCCGACGGCCGTCATCGTCAAGCACACCGATCCGGTTGGTTTGGCCTCCGCGGACGAGCTGGTCGAGGCGTACCGAAATGCCCTCGAGACGGATTCGGTTTCGTGCTTCGGCGGGATAGTGGGGGTCAACCTCGACCTTGACGGCGCCACGGCGCGCGAGATCGCGGCCAACTCGTACGAGGCAGTGGTTGCTCCGTCATTCAGCCAGGCCGCCGTCGGCATCCTCGCGCAGAAGCCGCAGCTCCGGCTCCTCGCCGTGCCGGCGAGCCCAAGCGACGGCCCGCGCGACTACGGCATCGCGAACCTCGACTTCAAGCGCATCGCCGGCGGGCTACTGGTGGAAGCGAAGGACGAGCTGGGCCTCGACAAGACGCAGCTCCACGTGGTCACGAAGCGACGGCCCACGCTCGAAGAGCTGACGGACCTGCTGTTCGCCTGGCGGACCGTCCGCCACGTCCGGTCGAACGCCATCGTGCTGGCGCGCAATGCCTCGACGGTGGGCATCGGGGCGGCCCAGGCGAGCCGCCAGACGGCGGTGGAAATCGCGCTGCGGCGAGCCGGAGATCGGGCCCGGATGGCGGTCATGGCCAGCGACGCCTACTTCCCGTTCCCGGACGGTATCCAGTTCGCGGCCCAGGCCGGGGTCACAGCGATCATCCAGCCCGGCGGCTCGACGCGCGACGACATGGCCATCGAGGTCGCCGACCGCCACCACATGGCGATGGTCTTCACGGGGCGGCGCCACTTCCGCCACTGAGCCGCCGTGCGGGCGCGCGACGGGCGGGGCGGCAAAGCCGCCGTCCCGCGCCGATGGCGGATTTCGAAGATCGAGTGATCCGGTGGGCGCCTTGATCCGAATCAGAGGGTGACAGCCGATCGGAACCTGACGGGCCGGTCGGTCGGTCGGAGGAAGGGAAGCCCGGTCATACGGGCGGAGGGGACGAAACGGGCGACAGGTCGGTGCCCAGACAAGCCGANNCCGCGGGCGGGTGCAACATCAGCTGCGCCTGCTCCACGCCCCCAACCCACCCGCCCGGCTGGACGCCGTGGCCGGTCGACGCCGGTCAGGCAGCTGACACCGCTTCGAGACTCACGGGCGCGGACATGCAGCACGGCTGGTCCTACGAGGTAACGGTTTCGGGCAAGCCCGCCTACGAGACGGAGGCGACCGCGGCGATCGCGTTTGTGGACGCCTACTCCGGCGCGGTGCTGGAAGCGGTGATCGAGGACCAGATGCCCGATTCCGGCGCGACGGTCGTTTCTGCCGATGCCGCCCGCGCTGCGGCAGAATCATTTCTCGCCGGCGGCAACATCAGTTCGGCCGGCTTGACTGAGGCAGCGCAGATTGTGGACCAGCCGCCGGTCGCCTTCTTCGACGTGACTTGGACCGAGCCTGGGGCCTCGACGCCCGTCCTCGAAATCCTGGTCAATTCGTCGAGCGGAGTCGCCTTCGCTTACCGGGACGACCGAACCGGCTTCGACCTGTCGATCCCGGTCATCGGTCACAGCGCGGCGATGAAACTGGCTGCGGCGTCGACCTACTCTGGGAATGCGACCCCGGATCCGGAGGATCAGCCGCAGCCCGAAGCCATGGGCCTGGAAGCCAACTTCGCGGCGGGGAATTCGCACGACTGGGTATGGCACGTCCAATTCCCGAATGGCGGCCTCGCCGTCGACGCCACGACAGGCGCGGTCTGGCCCGCCTACTGACGGCCTGAGGGCAAACAGTCCCTCGGCCGACCTCGTGGTCTGAGGCGGCGGCTGCGCGGGCCGAAGCTAGGCCGGCTCCACCCACTCGCCCGCCGCGGAGTCCCACGGCGCGATCGGGCGGACGGCCGAGGTGCCCTCGATCGATTCCCGGCGGGCTCGAGCCTGTTCGACCGATTCGGTCCAGCCTGGCGGGACCAGGTCCGGGGCGAGGTCCGAGAGAGGCGCGAGGACGAAGAGGCGGCGGCCGGCATCCGGGTGGGGGACCTCCAGCAGGCGCGTGGCTTTGGCCGGATCGGGCGAGCGGCCGGCCTCCGGCCGCTCCACGAGCACCCGTTCATCGCCGAAGAGCAGCAGATCGAGGTCCAGTTCGCGCGGACCGTACCGGTACCGCTCCTGCCGCCCGAAGGCTCGTTCGATCGACTTCAGGGCCAGCAGCAGCGCTATCGGCCCGGTGGGCACGCGCCGAGCGGTCTCGGGCATGGCCGCGTCTCCCGAGCCGGCCACACCCGCCGTGCCGGCGGCCGAGCGCCCGCCGCCCGCCAGCGCGCCGCCCCGGCCGGCCGGAACGTCAAGCCCCACAACCGCGTTGTGGAAGTCGGGCTGATCGGTTACCTCGACCGGGGCCGTCAGATAGAGCCGCGAGACGCCGGCGAGCCGGGCACCCGGCAGAGCTGCCAGGGCGTGGACGGCGGCCGTGAGCGTCGCCCGCGCGTCGCCGACGTTGGCCCCGAGCCCGATGTACGCCCGAACCGCCGACATCGTCAACTCCCGATCTGGCAACCCGAGTTTCGACCCGCGGCCACCGCACGCCGGAGCGCCGCGGCTAGACTCCGCTCGTGCGCCCCGTGCATGTGCTCATTTTCCACGCCGCGGCCCCGGATGGGGCTGGGCCGCTGGTTCATGCGCTGGCGGAAGCGCGCCACTCCCTTGCGGAGCGGCAACGGGTCGCCTTTCTGGCGGCCGGCGCCGACGAGGCCGAGATTGTGGCTGGGGCGCCCGACGGGCTCACGTTCGGCGAGCGCCTTGCGGCAGCGATGCGGGCACCGAGCGGCGGCGGCGCGACCGTCCCCGGCCGCCGAGCCGCGGGCGGCGCGATCGTCCTGGGTTCCGGCAGCATCCCCCTGGCGCGGCCGACCGACCTCCGTCGCTTCGTCGAGGTGGCCGCGGGGCCGGCCGGGCAAGCTCTGGCGAACAACCGCTACTCGGCCGACGTGGTGGCGGTCTCGAGGGCGGCGGATCTGGCCGAACTGCCGCCACTTCCCGCCGACAACGCCCTTCCCCGCTGGCTCCAGGAACGGGCCGGGGTGGCCGTCGCGGACCTCCGGTCGCGCTGGCGGCTGGGCGTCGACATCGACACTCCGCTCGATCTGATCGTGCTCGGCTATCCAGCGGCGCGCCGGGCCGCGGGCGGCGATCGCCACGGAACGGAGCCACTCATTGGCGAGCGGCTAGCCGCACTCTCCGAAGTCCTCACGAATCGCCGCGCCGAGTTGCTGGTCGCCGGCCGAATCTCCTCGGCCACTCTCCGGTGGCTGGACGGTGGCGTGGCCTGCCGCGTCCGAGCCCTCGTCGAAGAGCGCGGGCTCCGCGCCGCGAGCCGCCTCGCCCAATCCGGCGCCACCACCGGCTCGCGACCGCCGCGCTCCGTCCTCGGCGAGCTGTTGGACCGCGACGGCCCCGAAACCCTGGCCGACGCCGTCGCCCGCCTGGCCGACGCCGCCCTCATCGACACGCGCGTCCTGCTGGCCCACCGCCACGGTGCCGACGAGTCGGCCGACGCGCCGGCGGCGGCGTCCTCTGGCCCCTGGCCGCCGGCCGAGGATCGCTTCGCGTCGGACCTGCTGCTGCCCTCGTCGATCGCCGATCCATGGCTTCGGGCCCTCGCTCAATCGGCCGCCACGACTCCCGCCGACCACCCGATCCTGCTCGGCGGCCACACCCTGGTCAACGGCGGACTGCGCCTGCTCGCGCAGCGAGCTCGTGCGGGGGTCCGATGACGCCCGAAGAGCGTCCTCCGTCGATCGGTCTCCCGTCGCCCGCCGACCCCCGGCCTCCGGCCGACCCTTCACCCGAATCGTCGCCCGATCCTTCATCCGAGCTTCCGTCCGACCGCCTGTCGTCGACTCCGGCCGAGCGCGCCGCCGAACCCTTGGCCGACCGTTCGGCCCGTCTGTCCGCCCTCATCCGCGCCGATATCGAATCGACGCCCGAGCGCCGCATCACCTTCGCCCGTTTCATGGAACGCGCTCTCTACGAGCCCGAGCTCGGCTACTACCGTCAACCTGCCGACCGACCGACCGACGCCGGCGACTTCCTGACCGCGCCCGAAACACATCCGATCTTCGGCTGGACCATCGCCCGCCGGATCGAGCGGATGTGGACCGAGCTGGGCGAGCCGTGTCCGTTCGACCTGATCGAGTACGGCGCCGGGTCGGGCACGCTCGGGCTTTCGATCCTCGAAGGACTTCGCCGCCACGGCTCGACCGACCTGCTGGCGGCCATCCGTTACGAACCCGTCGAATCGAACCCGAACCGCCTGGCCGACCTCGAGGACAGGTTCGAAAAGGCCGGCCTTGCAGGACTCCTGGCGCCGGCCGGCTCGCCATCGGACGGTCCCGTGCCCGTCGCCGGCGTCATCCTTGCCAACGAGTTCCTCGACGCCCTGCCGGTCCACCGCTTCGTCGTCCGCGGCGGAAAGCTGCTCGAGCTCTTCGTCGGGTGGCGGGAGGGCTTCGTCCAAGTCGCGGCCGAGCCGTCTACGCCCGAGCTCGCGGGGCGCCTCGCCGGCGAGGCGATCGTGCCCGACCGGCTCGCCGAGGGCCAGGTCGGTGAGATCTGCCTCGGCCTCGCCCCGTGGCTCGACGACGTCGATCGCCGCCTGGCCCGCGGCTTCGTCGTGGCAATCGACTACGGCTACGAAGCCGCCGAACTCTACGGCCCTCGCCGCCTCGCCGGAACGCTGCTCGGCTATCGCGCCCACCGCGTGCAGGAGGATCCGCTCGCCGAAGTCGGGCGCGCGGACCTGACCGCCCACGTGGACTTCACCGCTCTCCGGCTCCTCGGGGAGCGGCGCGGTCTCCGTTCCGTGGCCCTGACCACTCAATCCGAATTCCTCGTCGACGCCGGACTGGAGTCGGAGCTGCAGGCCCTGCAAGCCTCGACCACGACCACGGTCGCCGATTACATGCGCGCCCGTTCCGGCATCGTGCGCATGCTCGACCCGCGTCACATGGGCCGGTTCAGGGTCCTGACCCTGGCCCGATAGTCGCCCGCCGGTCCCGCGGTCGAGCGGCAGGCCGGCCTGTGCGGCCCGATAGGCCACTTCCCGTATTGCCGGACTTCGGCGATACGGGCAACCTACACGCCGGAGGAGGGGGGAACGCGACGGGGTCGTCGGATCATGGGAGTGATCGGACCCCTCGCCGCGCCGGCTCCGCTTATATCGAACATCCGTGTGCAGCCGCCAGTCGCTACCCCGCTGACGGCCTAGCCGGTGACGCGGGCGGCACGACTAGCCCCGAGCCGCCCGCGCCGGCTTTTCTGGGACGCCCAACCTGCCGCCGTCTCGAAGGCCGCCTGCCCGCACACCCCGACGGCGCCCGCTATTCCCGACACCCCCGGCCCTGCTGGTAGACTCTCCGGTGGATCGCGAGGGAACGGGCATCGCACCCGTCCCCACGTCCCTTGATCTAACGCTGATGCCCGGTTGCGCCGCGGAACGCTCCCCGCGGACGGCAGTACGGCTGGAGATAGATGACCGGAATCTGGTACGTGCTTGGCCTGGCTGCCGCGGGAGTCGGCTTCGTATTCCTCGTCATCGGCCTGGCCTGGGTCCTTTCGCATCGCAACCGCGGCGACGGCCACAAAGGTCTGCCGTATGAGAGCGGCATCGACACGGTCGGCGACACCTGGGGCAGGTTCGGCGTCTCGTTCTACATCTACGCCCTCCTCTTCGTCGCCTTCGACGTGGAGGTCGTGTTCCTCTTCCTGTGGGCAATCGTGTTCCGGAGTCTGCTGCTGGGCGGCCTGGTGAGCATGGGCACCTTCGTTCTCGTGCTCATGCTTGGATTGGCCTACGCCTGGCGGAAGGGAGTCCTGACGTGGCGGTAGGCGATCGAGGGCCGAAGGGGGTCAGGGCGGTGCCGGCCTCCGGAAACCCGACCGTCGACCCGGCTGCGGCAGCGTCGCCCGGGGCCGCCGCGGCAGCCAGGGCCGCGGCGAGGAGCCAGCTCGCGCCCCTTGGCCCGGGCGAGTTGACCGCTCCGATCGTCGTTCCCAACACTCTTTGGCGGGCGGCCAACCCGCTCGCCTACGACGGCGGGCGACCGGCCGAGATCACCCACCTGCGCGAATTCGGCCTGACCGACGTCGGGCGCCGCGACGACGCGCGCTGGGGCGCACTCCAGATCGTTCCGACCAAGGCGGACTACATCCTCGACCTGATCCGGGCCAACAGCCTGTGGCCGCTCCTCTCGGGCCTGGCCTGCTGTGCCTTCGAGATGATGTCGGGCGCCACCAGCAAGTTCGACATGGACCGCTGGGGCATGTTCCCGTTCCGGGCCTCGCCCCGCCAGTCGGACGTTCTCATCGTCGCCGGAACGCTCACCACCAAGATGTCCGGGCCGCTGATCCGGCTGTGGGAGCAGATGCCGGAGCCCAAGTGGTGCGTCGCCCTGGGCGATTGCACCGTCTCGGGCGGTCGCTACAAGAGGAGCTACTCGACGGTCCAGGGCATCGACCGTGTCATGCCCGTGGACGTCTACATCCCCGGCTGCCCGCCACGCCCGGAAGGCCTCATCTACGGCATGCTCCAGCTCGGGCAGCTCGTCAAGGATCAGCGCGGGCACTGGCCCGAGCGCGAGATCGGCCCAACCGTACCGGACAAGATCTGACCGATGGATCGCAACCTCAAGCGCCGTCTGGAAGCGCGCCTTGACGCGCAGATCCAGGGCCCGATTCGCCAGCGCCACGACCAGACCGAGATTCGAATCAAGCCGGGCGACGCCCCGGACGTGCTCCGTACGGTGCACGACTCCGTCGATCTCCGCTTCGAGATCCTGGCGGACCTGGCCGGCGTCGACACGGGCGCCGAGATGCAGGTCGTGTACCACCTATGGAGCGAAACCAGCCCGGACTGGTTGCGCATCATCGTCGACGGGATCTCCCGCGACGATCCGCGGTGCCCCTCCGCCACGTTCCTGTGGACCGGCGCGGAGTGGCTCGAGCGCGAGGCGTACGACATGTTCGGCATCATCTTCGAGGGCAACCGCGACCTGCGCCGCATCTTCATGCCGCCCGACTACACGAGCTTCCCACTCCGCAAGGATTTCCTCCTGCCCGACGATGCAGCCCGATCACCGGGTGAGGGCGTCAGACACATCGAGCGACCCTACGGCCCCGCCGTCGTGGCCGACGACCCCGCAGCCGGCGTCCGCCGGGCGCCGGCGAGTTGAGGACAGAGATGCCGACCCGCCCTGCCCGCCCGACGACCCGCGCCGCAGGCGCCCGGCCCGCCCGCCCGGTGGAGCCGCGCCCGTCGGAGCAGCAACGCTCCGAAGACGACCCGCGCATCATGCTCGACCGCGAGATCAGCGCGGATCTGTACGAGCCGATCCCGCCCTACCCCACCCGGACCGAGCGCGAGGGCGAGTTCTACACCCGCGGCGACGGGGAGATGTTCATCAACATCGGCCCGCACCACCCGGCCACCCACGGCGTCCTTCGCCTGGTCCTGAAGCTCTCGGGCGAGCAGATAGTCGACGTGGACCCGGTCCTCGGCTATCTCCACCGCGGCGTCGAGAAGATCTGCGAGAACTCGGATTACTACCACGTCATCGATCAGGTGGACCCGCTCGAGTACGTGAGCTCTCTGTTCCAGGAGTGGGCCGCGGTCCTCTCGTTCGAGAAGCTCATGGACGTGGAGGTGCCGCGACGGGCGGAGTACATCCGGGTCCTCTCCGGCGAGCTTCTGCGCATCGCCAGCCACACCCTCTACATAGGCTTCCTGGCCCTGGACCTGGGCGGTCTGACGCCGATCCTCTACAGCTTCATCGAGCGCGATGAGATCGTGGAGATGCTGGCGGCTCTCACCGGCGCGCGGATGTTGTTCAACTACTTCCGTATCGGCGGCGTAAACGGCGACCTCAACCACGAGTTCATGAGCCGCCTGGGCGACTGGATGAGCCGCGCGGCCAAGCAGACCGAGGCCGATGCCGCGCTGCTGAACGAGAACGAGATCTTCGTTCGACGGACCCGGGGCGTGGGCGTCCTGGACCGGGCCACGGCCCTCCGCTTTGGGGTTACAGGCGGGAACCTGCGCGCTGCCGGCGTGCCGTTCGA
Organism: Chloroflexota bacterium; assembly: GCA_003157175.1. Lineage (GTDB taxonomy): Bacteria > Chloroflexota > Limnocylindria > Limnocylindrales > CSP1-4 > Fen-1039. The sequence continues at coordinate 12,797 of PMIQ01000159.1, forward strand.
CATCCGACGAGCTCACCCGTACAGCATCTACCCGGAGCTCGACTTCAACATCCCAACCCGCGATGAGGGCGACTCGCTGGCGCGCTACCTGATCCGCGTGGACGAGGTTCGGGAGTCTATCAAGATCATCGACCAATGCCTCCACAACATGCCCGACGGCCCGGTCATGGCGAAGCTGCCGAGGCTGCTGCGCCCGCGGCCCGGACGGGCCTGGGGCGCGTGCGAGGGGCCGCGAGGAATGCTGGGCGTCTACACGATCAGCGACGGCTCGGACCAGCCGTTCCGCTTCCGGATCCACGACCCGAGCTTCATGAACCTGGAGACGGTGCCCACATTGCTGCCGGGCAATCTGCTGGCGGACACCATGACCATCGTCGCCTCGCTCGATCCGGTCCTGGGCGGGATCGACAAGTGAGGGCCGTCCGATGACCTTGGCCGCTCGGACCTGGGGTCGCATGTCCCTGACCGCCCGCCTGACCGCGATCCTCTTGCCGCTGGCCGTTCTGCTGGCCATCGGCACCGTCGTGGGCATCGTCTTCATCCTGCCGCCCACGATCGACTTCCTGGGGGCGAACATGCCGCTGGTTCGGTTCGGCGTCGCGGTCGTGGGAATCCTGGTTCTGACCATCCCGACGGCCTTCGTGCTGATCTACCTGGAGCTGAAGATCATCGCCCGCATGAACCTGCGAGTCGGGCCCAACCGGATCGGCCCGTGGGGCGCGGCGATGAGCCTGGTCCACGGCTTCAAGGTCCTCTCCAAGGAAGACTTCGCGCCCACCGGCGCCGATATCACGGTCTTCACGCTGGCCCCGGTCGTCACCTTCCTGGCCAGCGTCATGACCCTGCTCGTCATCCCGTTCGCGCCCGGCATCTTCGGCCAGGACCTCAACATCGGCCTGCTCTACTTCTTCGCCATGAGCGGCCTCTCCGTCCTNNGCGGGCACGATGAGCATGAACCACATCGTCCTGTCGCAGTCCGGCTCGGCTCTCGACTGGTTCGCCTTCAAGCAGCCCCTGGCGGTGCTCATCTTCTTCATCGCGGCCACCGCCGAGGCCAACCGCACCCCGTTCGACATGACCGAGGCCGACTCCGAGATCGTCGCCGGCTTCGCCACCGAGTACTCGGGGATGCGCTTCGGCTTCTTCTTCTTCGCCGAGTACGTGAACGTCTTCATCGTCTCGGCTCTGCTGGTGACGATCTTCTTCGGCGGCTGGACGGCCCCGTTCAACTGGCCCTGGCCATACAACCTGAACTGGCTCGACGCCTCGGGCATCGGCATTCTCTGGATCCCGATCGTGCTGGTCGTCCTGTTCGTTGCCACCGACATCCTGGGCGCGGCGGTCTGGCTGATCGGCGGACGGGAGTGGAGCGCCCCGGCGGCCTTCGGACTCGGCTTCCTGATCGCGGGCGCCGGCGTCACGGCAGCCGTCGGCCTGGCCTGCTTCATCGCCTTCGACTGGGTCCAGGGGATCTTCTGGTTCATGGCCAAGACGTACGTGTTCGTCTTCACATTCGTCTGGATGCGGGGAACGCTGCCGCGCGTCCGTGTGGATCAGCTGATGGGCTTCGCCTGGAAATGGCTCCTGCCCGCCTCGCTCCTGAATCTGTTCGTGACGGCCGCCGCCATCCTCATCCTCAACCAACCGGTGACCCCGCGATGAGCTTCATACCCGGCCTCGGCATCGCGAAGGGAATGGCGCTGACGCTGCGCCGATTCTTCGCGCCCAAGGCCACGATCCAGTACCCCGAAACCCGGCCGGACATCGCGGTCCGCTTCCGCGGCCGGCTGCAGCTGCTGTACGACGAGTTCGGCAATCTCAAGTGCGAGACGTGCTTCCAGTGCGCCCAGGCCTGCCCGGTGGAATGCATCGACATGGGCGGCCCCGACACCAAGGGCCGTTTCTACACCCACTGGGGTCCGGCCGAGACATACGGCGAGCGGCGTGAAGAGTCCGCCCTGCGACGCTCCGGCCGGCCGGTGCCGGATCAGGCGTACGTCCATTTCGAGCCGATCGATCTGGCGGCGTTAGAGGAGATCCTCGCGGCGCGCGACTACGATCCCGGCGAGATGCTGCCGATCCTCGAAGAGGTCCAGGCCTCGTACGGTTACCTGCCGATCGCGGCCATCAAGCACATCAGCCACGTGACCGGCGCCTCGTATGCCCTGGTGTACGGGACTGCCACGTACTACAGCCACTTGAGCTTCGAGCGGCGGACCCGAACCGTTGCCGTCTGTCGCTGCACCAGCTGCCTGCTCGCGGGGTCCGGCCGGATCGCGAACGCGATCGGCGAGGGGCTTGGGACGAAGCTCGGCGGCGGGCCGGCCGGCGGCGTGGCGCTCGAGCAGCTACCCAACCATGTCCCCGGCGCGAGTTCGCCGCTCGTCACGCTCGACGGCAAGCCCCAGCTCGAACTGACCGAGGCGAGCGCCGCCGCGTGGAGCCGTTCGCTGGCAAGGAAGACCGTGGCATGACGAGCGCGAACGTCCTTCCGACGCCGGACAAGTGGCCGCATCTGCTGCTGCCCGCGGCCACGGGGAGTGGCTCGGCCACCGGGAGTGGCGCGGCCGGTGCCGCCCCCACCGACATCGACGCCGCCGTTGCGGCCGGCGCCTTCAAGGGGTTAACCGAAGCAATCAAAGACATGACCGCGGGTGAGATCGTGGCCGCCCTGGCCGCATCGGGATTGCGCGGCCGCGGCGGGGCGGGCTTCCCCACCAGCGAGAAGTGGCGCGCCTGTGCCCTGAGCGCGGCCGACCGCCGCTACGTCGTCGTTCACGCCTACCAGGCCGATCCCGCCGTCTTCACCGATCGTGTCCTGCTCGAACGCAACCCCTACGCCGTTCTCGAGGGAGCGGCCATAGCCGCCGTCGCGGTAGGAGCCTCCGACATCATCGTCGCGCTGCACGCCGAGGCAAGCGAAGCGATCGCCACGCTCGAGACCGCGATCCGCGAGGCGCACGAGGCGGGCTATCTGGGCGACGACGTTCTGGGCAGCGGCCGCGACATCCACGTCGAACTCAAGCCGCTCCAGGGCGCCTACATGCTGGGGGAGGAGACGGTCCTCCTCAAGGGCATCGAGGGCAAGCGCGGCCAGCCCGAGCAACAGCCCCCATATCCCACGACCAGAGGCCTGTACGGCAAGCCGACCCTCGTCCACAACGCCCAGACCTTCGCCGTGGTCCCGGGCATCATCACCGGCGGCCCCGGCAGCTACGGCGACGTCGCGGCCAAAGGCGGCCAGGGCACTGTTCTGGTTCAGATCTCCGGCTCGGTCGCGAATCCCGGTCTGGCAGAGGTCCCCCTCGGCACGACGATCGGCGAGATCGTGGCCCTGGCCGGCGGTGTTCCCGGGCCGAACATCGTAAAGGCGCTGCTCGTCGGCGGCCCGTCCGGCGGCATCCTCCCGCCGGACGCCCTGAAAACGCCCTACGAGTTCGAATCGCTGGAGGCGGCCGGCGCGCACATGGGCTCCGGGTCAATCGTCGTCGTCGACGAGCGCAGCTGCCTCGTCGACCTCGCCTCCGTGCTGACCCGCTTCTGCGCCGACCAGGCCTGCGGCAAGACGATCCCCTGCCGGATCGGGCTGCGCCGCATGGCTGAGATTGGGGCGCGCTTCTGCGAGGGTCAGCCCCGCGGTGACGAGATCGAGCGCCTGACCGACCTTTCCGCGGACATCGTGGCCAGCCGCCTGTGCGACCACGAACGCCGCTCCACGCTGCCCCTCCTGAGCCTCGTCCGGTACTTCCGCGACGAGCTCGACGCCCACATCGTCCGTAGCACGTGCCCCGCCGGGATCTGCCAGCCGATGGCAACCTCCCGGGCCGGGACCGTCTCCTGAGGCGTCCCATGCGAGAACCCCGCCTTCGCCCCAACCCCGGCGCCCCGCCGCCGACATTGCCGGCCGGCAAACCCGAGTTGCCTGCCCTGCCGGCCATGCCCGCCAGCCGGCTCCCGGCGATCCCGCCGGTCGTGGCCCCGGGACCACTCCCGACCCTGCCCGATGCCCCGCCCCTGAATGGCCTGCGGCCCGCCGCCAACGAGAAGCCCGTCTGGAACCGCAAGGCCGGACGAGTGGACAGCCGCCCCGACGCGAAGGCGCCGCGCGACACGGTCACGCCGCTCGACGACTCGCCGGCCGAGCGCCTGATCACCGCCCAGGCTCCTCAGCGCCCGCTTTCGACGCCCACCATCAAGCTCGACATCGACGGCCGCGAAGTCATGGGGACCGAGGGTCAGACCATCCTGGAGGTCTGCCGGGCCAACGGCATCGACGTGCCCACGCTCTGCTACGAGCCCAAGCTGCCCGGCTTCGGTGCCTGCCGGATGTGCGTCGTGGAGGTCGAGGGCGAGGATCACCCGACGATCTCGTGTGCCCGCGAGGCCGCGGCTGGAATGGTGGTTCGAACCCAGACCGACGAGGTTCGCCGGCTGCGCCGGACCAACCTCGAGCTGATCTTCAGCGACCACAACGCCTACTGCCTGCCGCCCTGCCAGAACAAGTGCCCGAGCCATATCGACATCCCGGGTTTCCTGCGGGCCAATGCCGAGGGTAAGTTCCGCGAGTCGGCGCGCATCNNCCGTGCGAGGAGCACTGCCGCCGCGACGAGGTGGACGAGGCGATCGCCATCCGCGACAGCCACCGCTACGCCGGCGACATCGTCCTGGCGGCACAGGAAGACGGCATCGAACCGCCGCTGCCGTTCGAAACGCAGCCCAGGACCGGCAAGCGCGTCGCCATCGTCGGCTCGGGACCGGCGGGCATGGCGGCGGCCTATTACCTGCAGATCTCCGGCCACGACACCACCGTCTTCGAGCGCGACGCCGAACCGGGCGGAATGCTCCGCTACGGCATCCCGGAGTACCGGCTGCCCAAGAAGGACGTCCTCGACCCCGAATACGAGGCCGTCTGGCGGCTCGGCGCGAAGATCGAGTGCAACCAGGCCCTCGGCCGCGACTTCAGCCTTGACGACCTGCGCGAGCGGGGCTTCGACGCCACGATCGTCGCCACCGGCTGCTACGACACGAACAAGCTCGGCGTTGAAAATGAGAACGCCGCGGGTGTCATCGACGGCCTCGAGTACCTCAAGATCGCCACCCTCGGCCTGCCCTATCCGGGCCACGCCGGCAGCCGCGTCGTCGTCATCGGCGGCGGCTTCACGGCCATGGACTGCACCCGGACCTCGGCTCGCCAGGGCGCCAAGGAGATCACCCTCGTGTACCGCCGCGACATGAAAGACATGCCGGCCGCCAGCGAGGTCCACGAGGCCCTCGAAGAGGGCGCGAAGATGATCTTCCAGGCCGGCCCGACGCGCGTCATCGTCGATGCTCGCAACCGCGTGAAGGGCGTCGAGTTCGTCCGCATGCGCCCCGGCGCGCCGGACGCCTCCGGCCGCCGCCGGCCCGAGCCCGCGCCCGGGACCGAGTTCGTCGTCAAGTGCGACCGCGTCCTGCTGGCCATCGGCCAGGGCCCCGATCTGTCGTGGATCGGACCCGGCAACGAAGGCATCGAAGCGGTCAAGTGGCGGCTCAAGGCCGACGCGGTCACCTTCGAGACCGGCCGACCGGGCGTCTTCGGCAGCGGCGACGTGCGCATCGGCGCCGCGACCGTTGTCCAGGCCATCGCCGAAGGGCGGCGCTGCGCCTACGCGGTGGACGCGTTCCTGCGCGGCACGGATCTTTCGGAGCTGCGATCGCGCGAAACCCTCGCCGAGCCCGAGCTCAAGTTCCTCTCGATAACGCCCTACACCGACGAGCCCAAGGAGCCCCGACACCGCCTCAGGGCGATGCCGGCGGAGGAACGCAATCAGAGCTACGTCGAGTACGAGATCCCCTACAGCCAGTCCGAGGTCATGGCCGAGTCCAGCCGTTGCCTGCAGTGCACCTGCGAGGCGATCGGCTACTGCGACCTGCGCAACCTGGGCCTGGAGTACGGGACCACGCTCGAAACCCTCGAGCCGCGCCACAACCAGGGCGCCGGCTACCGGAGCGTGACCGAGAATCGCTTCACCGGCGCCAACCACGACTACATCCGCGACGACAGCCACGCCTTCATCCTGCGCGAGCCGTCCCGCTGCATCGACTGCGGCCGCTGCGCCGCCGTCTGCGCCGACGTCGTGGGCGCGGCGTGCTACGACTTCATGCGCATCGGCTTCGACACGCTCGTGACGACGCCGCTCGACATGAGCCTCAACGACACGCCGTGCGTCTCNNCTGCATCCTGTGCGGCATCTGCGTGGACGCGTGCCCGTACGACGCGCTGCGCGGCGGCGCCGACAACGAGCTGGCCCACACCGATCGGTCCCAGCCGATGATCGACCTCATCGGGCTCGCGGCCATGGGCGGCGAGACCGAAGTGACCTACATCCGGCGCGAACGCGATTGGCTCGCCCACGCCGTGGCCGACGGTCGACTCGCGAACCCCGGGGAGGGGCTGCCTGCGCTCCCGCCGGCGCTCGCGGCCGTCCCCGGCGATGGAAATGGAGCCGAGCACCAGTGATCTACCACGAGGAGGGCAGGGTGGCATGCCGATAGGCCAGACTCTCCCGTTCACGGCGGTCCGCTGGGACGACGTTCTGTTCGTCGTGCTGGCCATCATGCTTCTCGGCTCGGCGCTGCTGGTCGTGACGATGCGCGACATCATTCGCTGCGGTCTGGCGATGATCGCCTCGTTCGCCTCGCTGGCCGGCATCTACGTCCTGCTCGGCAATCCGCTCATCGCCGCTACCCAGGTCCTGGTCTACATCGGCGCGATCAGCATCCTGGTCCTGTTCGCGATCATGCTGACCCAGACCAAGAACGCCCCCACCCGACTGGTCTTCCAGACCCAGGCCTGGGTCGGCGCGATTGCCGCGGTCGCGATTGCGGCGATCATTGCCGGCACGGTCCTGACCACCACCTGGCCGTCCACGGGCGCCGTCGCCTGGACCGCCACCTCCGACATCGCCACGATGCTGTTCAGCCAGTACGTTCTGCCGTTCGAGGCCGTGAGCGTCTTGCTCACCGCCGCCGTGGTGGGCGGGGTTCTGCTCGCCAGGCGCGAGCCGCCCGCCGGCAAGGAGGATCGGTCGTGAGTGGTTCGCTCGACTCCTACCTGATCCTGTCGGGCCTGCTCTTCGCCATCGGCACCTTCGGCTTCCTGGGCCGCCGCAATGCCATCAGCATGCTCATGTCCATTGAGCTGATGCTCAACGCGGTCAACCTGACGATCATCGCCTTCGGGGCCTTCGTGAAGCCGCTCAACGTTCATGCCTCGGTCATCGCCCTGATAGTGATAGCCGTGGCCGCGGCCGAGGCGACGGTCGGGCTGGCGATTGTCATGGCGATCTATCGGAACAAGAAAACGCCCCTCGTCGACGAATACGACTCCATGAGCGAGTGAGCCGACGATGACCGCGCTCCTGCCGCTGATCCCGATCCTGCCGCTCGGGGGCTTCGTCCTGACCGGGCTGCTCGGCCGGCGCTATCCCGAAGACGCCCACCGCATCGCCGTCTGGGCCGTGGTGGCGGCGTGGGTCGTGGCTTCGATCGTGGCCGTCATGGCCCTGCTCCACGCCTCGCCGTTCGGCACGGCAGGGGCCGGCATCACGCTCTGGACGTGGATCCCGGCCAACGGCTTTAGCCACGGCTTCAACGCCGACATAGGCCTCTTCGTGGACCCGCTGACCGCCTGCCTGCTCATCGTCGTCACGACCATCGGCATGCTCGTGCACGTCTACTCGATCGGCTACATGGCCCACGACCCGGGGCGGTGGCGCTTCTTCGCCTACCTNNTCCTGGCCGACAACTTCCTGCTCGTCTTCGCCGGCTGGGAGCTGGTGGGCCTGTGCAGCTACCTGCTGATCGGCTTCTGGTACCCGCGCCGGTCCGCGGCCGTGGCGGCCAAGAAGGCATTCCTGGTCAACCGCGTCGGCGACATGGGCTTCGCGCTCGGGATCATGGCCGTCTGGACTCAGCTCGGCACGCTCAACATGCAGGCGGTCTTCGCCCGGTTCGGCAGTGTGCCCCACGAGTGGCAGATCGCGATCGCCCTGCTCATCTTCTGCGGCGCCGTGGGCAAGAGCGCGCAATTCCCGCTCCACGTCTGGCTGCCGGACGCGATGGAAGGTCCCACCCCGGTCTCCGCCCTCATTCATGCGGCGACGATGGTCAACGCCGGCGTATACCTCGTAGCCCGCTGCAACCCGATCTTCGGAGCCGCCCCCGAGGTCATGGTCGTCGTGGCCGCGATCGGCATCTTCACCGCCATCCTGGCCGCCTCGATCGCCTTCACCCAGACCGACATCAAGCGCGTCCTGGCCTACTCGACGCTGTCCCAGCTCGGCTACATGTTCGCCTCCCTGGGTGTCGGCGCCTGGACCGCCGCGATCTTCCACCTCATGAGCCATGGCTTCTTCAAGGGCCTGCTCTTCCTGGACTCGGGCTCCGTCATCCACTCCGTCGACGGCGAGCAGGACATGCGCAAGATGGGCGGGCTGGCTCGCAAAATCCCGATCACCTACGCGACGATGCTCGTCGGCTCGATCGCCATCGCCGGAGTTCCGCCCCTGGCCGGGTTCTTCTCGAAGGACGAGATCCTGGGCGGCGCGTTCAAGAACGGCTTCCTGTGGGTCTGGGCGATCGGTTTCGTCGTCGCCGGCATGACCGCCTTCTACATGTTCCGGCTCATGGGCATGACGTTCTGGGGGCCGAGCCACGTCGATGCCGAGGTCGAGCACCACATTCACGAGTCGCCACGGTCGATGACCGGACCGCTCATCGTGCTTGCGATCCCGGCCGCGGTGCTGGGCCTGGTCATCGGCTTCCCGCCGGAGACGGGCCTGCTCCATCAGTGGCTCGCGCCGGTCTTCGAGGGCACGATCGCCGCCAGCGGCCACGCGGAGGCCGCCTACAACTTCTTCGGCATCGACGGCGCCCTGGCGATCGCCACGACGGCCCTGGTCGCCGTGGCGATCGTGGTCGCCTGGCGGCTCTTCGGCGTCGAGATCCCGTCGCTGGGCCTGCGGGCGCAGCCGCGTCCAGACCAGGTCCGCGAGATCAGCGCCCGGCGGGGCCTCGCGGCGCTGTACAACGGCTCGTTCCACAAGTGGTGGTTCGATGACATCAACAACAAGCTCTTCGTCGAGTGGGGCGGCAAGCTCGCCGCCGCCGCCTTCTGGTTCGACCGGACGATCATCGACGGCACCGTCAACGGCGTCGGCACCGTCACCGCCGGGGCCGGCGGCTGGCTTCGTCGCGTCCAGACCGGCCGGGTCCAGAACTACGCGCTCGGCATCGCCGTCGGCCTGATCGTCATCGCCGCCGGCTACCTCTATCTCGCGATCAGGTAGGAGGAAGAACGATGTCCGGCCTGCCGATCCTGAGCCTGATCACCTTCCTGCCGCTCCTGGGCGCGCTGGTCATCGCAGTGCTGCCCTCGGACAATTTCAATCTCATCCGGCGGGCGGCCCTCGGCACGGCACTGGCGACCTGGTTCCTGTCCTTGATCCTGCTCGCGGTCTTCGCCCGCAGCCAGCCCGGCTTCCAGTTCAAGGAAGCGGTCGACTGGATCCCGTCGTTCGGCATCCAGTACAAGCTGGGCGTCGACGGCCTGAGCGTGCTGATGGTCGCCCTGACGACGACGCTGAGCTGGATCAGCATCCTCGCCAGCTTCGGGCCGATCAAGGTCCGCGTGAAGGAGTACATGATCTCCTTCCTGGTCCTCGAAGTCGGCATGATCGGCGTCTTCGTCGCCCTCGACCTCTTCCTCTTCTACATCTTCTGGGAGCTGGTCCTGGTCCCGATGTACCTGATCATCGGCATCTGGGGCGGCGCGAACCGCATCTACGCGACGATGAAGTTCGTGCTGTACACGCTCGTCGGCTCGCTGCTGATGCTGGTGGCGATCCTGGCCACGGCCTTCACGTACCAGGCCGCGACGGGCTCGTGGGCGGGCGCTTTCGACTACGAAAAGCTCCAGGCGTTTGCCGCGGCCGGCTCCTTCGGCCAGAACTTCCAGATGCTGGCCTTCCTGGCGCTCTTCCTGGCCTTCGCCATCAAGGTCCCGATGTTCCCGTTCCACACCTGGCTGCCCGACGCTCACACCGAGGCCCCGACGGCCGGTTCGGTGATCCTCGCCGGTGTGCTCCTCAAGCTCGGCGCCTACGGCCTGATCCGCTTCGCCGTGCCGCTGTACCCCTACGCGGCCCACTCGTACGCCATTCCGATAATCGTCCTGAGCGTGATCGCGATCGTCTACGGCGCGGTGGTCTCGATCGTCCAGCCCGATCTGAAGCGCCTGATCGCCTACAGCTCCGTCAGCCACATGGGTTTCGTGACGCTGGGCATCTTCGTCTTCAGCGCCACCGCGCTTCAGGGCGCGATTCTCCAGATGCTCAACCACGGCCTGATCACGGGCGGGCTCTTCCTCCTGGTCGGCGTGATCTACGAGCGCACCCACGACCGATCGATCGCGAAGATGGGCGGCCTCGCGGCGACGATGCCGCTGTGGTCCACCGTCTTCGGATTCTTCATCCTGGCTTCGATCGGGCTGCCGGGACTCTCCGGGTTCGTCGGCGAGTTCCTGGTCTTCGTCGGCTCCTTCACCTACGCGCCCGCGATCGCCTTCGCCTCGATCATCGTCATGGTCCTGGCGGCCACGTACCTGCTGTGGATGTTCCAGCGCGTCGCCTTCGGCGCCGTCTCCGACTTCCTGGCGGGCCTGGGCGACCACCTGACCGACATGAGCCGGGTCGAGTTCGTCACACTCGCCCCGCTGGCCGCCCTGATCGTGGTCTTCGGACTCTTCCCGAGCCTGATCCTCGACTTCCTGGCCGGCCCCGTCCAGCACTTCCTCCTGGCCGCTGGCGCAGCGGTCGGCGGCTGAGAGGAGAACTAGATGAACTGGTCCGACCTGGGCTCCCTGGCGCCGATCATCTGGGCCGTCCTCACGGCAGCGGCGGTCCTGATCGTGGACATTGCGGCGCCCGGACGGCGCGCCCCGGCTATCGCCACCGCGCTGGTGGGGCTGGCCGTGGCGGCGGCCGTGGTTCTGTCGCTGGCCGGTCACACCGAAACCGCCTTCGGGGGCGCGTACGTCGTGGACGGCCTGACCGCCTTCCTGGACCTCCTCTTCCTGGCCATCGCGGCCCTGACGATTCTTTTCGCCAACGACTACCTGGAGCCGCGCGGCCTGCCGATCGCGGAGTTCGCTGCCGTCCTGATCTTCGCCATTACCGGGGCGATGTTGATCGCCGGCTCCGCCGACCTGCTGCTCCTCTTCGTGGCCCTGGAGTTGATGGTCCTGCCCGGCTATCTTCTCGCCGGCTTCGCCAGGAACGACCCCTACTCGACCGAAGGCGCGATCAAGTACTTCCTGCTGGGTTCCTTCTCGAGCGCGATCCTGCTCTTCGGCCTGGCCTACGTCTGGGGCCTGACCGGCAGCACGCGCGTCGACGTCGTGGCGGCGGCGCTGGCCACGGCCGCAGCGACCGGCTCGATCGCTCCGGGCCTGGCCCTGGGTCTGGCCTTCATGACCGCGGGCGTGGCGTTCAAGATGGCCGCGGTGCCGTTCCATTACTGGACTCCGGACGCTTACCAGGGCTCGCCGACGCCCGTCACGGCGTACCTCTCCGTGGGTCCAAAGATCGGCGCCTTCGCCATCGCCCTGCGACTGTTCGTTGCTGCCCTCGGCCCGCTCAAGGCCGACTGGCTGCCGATCGTGATCGTGCTGGCCGCCCTGACAATGACCCTGGGCAACCTGGTGGCCATAACCCAGGACAACGTCAAGCGGATGNNCACACCGGCTACATCCTGGTCGGCCTCGCGGCCTACGCCGGCGGCCAGCACAGCGGCATCTCGGCGATCCTCTTCTACGGCGCCGCCTACACATTCATGAACATGGGGGCGTTCGCGGTGATCACCGCCCTGCAGCGTCGGCCCGGGGTCACGAGCCATATCTCCACGTTCGCCGGCTTGGGCCGTCGCGATCCGTGGCTGGGGGCGCTCATGGCACTGTTCCTGCTGTCGCTCACCGGGATCCCGCCGCTCGCCGGTTTCTGGGCCAAGGCCTACGTCATCGTCGCGGCGGTCCAGGCCGGCGGCTGGCTGACGGCCCTGGCAGTGCTGGCCATGCTCAACGCGGCCGCGGCGGCGTTCTACTACCTGCGGGTGGTCGTGTACATGTACATGCGCGAACCCGCCGAGGATGCCGCGCCCCTGTCGCCCGGGCTGCTATTCCGTGTCGGACTGGCCGTGACCGCCGTCGCGACGCTGGTCTTTGGGCTCTTCCCGGCGATCCTGACCGCAGTCAGCAGCGCCGCCGACGTCCTGAAGGGCTAACCGGGCCGCGCGGCGCGGCTGCCCAGAAGAACGAGGGGGCATTTTCCGACTGCCACGGTTCAGCGGCTCAGCGGCTAACGGCGAAGAAACTCGGGCTCAGCCGTCGCCAAAGGGCGCGATCGTCGCGCCTGGGCTGTCGCCGGCGGGGCCGGGCGTGGGCGTCGGCGTCACGATCGGCAGAGGCGTCGGAGTCGGCGTCGGCAGAACCACGAAAGTGGGCTTCTCCGGCAGCGCCGTCTGCTGAGCCGGCATCGCGACCGCCACCCCAACGAGGAGCACGAGGGCGGTGACGACGCCGAGCAGGGCCGCGAAGAAGAAGTTGAAACGTCGTGCCATGCCCCGGAGGTTACCAGGAATCGACCTCCTTGGCGACCTCCGCCGCCGGTTCGACGCCGGGGAGGCGCCGAAACCGCTGCCGATTCGGGGCCGAAACCGCGCCGCGGCCGCGTCGTCGGCGCCGGGTCTCAGGGTCTCTCCCGAGGCGGACCGACGGTTCGCCTGCTAGCATCCGGCCAATGCTTCGACTTCGCTCGCTCGGTCGCACGGTCCTGGGCGTCACCCGAGGTCTGCTCGCGCGGCCCTTCCGTGGGGTAGCTTCGGTCTTCCGCCCGGTGGGCGCGGCGCTGGCAGCGCCGGCCGGCGCCATCGCGCGCCGCTCCGGCCCGATCGTCCGCCCGCTGCGCCGGCTCATTCGGCCGCCGAAGTCGCTCCTGCGCGACCTTGCGGGTCTCGTGCCCGCGTTTCTCGCCGGGGCCGGCGTCTTCCTGGTCGTGGCCGGGCTCTTCAACTACTTTTCGCCCCCGGCCACGGCCGGGCCCAGCCCGTCGCCGAGCAACGTCGTCGTGTCTGCCTCACCGGTGCCGTACACCCTTCCGCCGCTGGTGACGGCGCGGCCTTCGGCTTCGGGCAACGCGTCGCCCGGCTCGTCGGGGCCGGCCTTGGCCATCGCCACGAGGGTAGTCATACCGGCGCTCAACATCGACCTGCCCATCGTTGCTTCACCCCCCAACGAGCAGTTTCCGTGGTGCCGCGCGGCCGAATACCTGAGTCTTGGCAAGGTCTACGCCTACCCCGGAGCCCCGCAGGCCACCTACATATACGCCCATGCCCGGGTCCCGGGGTTCTGGAACCTGCTCGTGCAGTCCAAGATCAACAACGGCGCAGCGATGATCGGGATGTGGGCGGAGGTCTACACGGACGACGACGAGAACCACGTCTACCAGATCACTCAGGTGATCCGCCACGTCCCGCCCACGACGTCATTTGCGGACAAGGCGCTGGCCGCCACGACGGATGAGCTGTGGCTGCAGACGTCGGAGGGGCATCCCAACTCCTCGCTGAAGCTCCAGATCGTCGCGACGCCGATCGGCGTGCTGGCGGCGTCTCAGGCGGACGCCCATCCGAAGAACACCGCCGTCGTCTGCTCGGACGCGCCGTTCTGTACGGGACCGAACCAGGGCGGCTGCCGCCGCTAGAGCTAGCCGGACGCCCGGTCCGCTAGATCCAGTCGACCTTGCGCAGTATCGCCACTGCTATCGCGGCCAGGATCACGCTTCCCAAGGTGACGATCCAGAAGCCCGGCCCTTCGTCGGCGCGGAAGGCGGCCTGGGCCTCGCTCATGCCGAAGATGCCGGCGACCGCGCCGATCCCCGCCACCACGACGGTCACGCCTGTCAGCCGCTTCATGATCAGCGACAGGTTGTTGTTCACCGTGGACAGATACGCCTCCAGCGTGGCCGAGGCGAGTTCGCGGTAGGTGTCCAGCTCGTCGGTCAGACGGATCAGGTGGTCGTAGGCGTCGCGGAAGTAGAGCCGGTTGTCGGCCGAGATCGGCACCTCCTCTCGGCTCGAGAGAACGTTGAACATCTCGCGCTCGGGGGCCGTGATGCGGCGAATCTCGATCAGGGCGCGCTTGAGCTCGAACAGTCGCGCCAGGAGACCCCGGTCGGCCCTGTCGACGACTTCGTCCTCGAGCGCGTCGATCTCGTCCCCGAGGCGGTCGAGGATCGGGAAGTAGGCGTCGATCGTGTCGTCGCACAGCGCCCACAGCACGTAGTCCGGACCGCGCCCCAGCGCTTGGGCGAGCCCGACGCGGATGTGATGCGTCGCGCGCGGATCCCACCACCGGCTGTGGCCGCTGAGCAGGACCCTCTTGCCGAGAACGAAATCGAGCTCACGGTCGTAATACTGCCCGCCGTCGAATCCGAGCGAGAAGACGACCACATGGAGCAGCTCGCCGATCTGGTCGATCTTGGCTCGCTGATCGCGTTCGGCCAGATCTTCGGCCAGCAGCGGATGAAGCTCGAGGATGCGGCAGACCTCGGCCAGAAGGCCCGGCTTCGGTTCGCAGACGTCGACCCAGACGCGGGCTTCCGGGGTGGCGACGGCCCTCCGGAGCTCGGTCAGCGCCGGGTCGCCTTCGAGATCGCGCAGGACGCCGGCCTCGAGCGAGACCACACGGACGGTGTTCGGCAGCTGGGCCGGCGGCGTTGCCGGCGGCGTGGTCGGCGTGGTGGTCGGCTTCGAGCCGGCCGAGGCGATCGAGCTCACCGGCATGTCCGGGTGCACCGGCGGGGCCGGGCGGCCGGCCGGCTCAGAAAGCGATCGATCTATCATGAGCCGTCTCCTCGGTCGAGCCTTCGGCCTCATCTGCCGCGCCCTGCCCTCGCCGCGTTCGCAGCGCCAGAGCCGGGACGACCGCGACCAGTGTGACCGCCGCAGCCACCAGGAAGACGCCGACCAGTATCGAAGCTGCCTTGTTGGCCGCCCAGATTTCGAGCGACTGCGCCACGAGCCCGTCGTGCAGAGGTCGATCGCGTAGGTACGCCGGAATGTACTGCTTGTAGGCATCCCCCGAGCCGTAGATCTCGTTGGAGATGCGTGTGATCGTGGTGGAGCCGAACGCCGTGAGCGCGGCCATGCCGACGGCCATGCCGATCATCCGGGCCACGGTCACCGTGGCCGACGCGGCGCCGAACGCCCGCCTGCCCGCGGCTTCCACCGCGGCCGTGGATCGCGGCGT
>PMIQ01000225.1 GCA_003157175.1 Chloroflexota bacterium
CAGAGCCAGCCGGTTGTCATGTACTACAACAAGAAGCTGTTCGCCCAGGTCGGCGTACAAGTGCCGACGACCTGGGACGAGCTCCTCACCGTCGTCAAGGCATTCAACGCCGCGGGGATCGCCCCGTTCTCGATGGCGGGCCAAAGCAAGTGGCCGGACCTGATGTGGATCGAGTACCTCGTCGACCGCATCGGTGGCCCAGCGGTCTTCAAGGCCATCATGGACGGCAAGGCGGGTGCCTGGTCCGACCCGGCCGTCGCCGCAGCACTTACCAAGATCCAGGAACTGGTCGCCGCCGGCGGGTTCGCCAAAGGCTTCGCCTCGATCAGTGCCGACTCCAACGCGGACCTGGCCCTTGTGGACACCGACAAGGCCGCGATGATCCTGCAAGGCAGCTGGGTGTACTCGACCTTCAAATCGGACGCACCCCAGTTCGTGTCGAGCGGCAACCTCGGCTACATGCGGTTCCCGACCATCCCGGGGGGCACGGGTGACCCGGCCGACATCGTCGGCAACCCCTCTAACTACTGGTCGGTATCCTCGACCGCGAGCGCGGCCCAGCTCCAGACCGCGACCTCGTTCCTGAACACCCTGGTGCTCGATGACGCCTATGTCGCCACCATGATCCAGGCGGGCTCGGTGCCCCCGGTTGCCGGCCTGGAAAGTCAACTCGCGGCGTCCAGCGACGCCGGCTTCCTCACGATGGCGTACGGCATGGTGCGCGACGCTCCAAGCTTCCAGCTGTCGTGGGATCAGGCACTCTCACCGGCGCAGGGGCAAGCGCTGCTGACGAACCTGGACCAGATCTTCCTGGGCCAGATCAAGCCGCAGCAGTTCGTCGACAACATGAACGCGGCGATCGGCCAGTGAGTATTGCCAGTGCGGCGGCGGCGAACCGTAGCCGCCGCCGCACTGGACCCACCTTATGGATGGCCGTGCCAGCCCTGGTGTTCTTCGGGGTCTTCGTGATCGTCCCAATGTTCGGCGTGCTGTTCCTCAGCTTCACGAACTGGAACGGTCTGGGGAGCCCGACTTGGGCCGGAACAAGCAACTGGTCGCTGACGCTAACCGATCCGATCACCCAGAACGCGATGTGGCTGAGCCTGAAGGTCATGGTTCTGTCCTGGCTCATCCAGGCCCCGATCAGCCTTCTACTGGGCATCTTCATGGCCGGCCGGCAGAGGTACCGCGCGCTGCTGTCGGTGCTGTACTTTCTGCCACTGCTGTTCTCCTCGGCCGCGGTTGCCATCGCCTACAAGGCGCTGCTGGACCCCAACTTCGGAATGAGCAACGCGTTCGGCATCCGGGCCCTGTCTCAGGACTGGTTGGGTGATCCAAATCTGGCCCTGTTCGTCGTGCTGTTCGTCATTGCCTGGACCTTCATCCCCTTCCACTCCCTGCTCTACCAAGCCGGGGTGCGCCAGATCCCGAAGATGCTGTACGAGGCGGCGATGATCGACGGGGCCACCGCCTGGCAGCAGTTCCGGCACATCACCCTGCCCCAACTGCGGTACACGATCGTCACTTCCTCAACCCTCATGCTCGTCGGTTCGCTGACGTATTTCGATCTGATCTACGTCCTGACCCGCGGCGGTCCGGGAATAGCCACCCGCACCCTGCCCCTGGACATGTACCTGACGGGCTTCCAGAGCTTCCAGATGGGTAGGGCGAGCGTGATCGCCGTCATCCTCATCGTCGTTGGACTCGGGCTGTCCCTGGGGCTAGCCCGCGTCTCCGGTGCGAACCGGATGGAAAGCCAGCAGGAAGGCTCCTGACGTGAGGACGGCGCGCACGCGTCCTAATGTCATTGGCGCCCTGCTGGGCTGGGCCTGGCTGGCCGTCATTGTCGTGCCCATCTACTACATCGTGGTCACGAGCTTCCGCGAGCAGTCGGCCTTCTACTCCGAGAACCCACTGTCTATCCCAAGCAATCCGACCCTCAACGCCTACGCGATGGTGCTCGATAACGACTTCGCGATGTACTTCGCAAACAGCGTCATCGTCACTCTCGCCACGGTGGTCGTCGTCCTGGCGGTCGCGCTCATGGTCTCCTACGTCATCGTACGCGGGACCTCCCCGTTCACCCGGCGCACCTTCTCGCTGTTCCTGCTGGGCCTGGCAATTCCGATGCAGGCAACGATCATCCCCGTCTACTACCTGATCACCAAGCTCGGTCTGTACAACTCCCTGTGGGCGCTGATCCTGCCCTCGATCGCGTTCGCTCTCCCGATCACCGTGCTCATCCTGGTCACTTTCATGCGAGACATCCCCAGTGAGCTCTTCGAGTCCATGTTCGTGGACGGCGCAGGCGACTGGCGCATTCTGTGGGCGCTCGTCCTGCCCCTGACGCGACCTGCTCTTGCCACCGTGGGCATCTATGCCGCCCTCAACGTCTGGAACGGGTTCCTCTTCCCGCTCGTTCTGACCGAGAGCGCGAACACCCGCGTGCTGCCGCTCTCGCTGTGGACCTACCAGGGCCAGTACACGACGAACATCCCCGCCGTACTCGCGGCCGTGGTGCTCTCAGCGCTGCCCCTGGTCGCGGTGTACATCGTCGGCCGCCGCCAACTGATCAGCGGCCTGACCGCGGGCTTCGGAAAGTAGACCCGCACCGTGCACGAAACCATGCCGCCCTGCCCCACCTCTGTTCGACCGACTGACAAGGAACGCCCATGACCACCGGCTTCGACCAGGCTGTCCAGGCCATACGCGACGGGTCCGACGAGCTCGCGACCGCGACCGGGCTGCTGGCCCAGCTCACCCCTGCCGAGCGACTCGGGATGCTCGACGGTGATCAGGAATTCTGGGCCGGTCTGCTGGGCTTCTACGAGGTCGGGTACAACACCGAACCGATCATCGCCGGGCAGGTCCACCGCCTGGGCGTCCCGGGAATCCGGTTCACCGATGGGCCGCGCGGCGCCGTCGTCGGCCGCTCGACCTGTTTCCCGGTCGCGATGGCCCGCGGCGCGAGCTGGGACGTCGATCTCGAGGAGAGGATCGGCCGGGCCATCGGCGCCGAGGCCCGCGCCCAGGGGGCCAACTTCTTCGCCGGGGTCTGCGTCAACCTGCTGAGACACCCGGCCTGGGGTCGCGCCCAGGAGACCTACGGCGAGGACCCGGTCCTAATCGGGGCGCTCGGCGAAGCTCTCATGCGCGGGGCCCAGCATCACATGATGGCCTGCGTCAAGCACTTCGCCCTCAACAGCATGGAGAACGCACGCTTCAAGGTCGACGTGCAGGTCGCCGCCGACGTCCTGCGCGAGGTCTACCTGCCGCACTTCCGCCAAATCGTCGAGGCCGGCGTCGCCTCGGTCATGAGCTCCTACAACTCGGTCAACGGCACGTGGGCGGGGGACAATCGCGAGTTGCTAACCGGGATCCTGCGCGAGGAATGGGGTTTCGAAGGATTCGTCGTCTCCGACTTCGTCTACGGCCTGCGCGACCCCGTCGGGTCGTTGCGCGCCGGACTCGATGTCGAGCTCCCGTTCCGCCAGCAGCGGGACGTCGCCCTCCCGAGTGCCCTCGCGAGCGGGGAGCTGACCCAGGACGAGGTCGATACGTGCGCACTGCGCGTACTGCGCATGCAGCTGCGCTTCGCCGCTGCTGTTACCGACCCCGTGCCTTCCCTCGACGTGGTGGCCTGTCACGAGCATCGGGCCCTCGCCCGCGAGGCCGCAATCCGTTCGACCGTACTGCTGCGGAACGAGGAGGTCGATGGGGTTCGTCTGCTGCCGCTGTCCGCCGACAGGTTGGGCCGCCTGGCGGTGATCGGCTCCCTCGCGAACATCGCGAACACCGGCGACTCCGGCTCCTCGAACGTGCGGGCGCCCGAGGTCATCACCGCGCTCGACGGGCTGCGTTCGGCTCTGGGCTCCGAGCGGGTCACCTTCGACGAGGGACTGGACGCAGCCAGCGCGGCACGGATAGCCGCCGACGCCGACGCGGTGCTCGTCGTCGTTGGTTACACCGCCCGCGACGAGGGCGAGTATGTCGACGACGGGGACCCCGTGCTCACTGAGGCGTTTTTCCCGGCGCCCGTCAACCCACACGTGACGGCGCAGTTCGCCGCGGCCCTGACTACGAATGCTGGCGGCAGCGGCNNCGGCTCACGCCGAAGGACGAGGAACTCATTCGGGCTGTCGCCGCCGCGAACCCACGCTCGGTCGTAGCGGTCGTGGCGGGCAGTGCGGTCCTGGTCGAGCCCTGGTACGAACTGCCGGGTGCGATCTTGATGAGCTGGTATGCCGGGATGGAGGGCGGCAGCGCCCTCGCCGACCTGCTGCTCGGAGGCGCGGAGCCCGGCGGGCGACTGCCCTTCGTGATCCCCCAGGACCCCGCCCAGATGCCGGATTTCAGCGCGAACGCGACGAGCGTCGTCTACGACAGGTGGTACGGCTATCGCAAGATGGATCGCGACGGAACGGAGCCGCGTTATCCGTTCGGCTTCGGTCTCGGGTACACCGACTTCGAACTGATCAACGCCGCCGTCGATCGCACGGCGGACTGCCTCGAGGTCGCGGTCGAGGCGCGCAACGTGGGCTCGCGCCCCGGATCCCACGTCGTGCAGGTCTACGGCGGCCCGGCGGAGCCTGACCCCGAGCGCGCTCGGCGCGACCTGCTCGGATTCGCGCGGGTCAACCTGGACGCTGGTCAGAGCGCCGTCCTGCGCATACCTCTGACGCTGCGTCCGCTTGCCCGTTGGAACATCGCGGCGGGCCGGTGGTGCGAGTACCATGGCGCCCTCCGGCTGGAGGTGGCCTCGCACCATGGCGACCCGGACGCGATAGAGCTGCGCACCCCAGCCGAGCGCTTCGCCAGCGGCGACGGTCGGCGCCCCGGCGCAAGGTCAACGCCAGGCGCATTGGAGGACAGACCGTGA
>PMIQ01000181.1 GCA_003157175.1 Chloroflexota bacterium
TCCGTGGTGATCCTGGGCAGGACCGGGCCGACGATCGGTTGGTCGAGCGCTCCCAGGAAGAGAGCGAGCAGGATGGCGCCCAGGATCTCGAACCGGGCGCGAGCGTTGACCTCGATCGCCGCGTGCGCGGGGGCGCTCATCGCGTTCTCCGCCGTCATTGGTTCTCCTTGCCTCTGCGAGGCGGATTGGTTCTTGTCAACCGCCGGGACGATCGCCGCCCGGCGTCAGGATTCGGCTCGGTCCGTGTAGAACTCGTGAACGTCTGTCGAGGTGCGGCCCATGGCGCACGGCCCCGGCGAGCTCGCGGGATCGCTGGCGACGAGCGGAACCGAGATGATACGGTCAGGCGGAGAATATCGTCCCTGGCGGCGCGACTCGTATCGGCTTCCGCCCGGTCGCCCGTCAAGCGCAACCGCGACCAGCCCGCCAGGCGCGACCCGCGAGCGGTCAGCCGATCCTGCGGGCTACGACCTCGATGAGGTGCAGGTGCCGCGGCTCGCCGAGCGCCGTCTGCGAGTCCTCCTCCTTGACGTGCCAGTTCTCGATCTCGAAGCCGTCGAAATCCGCCTCGATCTGCTCGGGCGTCTGGCAGGTCATCGTCCTGTCCGCCGCCGATTCGTCCTGGTCGCCGAAGAGCATCGCCGCGAAGCGCGAGCCCGGCCTCAGCGCCGAGACGATCCGCTGCCACGTCGCGGCGTACGCGTCGGGAGCCAGGAACGGCAGGCACAGGCTCGCGTTCACGAGATCGCAGGGCGGGATCGCCACCGTGGCCAGATCCCCTATGCGGGTCTCGAGGCGAGCGCCGAGCATGGGTCCGGCGGCGGCGGCAAGCACCTGCAAAGCCGCCGGTTCGCGGTCAACCGCCAGGACCCGCCAGCCGGCGCGCAGCAACTCGCGCGCATCGCGACCGGCACCGCAGCCCAGATCCACGGCCAGCCGCTCCCGGCGCGGCCGGCGCTCGCGGCCGGACCCGGCGGCGACGTCGTCCTCGGCCTTGAAACGCTCGATGGCGGCGCGAACCGTCTCCCACGCGGGCCGCTCGACGGTAACCTCGTAGTAGCGCGCCCAGTACTCGGAATCGACGCTCATGGTCCGGCAGCGTATCAGGCGAATACGGCGGCGGCGTAGCCCACGGTCCGGCGGGCGTCGCCCCCGGCGTCGGCGGAAGTGGCCTTGCCAAGCAGGATGCCTTTGGTCGCGCCCATCTCGGCGACCGCGGCCATCGTGAAGCGGACCGGGTCGATGCCGCATAGCCCACACACCAGCCCGGGCAGGTTGGCTCGAAGCAGGGCTGCCTCGAGGTCTTCAAGAGCGTCGCCGTCGAGCTCAAGGAGCGGTACCAGGAGGTGGTCGTCAACTTCCTCGCACACCTGGGCCGGCGGGTAGTGGGCGAAGTCGGAGCTGGCGATCAGCAGGACGCGATCGCCGGCGGAGCGGAGCTCGGCCAGAAGACGGCCGAGCCGCACGCCCGCGTCGGCGTGAGCGCGTAGTCTCGGACTGACCGCGAGCGGCACGATCCGCGCCCCGGGGCAGGCCGCCAGCAGCAGCGGCAGCTGGACTTCGAGAGAATGCTCGGCGAGGTGGGCGTCGTCGTCGGGCGCGAATGGCGGGCCGAGGCCGGCGATGCGCAGCGCCAGATCGCGGTCCACCGGCACTTCCCCGAGCGGCGTTCGCCACGGCCCCCCCGTCCAGACGCCGACTCCGGCGGCCGCGGCCTGATGATCCGTGCCGGCCAGCACGACCGTTGTGGGCGCGATCTCTCCGACGAGCTTCCAGGTCAGGGCCGCGATCGCGCCCGAGTAGACCAGCCCCGCGTGCGGCACCAGTCCGCCCACGATGGACTCTCTGTCCAGGCCGCCCGGCCATGCGGCGGCCCCGGCCAGAAGCGTGTCGATCAGCCTGCCCAGGCGCTCCGGTCCGGAGGGGTAGAAGGTGCCCGCAACCGCGGCCGCGCGGGGGTGCGGCGAGCGCATGTCGGNNCGGCGGGCGTGGGCGCGGCGGGCGGCCGCTGAGCCCGGCGCCATCTCGGAGGCCGCTGCGCGTCGCTCACGGCCGGGCCTCCGACTTGCCGAACTCGGCCAGTCCGACGCCCGCCAGAGAGTGGCCGCAGCGCGTGCACCGGCCGTCGACGAGTGCCGCTCGAAGCGCCACGAACCCGCGCCGCCGGATCAGCGTCTCGCCGCATTCGGCGCAGCGAGTGTCCTCATCGCCCTCGGCGAGGTTGCCCGAGTAAACGTGGCGCAAGCCCGCCGCCCGCCCGANNCCCCAACTCGGTGGCGATCCAGCCGGCCAGCGAGGCCAGCTCGCCCGGGTCGTCGTTGAGCCCCGGGATCAACAGTGTGGTCACCTCGATCCAGATGCCTCGCCGGCGCATGCCCACAAGAGTGTCAAGGACGGGAGCCAGGCGCGCGCCGACGATGCGCCGGTAGAAGCGATCGTCGAACGACTTGAGGTCGACGTTGGCGGCCTGGATGAGCGGGGCCAGCACATCCAGCGCCTCCGGCGTCTGGTATCCGTTCGTGACCATGACGTTGGCCAGACCGGCCTGCATCGCCAGTCGGGCAGTCTCGACGGCGTATTCGATGAAGACCGTCGGCTCGGTGTAGGTGTAGGCGACGCTGCGCGAACCGGCGGCTATGGCAGCGGCGACGACTGCGCCGGGAGGCAGGCTGAACGTGCCCACGTTTCGGCCATCTCGCCCGGCCTGCGAGATCGTCCAGTTCTGACAGTTGAGGCAATGGAAGTTACAGCCTCGCGTGGCGATCGAGTAGGCGATGCTGCCGGGGTAGACGTGAAAGAGCGGCTTCTTCTCGATCGGGTCCGCGTTGGCGGCCACGGCCTGCCCGAAGACCGTCGTCACGAGGCTGCCGTCGCGGTTCTCTCGGACGCGGCAGATCCCCGCCCGGCCGGGCCGGATCAGGCAGCGATGGGCGCAGGCCACGCAGCGGACCGCGCCGTCGGCTTCGGCCAGGCCGAGAATGGCGGGGCTGGCGGCGATCATCGGGCGGGTGGGCACTGGTCTGGGATCTCCGGGCCGGGCAGGCACCGGTCGGGACGTAGTCGGTCGCACGGCGACACCTCGATGCCATGCTGGATTCGATACGGAAACGGCGACAGGGCCGAACGGCTCAGCTTCTGGACAGCAGCCGGCGGTCGACCGGTTGAACGGCGGGCCGGACAACCCATGAGCAGCTCGCCGCGGCCGACAGCTTCTCGCCGGCAGGGAGCGAGACCAGGCCCGTGCCAGCATGGCCGGCGCGCGCGAGCCGAATCGAGTCTGGCCAGGCGGTCGCCAACCCAACGCAGACGGCCTGCGGGTGCGTGTGCACGACCGCGACGCCGACCGGCCTGGCAAAGGACATGGTGAGCTCGATGTCCGGCCAGGTGATCACCACCGGCGATCGAACCGCGGGGTAGACGTCGTCGAGGCGATGCCCGGCCAGGTTTGGTCCGGCACGGAGGTCGGTGCGGCGGTCGACCGGGGTGAGCTCGCCGGTGGGAATGAGATCGGGCTGGAGCGTCAGCACCTTGTCGCCCTTGACCCCGACGCACAGATGGCCGCCCGGATTGCGGAACCACGGGTGCCACCCCAGCGCGGCGGGCATCGCCTCGTCCGCGGCGATCTCGGCATCGAGGCGCATCAGGCCGCGGGCGATGGCGATCCGCTGCGTCACGGTGCCGCGGAACGGCCACTTACTTGGGTCCAGCGGACAGGACAGCGACACCGAGGCGGCGGTCTTCGAAGTGACGGTCCATTCGGAATCGAAGACCGCGCCCTGGATCGAATGGTGGCCGCCGTTCAGGCGCAGCCGAATCTTGCGGCCGGCCCAGTCGACCCAGCCCTGATGCACGCGGCCGACGAATGGCGCCATCAGGTAGCAGCCCCATCCGAGCGAGGGCGCGATTCCGGCCGCAGGCTCCACGAGGAGCCGCTCGCATCCAGCCATCACCCATGAGGCGAGCCGGCCTCCGGCCGAGGTGTCGATCGAAACGCCATCGATCTCGTCCCCGATCCTGACGATCATCGCCTGACCCCCTGGCCCTTTTCTTGCGCTCACCAGCGGCGAAAGCGCTCAGCCGGCCTCCATGGTAGCGATTGCCCACGAGAAACCGCGCGGCGTTCTCGCCCGGCCGCGCTCGGGCCGGAAGATCGCGCCATTCGACTCTGGTGCGATCGGCCGGGAGGCCTAGCCTCGTCGTGGAGGCAGAGCGGCCCATGCAACAACTCGTACAGTCGGACCGTAGCCAGCTGCTAGATCTGGCGCGGGCCACGGTGGAGGCGACCGCCAGGCGGAATCCGAAGCCCGCGCTCGATCCGGGGGCCCTCACGCCCGAGCTCCTGGCGCCGGCCGCGGCATTCGTAACCCTTCACGAGGGCGGCCAGCTGCGCGGCTGCATCGGGATGATGCGCTTCGACGTGCCGCTCTGGATCAACGTGCGCGACTCGGCGGTCGCCGCCGCACGCGACGATCCGCGCTTCGAGCGCGTCGCCCCGTCCGAGCTGCCCGCTATAGAAATCGAGATCTCGGTGCTGGAACCGCCGGTTCCGTTGCCCGACCCGGCCCTGTTCGAGGCCGGCCGCCACGGCATAGTCGTCGAACGGGGCGACTGTCGCGCTCTGCTGCTGCCACAGGTCGCGTCGGAGATGGGCTGGGGCGGCACCGAGATGCTCGAGGCCGTCTGCCGCAAGGCCGGCCTGCGTCCCGACGCCTGGCGCGATCGTGCCACGCGACTCTCCGTCTTCGAGTCGGTCTGCTTCAGTGCCGAAGAGGGCTGACGGCGCAATCCCACGCCGTGACGTCTTCAGGGGCTCTTCAGGCCTGGATCGAACTATGAGTCCCATCCGAGATGCCCGGGATGCGCGGCATCAACTGGAGGTCGAAATCGTGTTGGCTATTGGTCGGCGGTCCACGCGCGGTGTGGGCGCCCTGTCAGCTCTTCTGGTGGCCCTGGTTCTGGTTGTCGGCGCGTGCGGGTCGACGACAACTGGCACGACCGGCCCGCTCGCGGGCGGTGCCCTGGGCGCCAATCCCAGCTCTGTTCCGGTGGCCCTGGCCGCTCCCACCGCGACACCCGCAACCGGCCCATCGGGCTCGCCCGACGACGCCGCCGTCGATGCCGGGGCTCTCCAGTCCTCGATGGTATCGGTCATCAAGCAGGTCACGCCTTCCGTGGTCGTCATCGAGACCGCCTCCGGACTCGGCTCCGGCGTCATCTACGACGCGGCCGGGGACATCGTCACCAATGCCCACGTAGTCGGGACTTCGACGACATTCAAGGTCACTCTCTCCAACGGCAAGTCCTACGACGGCAAGCTGGTCGGAACCTTCACCGCCGATGACATAGCCGTGGTCAAGATCACCGCCCCGGGTCTGACGCCCGCGGTCTTCGGCGATTCCAGCCAGTTGTCGGTGGGCGACTTCGTCCTGGCCATGGGCAACCCGCTCGGGCTTCAGTCGAGCGTGACGGAGGGGATCATCAGCGCTCTGGGTCGGCAGGTATCGGAGCCGAGCGGCAACACTCTGCCCGATGTCATCCAGACCAGCGCCGCGATCAACCCCGGCAACAGCGGCGGCGCGCTCGTCGACCTCCTGGGTCAGGTCGTCGGTATCCCGACGTTGGCCGCGACTGATCCGCAGATCGGCGGCAGCGCCCCCGGCATCGGTTTCGCCATCTCGAGCAATCGCGCCCGAACCATCGCCGACCAGCTGATCGCCAGCGGACATGTCACCAACTCCGGGCGCGCTTACCTGGGCGTCCAGATCGCCGACACCGGTAACGGCGTGGGCGTCTACTCGGTCGT
Organism: Chloroflexota bacterium; assembly: GCA_003157175.1. GTDB lineage: Bacteria > Chloroflexota > Limnocylindria > Limnocylindrales > CSP1-4 > Fen-1039. The sequence goes on from PMIQ01000181.1 coordinate 5,804, forward strand.
GTCGGGCGGGCCGGCCGCCAAAGCCGGCATCGTTGCCGGCGACCTGATCCTCTCGATCAACGGCCAGGCCACTCTGACCACGGACGCGCTATCGCAGGTCATGGTCAATCTCCAACCGGGCGCCGTGGCCAAAGTCGAAGTCCAGCACGCGGACGGGACCAAGACGATGCTCAACGTGACCCTCGGCCAGCTGCCTGGATAGGCCGAGTCGGGGGATGTGACTTCGGCGAGCGCGCCTTCGGGCGCGCTCGCCTGCGTTTGGGGACCGGGCGCGGCCCGCCGGGTGCGGGCCGCCGGGTGCGGCCCG
>PMIQ01000242.1:0-2181 GCA_003157175.1 Chloroflexota bacterium
CGCATGTGGCAGCCCTCCTTTTCTACAAACACGTTGCCGCCTCAAGCACCCTCGAGACGTGAGGTCAAGTCGAATACTAGCGACGCGCATTTAGACGGCAAGGGCCGGCCCTTCCTGGCGCGTCGGTGCCGTAGTCGCGGCGACAGTTCGATGCTACGGCCGCCGCTGGCGGCCCGACAGCCCGCCATAGGTACCTGCCGCGGTAGCCCCTGGCGCCCGGCGCGGCACCAGCCAATCGGAACGCCATCCGGGAGTTCCTGGCGGCTCCAGGACACCGCCACCGCCCGGCGCTAACCTTTCGAGCGTGAAGAGATCGCCAAGTAGATAGTGGGAAGACGATGCGTGTCGTGTGCCTGGCCGGAGGCGTCGGAGGAGCGAAGCTCGCCGAAGGGCTGCAACAAGCCCTGGCGCCCGGCGAACTGACCGTGATCGTCAACAGCGGCGACGACCTGGAGCGCCATTCGTTGACGATCTGCCCGGACCAGGACACGGTCATGTACACCCTGGCGGGGATCGCCGGGCCCGAGGGTTGGGGCCTCGCCGGCGATACGTGGCAGGTCATCGGTGCGCTGGCCCGGCTGGGCGAGGGCACGTGGTTCCGACTCGGCGACGGGGACATCGCCACTCATCTATATAGGACCGAGCGGCTGCGACGCGGCGAGCGTCCGACGGAGGTCGCCGTCGCGCTGGGGCGAGCACTGGGCGTCCCGTCGCGCGTCCTGCCGATGGCCGACGAGCCGGTTCGGACTCGGGTTCGAACGGACGGCGGCTGGCTCGACTTCCAGGACTACTTCGTCCGCCTCCAGCAGGCGCCCGACGTGCGCGAGGTTCGTTTCGAAGGCGCCGAACGCTCGCAGGTCACGCCCGAGGTCGCAGAGGCATTTCGGGCTGCCGAGGCGATCGTGGTGGCGCCCTCCAATCCGATCGTCTCGATCGGGCCGATCCTGGCGGTCGGAGGCATGCGCCAGGAGATTGCCGCGGCCAGGCGGCGGGGGGTTCGGGCGGTCGGAGTCTCCGGGATCGTCGGCGGCAAGGCTTTGCGCGGACCGGCCGACAGGATGATGGCCAGCCTGGGCGAGGAGGCGACCGCGCTCGGGGTGGCCCGGCGGTATGCGTCGGCGCAGCTGCTCGATACGTTCGTGATCGACCGGCTCGACGAGTCGCTCGCCGGCGGCGTTCGGGCGCTGGGACTCCAGGTCGTGGTCACCGACACGGTCATGACCGACGTAGCGGCCCGCGTCCGCCTGGCGCGCGACGTTCTGGCCGCGGCGACGGCGGCCCCGGCGTGAGCGGCCCCGGCGTGAGCGGCCCCGGCGTGAGCCGCGCGAATCTATCCAGGATCGTGGCCGTCGTCCCGGTCCGATCGCTGAGCGGGGCGAAGTCGCGCCTCGGGGAGCCGCTCGACGGCGAGGAGCGGGCCGACCTGGTTCTGGCGCTGCTGCGCCGGACCGTGGCCGCGGCGCTCTCGTCGCGGCGCCTCTACGGCGTGGCGGTGGTCTCGCAGGACGCCGACCTGCTGGCACAGGCCCGGGCCATGGGCGCGGCCTCGCTCCTGCAGCAGAGCGACGGGTTGAACGAAGGTCTGACGGAGGCGCGAGACTCGGCCTGCGGCGAGGCGACGGCCCTGCTCGTGCTGCCGGCGGATCTGCCGGGAGTCAGCGCCCAAGCCATCGATCGACTGGCCGAGGCAGCCGCCGAGACGGCCGCCCGCGCGCCGGATCGGCCGGTGGTGGTGCTGGTTTCGGACAGGCACGGGACGGGCACGAACGCACTCTTGATCATGCCGCCCGATGCCATCCCGTTCCGCTTCGGCGAGGGCAGCCGGGCGGCCCACGCGGCGGAGGCGGCCGCTGCCGGGGCGGCGTACGTGGAGCTCGACGGGCCACTCTCCTTCGACGTGGACACACCCGAGGATCTGCTCGAGGCGGACCGCATCGGCCTCGACCATGAGGCTGGCCGGTGAGCGACACGCGAACCGGCGCCGCCCGAACGAGCGGCCACGTGGAGGTCTTCGCCCTCGAGGGGATACCCGAGGTTCGGCCGGGCGACGACCTGTCGGCGCTGCTCGTCGCCGCGCTCGGTCGAGCCGCCGACGCCCTGCCGCTGCGCGAGGACGACGTCCTGGTCGTCACGCAGAAGGTCGTCTCGAAGGCCGAGGGTGCGATCGTCGACCTGACGACG
>PMIQ01000242.1:2196-2988 GCA_003157175.1 Chloroflexota bacterium
GCCTCGAACGTGGGCCCGGAAAGTGGCTCCATCGTGACCCTGCTGCCGGTCGACCCGGACGCGTCCGCCGACAGAATCCGGGCCGCGGTTCGGGCCGCCTTCGGCGTCGACGTGCCGGTCATCGTCTCCGACAGCTTCGGGCGCCCGTGGCGCTGGGGAATCGTGGACGTGGCCATCGGCGTCAGCGGCATGCGCCCGATCGACGATCTGCGCGGAACGCCGGACGCGGACGGGCGCGTCATGAAGAGCACGATTCGGGCCACCGCCGACGAGATCGCCACGGCCGCGGAGCTGGCCTTGGGCAAGATCGCGCGGCGGCCCGCGGCGGTGGTCCGCGGCGCAGCGCCTACCCGCGGCGAGGGCCGCATCGCCGACGTTCTGATGCCGGGCGAGTTCGACCTCTTCCGGTGACCGGGGCGGGCGGCGCGGCGCCGGGCTCGGCGGGTCCCAGCGGCTTGCCGGGCCCCCGAAGGCCCCGGTGCTAACCTGTCGCCGTTACCACAAACGCCGCCGGCTCGGACGCCGGCTGCCTCGATTTGCCCCTGGAGGCTCGCTGTGAAGATCGGTCTGCAGGTTCCCTCGTTCACATGGCCGGGCGGCGATGCGGCCATCCGCCCGACTCTCGCTCGCATCGCCGAGACAGCCGACGCGGCCGGCTTCGACTCGCTGTGGGTGATGGACCACTTCTACCAGATCCGCGGCGTCGGGAAGCCCCAGGAGCCGATGCTCGAAGGCTGGACTGCCCTGGGCTACATGGCGGCCCATTCGAAGAAGGCGACGCTGGGGCTGATG
>PMIQ01000180.1 GCA_003157175.1 Chloroflexota bacterium
CGCCTGCCGTTCGGCCACCACGCCGCGAACCATCCGGTCAAGGACCTCGAAACCGGGCTGGTCCAGGTCACGGCGCAAAACCACGAGGTCACCGTAATAGGCGAGACGTTGCCGCGGGCGAGCGGCTTCGTTGTCAGCCAGATCGACCTCAACGATGGATCGGTCGAGGGGCTGCGCCACCGCACCCTACCGATCGAGACGGTCCAGTACCACCCGGAGGGCGGCCCGGGCCCGCTCGACGCGCTGGCGGTCTTCGACCGGTTCGTCTCGGCGGCCCGCGCCCGACACGGCGGCGCCGCACCCGAACCCACGGTCGGCAAGGTCGAGCCGGTCCACCTCGAGGCGGCCGAGATGGCGAAGCGGCTGACGGGGTTGGGCTGAGGCGCAGCGGCCGCCTCGGTGGAGGCTGATCGCAACCTCGTCACGGTGGCGTCATTGGTCGGGCTAGAACGTCGCCCACCGGTCCTTGGGTGAGTGGCGGGTTCTTCGGGTGCCAACGGCTTCGATGTCGCTCTCTCCTCGGGGACTCTGGCGACTCTCGTCCCTAGGGGGCCATCGCAGACGCTCGAAGGCCCCGGCTCACGCCGGGGCCTTCGACTACGTGGCGCGGGCGCCGGGCCGGCGGCCGCTTCTCGAGCGGTGCTATGGTGCGATCGCCAAAGAGGGACCGGCGTTCGGTCCGACGGAGCCGGTCGGGCCGTCGCGAGACGATCCGCCGCGCGCGGCGGCGTAACCGGAACAGGGGTTCGTTATCAGATGTTCAGGTATCCGTCGCAACGGTTTCGGGGCCACCGCCCGGGACGGGGGAGTCGGTGGCGGTTCGGGATGCGCGGTCGCGCCACATCAGTGCTCCTTCTCGCGGGCCTGGTCGTGCTGCTGTCGGCGGGACCCGTCGAGCCTCGGAATCCGGCCGGAACCGGTCCGACGGCGGCGCCGGCCGCCCATACGCTCCCGCCCGGCTCCACTTACCACGCGCTGGCGCCCGTCCGGATCCTCGATTCTGCGACCGGCGCAGGCGGAGCAGCGCCTCTGGCTTCCGAGACGCCCGAGTCGTTCCAGGTTGCCGGAGCCTTCGGAATTCCCGCCGGGGCGACGGCCGTTGCAGGCACTCTTTCCATCACGGGCGCCACACAGGCAGGGTATGTGTCCTTGACGGCGGTGGCGACTTCGTCGACGGCGGTGGCAACGTCGACGATCAGCTTTCTTGCCGATAGCCCCCGATCGGCAGGAGTCACCGCGACGCTCGGCGATGACGGCAGACTCTGGGCCTTGTATGTGGCCGAAGGCGCTGGCCAGACGGCTAAGGTGGCGTTCGACCTCGATGGCTACTACGCCCCAGACTTCACCGGCGCGACCTACCATCCGGTCGGGCCTGTCCGCGTCTTCGACTCCAGAACGGCCGTGGGCGGTGCGGCGCCGCTCGCGTCGGGCATCCCGGAGTCCTTTCAGTTCGCGGGAGAGTTCGGCGTCCCGGTCGGTGCTACGGCGGTCACCGGCACGCTTGCCATCGTCAGCCCGTCGCGCCCCGGTCGCGTCGCGCTGACGCCGGAATCGACCCCCGTCGCATCACTCGCCACCTCCACTCTCAGCCTCGCCACCACTGACACCGTGGCGACCGGCGTCACCGCCACGCTCGGCTCGCACGGCCGGTTGTGGGCCATCTACGAAACCGGCGGCTCAGGTGACACGGCCCAGCTGGCGTTCGACCTCACCGGCTACTTCACCCCGGACATGACGGGCTCGACTTTCCACCGGCTCGGACCGTTGCGGCTGATCGATTCCCGCTCGGGCGTCGGAGGATCGGCGCCGCTCTCGTCTGAGGTGCCCCGATCCTTCAAGATCGCCGGCCTGTACGGCATGCCGGCCGGAACGACGGCGGTCGCGGGGACGCTGGCCATCGCCAATGCGACGAGTTCGGGCTACGTCTCCCTGACGTCCGCTCTCGCCACGCCGGCGGCCTCCTCCACTTCATCGCTCTTCTTCTCGGCGACGGGTGAGACAGAAACGACCGTCACCGCTCCGTTGGGTGCGGGCGGCAGCCTCTGGGCCATGCTGGAGACCGGTCGACCAGGGGATAGCGCCGATGTCATCTTCGACCTCAGTGGATACTTCGGCACCGACGCCGCCGGCCTCAACTCGGTGCCGGGCTACTTCCAGGCGCAAGGGCCGTTCACCGCCTCCCCCAAAGACTCGAATGGCGTCGTGATGGTCAAGTACGCGTCGCCAATCGGCCTCCAATACAACACGGTCACAATCGAACACTGTGCGATGTGGTACTTCGACCGCTGGCGTTCGGGCCAGGACACGCCGACCCAGACCAACGCCGATCGGGCGGGCTTCTTCGCGCAGATCGATTGGCTCGTCTCCCATCAGCAACCCGACGGGCGGTGGTTGTATACGTTCCACATAGGAACCATGCCAGTGCCATGGTGGTCCGCGATGGCGGAGGGCCAGGGCATCAGCGTCATGCTGCGGGCGTTTTCGGTCACCGGCGACAGCACCTACCTCGTCGTCCTGGACCGCGCTCGTTCCACCTTCGACCGCCCCATCGCGGATCTGGGCGTGACCAGCGCCCTCACCGTTTCGGGCCGGCAACTGACTGTTTACGAGGAGTACCTGCCCGGCTACCGGGACAACGTTCTGAACGGCTGGCTGTACTCACTCGTTGGGTTATACGAGTGCGCGATCTACCTGGGCGACCCGGTCTGCCTCTACGATCTGACGGCAGCCGACCGCGGCCTGGCCGCCGTCCAGGCGCTTCTCCCGTATTACGACACGGGTTCCTGGTCGCGCTATAACCTCACCACGTTGGTTGGCGTCGATTTCGGGCCCAACGCGTCTGAGGCATATCACAAAGGGCACATCGCGCAGCTGCGCTTCATGTACTCGATCACTGGCAATCCGGTAATGGAGGAGTACGCCGACAGGTTCCAGACGTACCTCGACAACGTCATCAAGAACGGTTCGCCCTCGCCCGCCTCGTCCGTCTCACCCGGCGCGAGCAGGTAGCCCGCGATTCAATCGACGAGGTCGCCTCCGGGCTCCGCATGGAGACGAATCGCCGGGACTTCAGGGATGGGCAGCTCTCCGCCGCGGGCCGGCTTCACCACCCCGTGGCGCTAAGACTCCCCAGTGTCAGATGCACGTTCGGCAACTGGGTGCGCCCGGACGATTCGGCCGCCGCGCGTTGACCGGTTCCCACTCGCGTGCTAGGTTGGCGCCGCCGGTCCCGCGCTCATCGAGTTGAGGAGAGTCTGCTACATGGCCACCGTTACCGCTGACACTTCGACTATCGATCCGTCCGCGCGCATCGACTCGTCGGCCCGTATTGTGTGCCGGGATTTGTGCATTGAAGAAGGCGTTCGCATCGGTGCCAATGTCAAGTTGCTTGGTACGCGCATTCATTTGCGCGAGGGCGCGCAGATTCGCGACGGCGCGGAGGTAACGGCAATAGAAGAATTGACGCTGGGCCCGAGAAGCGTACTGGGGCTGGGATTCCGCGGTTCTGCGCGCGCACTGCGAATCGGCGGGGCGTTCTGGTCGACGAATCGCGTGCTCGTCGGAGGTGGCGGGTGGCAGGGGCCCGACTCGATCTTGACGGTTGGCGAGGGCACATCGTTCTTCGACGGCTCGTTTGTGAACGTCTCCGAGCACGTCACTATCGGCGATGGCTGCGCGCTGTCTGCCGACACCACCGTGCTGACTCATGGCTGCTGGCAGCCGGTCCTCGACGGTTTCCCGTACCTCTTCGCGCCAGTCGTCATGGAGTCGGACGTCGTGATCTTCGTGAAGTCGGTGGTGTTGCCGGGAGTGACGCTCCGCCGCGGCACCACCGTGGCTGCGGGCTCGGTAGTCACCAAGAGCTCTCCGCCGAATAGTCTCATCGGCGGTGTTCCCGCGCGCGTGATACGCGAAGACAATCGACGGCCGATGGACGAGGAGTCGCGTCTCGAACTGGTGCGGAAGGTCGTCGAGCGCTGGATCGAGACGCTGGATTGGAAGGGAGTGCAGGTGGTCGACGCGTCGGGATCAAACGACGAATGGGTGGTGGCATGGCAGAGGAGCGTCGAACGGCTACGGCTGCATTCCGTGACCGGACGACCCGTGCTGACTGTCACGGCTGCAGCAGGTGAAGTCGACCGGATGGACCTTGGTGCGATGAAGTGCGAAGGGCCAGGGAGTGAAATCTCCGAAGACCTGCGGGACTGGCTGCGGCGCAACGGGATCAAAATCCTCTCAGCCGACCGGCCGTACAGGCCGTTGCGGCCGGCGATGCTGGCGGAGCTGACGGAACTGGATCGGCAGACGGGAGTGAAGAATCCGTGATGGGCCAGTGCGACTTCACCATGCGCCACTACCGCGAGATCCTCGAGTCGGCGCTTGAGATGGGATATCAATTCTCCACGTTTGCGGACCACGAATCAGTGACCGCGCCTCGCCAGTTTCTAATGCGCCATGACATCGATCTGTCGATCGACAACTGTCTCGCTTTCGCGCGCGTGGAGCACGAACTCGGAATCGCCAGCACCTATTTCGTGCGCGTCCATGCCCGGTTGTATAACCCGTTTGAGTTTCACACCTATCGTAAATTGCGGGAATTCGAGCGTCTCGGTCACGAGTTGGCGTTGCACTACGAGGCAGGATACGCGGCGGCCGTCGGCGAAGATGAAGCGCAGATGGTCAGGCGGGAGAAGACGATCCTGGAGGCGATTCTGGATCACCCCGTCGTGTCCGCCGCGGCCCATCTTCCCGGCAAGAGCGGGAAGCTGATCACCGAGGCGAACGCGACGTCATTCGGACTGCGCTATGAAGCCTACACCGCCCGCTTCATGGAGGGGTTCAAGTACCTCTCCGACTCCAACGGCCGCTGGCGCGAGGGGTGCGTGTGCGGTCATCTTGGAAAGCACGAACGCCTCTGTGTCCTCACGCACGGGTGGTGGTGGTTCGACATCAGTCCCGTCGAGAATTACTAGCGCCGCGAGCGGTAGGTGACGCCCCGGCTGGTGGCCTTGACCGGAGTCGACGCACAGCCCACCACGAATGCTCCTTCTTCTCAGGCGAAGGCTTCACCGAGACTCGCTAGTCGTTGGAGGTTTGAACCGCCCTGGGTTTGATGGAGGCTCCACTTCTTGGAGGAAGATGGAGTCATGCCAGACAACGCCAGCAGCCACAACCCCTCGCCTCGTTATCCAGCTGAGCTGAAAGAGCGGGCCGTCCGGATGGTCTTCGAGACCATCGAGCAGACCGGCGAACGCACCGGAGCCGTCGCCCGGGTGGCCCGCTCGCTCGGCATCGGAGTCGAGTCCCTGCGCAAGTGGGTTCACCAGGCCGAGATCGATCGCGGCAACCGGGCCGGCCTCACGACCGAGGAGCGTCGCCGCATCGTCGAGCTCGAGCGCGAGAACCGCGAGCTCCGGCGGGCCAACGAGATCCTCAAGAGCGCAGCCATTTTCTTCGGGGCGGAGCTCGACCGCCGCTCGACGAAATGACCCGCTACATCGATCAGAACCGTGCCTCCTACAGGGTCGAGCCGATCTGCCGGACTCTGGAGATCGCCCCATCTTCCTACTACGCTGCTCGCAGCCGGCCGCCATCTGCCCGCGCCATCGCGGACGAGAAACTCAAGCCCAAGATCAGCGAGGTCCACCGGGAGAACTTCGCGGTCTATGGCGCCCGCAAGGTCTGGCGCGCCCTGGCTCGCAAGGGCGAGAGCGTCGGCCGTGACCGGGTCGCTCGACTAATGAGGGGCCTCGGCCTCGTGGGCGCAGTGCGGGAGCGCAGCATCCGGACGACGAAGCCCGCCGATCTCGCCGCCCGGCCGGCTGACTTGGTCGAGCGGATCTTTGCCGCAGCGGCTCCGAACCGCCTCTGGGTTGCTGATCTCACATACGTCTGGACCATCGCCGGCTTCTGCTACACGGCCTTCATCGTCGATGTCTTTTCTCGCCGCATCGTGGGCTGGCGCGTTGCGGCCAGCCTCCGGACCGACCTAGCCCTCGATGCCCTCGAGATGGCCATCTTCGCTCGTGGCCACTTCCTGCCGGACCTCATCCACCACAGCGATCGTGGCGTCCAATATCTGGCCATCCGATACACCGAACGCCTGGCCGAGGCAGGTGTCGTCAACTCGGTGGGGTCGAAGGGCGACAGCTACGACAACGCCCTCGCCGAGACGGTCAACGGCCTCTACAAGACCGAGCTGATCCGCCGTCGACGCTCCTGGAGATCCACCGAAGAGGTCGAACTCGCGACCGCCGCCTGGGTCCACTGGTGGAACGAGAGCCGGCTCCATTCCGCCTGCGGCGACATCCCTCCGGCCGAGTTCGAGGAGTCCTACTATCGCCAACTAGAAGCAACCGTCGCGGCCTAATTCAAAGCTCGGGAGTCTCCACGATTCCCAGGGCGGTTCA
>PMIQ01000243.1 GCA_003157175.1 Chloroflexota bacterium
CCGCCAGGCCCAGGGTCCAGTGCGTCGGGCTCCAGCTGCCGCGCGAGGCCCACCAGTGCTGCAGGAACTGGCGTTCGAAGGCGGGGGAGGGGAGCTCGTGCCAGGGCACGGCGAAGAATGTGCGGCCCTCCTCGACCACGCCTTCGCGGGCGACGCGCACCAGTTCGAGCAGGTCGTCGTCCGTGGGAAGGCGCAACTCCAGACGCGGCGTGCGAAGCCGGAGGTCGAACAGAGGCCAGGGGTGTCCGCTCATGCGCAGAGATTAGCGGGCGGCGCGGGTCCGCCTTCCCCGGCGCGGGCCGGCGCGGGGCGGCGACGGAAGGCGCGGGCCTGCGGCGCAGCTCAGCCGCAGTCGCGGCTCGGCCGCAGGTGCGGCTCGGCCGGCGGGCCGGCCTCAGGCGGACTTGCGGCGGCGAACCGGAACCAGCTCAGCCTCGGGCTCTCCGGCCATGACAGGGACGCCGACCGGCGCGAGCTTGCGCGACCTCTTCGTGGCCGCGACCGCTTTCGACGCCGCGGCGATCGTTTCCGGCGCGGTCTGGCGGGCGGCTTTCGCCGCAGCCACGCTCGCCTCCAGCGCGGCGACGAGATCCGTCAGCTTCGCCGCCGGCGCGGCGGCCGGCTCTGCGATCGCTTCGTCGGCGGCCTTGGCGTCGATTACCCCCATGAGCGCTTCACGGTATTCGTCGCGATAGGCCTTCGGGTCGAACTGGCCGGTCATCATCCCGACCAGCTGCTCGGCCATCGCCAGCTCGGCGGGCCTGACCTCGGCGTCATCCTCGGGGATGGCCAGGTCGGCGACCGAGCGGACCTCGTCGGGCCAGTACAGCGTCGAGAGGAGGATCGTGCCGGAGAACGGGTCGAGGGCGGCGAGCTGCTCGCGATCGCGCAGGACAATCTTGCAGACGGCCCGAAGACCCTGTTTGGCGAGAACCTGCCGCAGCAGGAAGAACGCCTTGCGGGCGACCGGCTCCGGCTCCAGGTAGTAAGCCTGCTTGACGAAGCGAGTGGCTTCGCCGCTCGAGTCGACCGCCACGAACTGCTCGATCTCGATGGAGCGGACCGTCTTGAGCGGGACCGACGCGAGGTCCTCGTCTGTGATCACGACGTACTGGTCCGGCGCGACCTCATACCCGCGCACCGTGTCGCTGCGCTCTATGACCTCGTCGTCGGTGGGGCAGTAGGTCTTCATCTGGATGCGGCCCCGGCACGCGGCGTGGAGCATGTTGAAGCTGACGCCCTTGGACTCGGTGGCCAGGTACATCTTTACGGGAATCGTGACCAGCCCGAACTGGATCGCACCTTTCCACATCGACCGTGGCATTCGACTGCACCTCGCACGCGCTAGCCCTTTCTCGCCGGTTCTCGCCGGGCCCGCGAGCCTCAAAGGTAGCGCGAGGCACCCACTCTTCGGCGAAAACCGCCGGACCGTCTCACCACGCCGCCCGAAAACGACTCTAGTGGGCCCGGAGCTCCGCCTCGGCCTCCGTCAGGCGGGCCAGGATGCCGTCGCGAAGCTTGTCCAGCCCGGCGTAGACATCCCTGGCACTCGTTCCGATCGACGTCAGGGTCAGCTTGAGCGAGCGCAACGTCTCGAGCTGCTCGCGGACGCCGTTGAGGGCCTTGGCGATCGCAGCCGCGTCCACCTCGATGTCGCGTTCGCGCAGCGTCTGCAGGGCCATCAGCCGGGCCAGCCGGACCGCGGCCTCCAGCGTGGCCGCGTCAGGCGCGGCCGGGTCCACCACGCAATAGACGTCGCCGGCCCGAACGTCGAAGGGGGCGATGCCCGTGGGGGCATGGGCGGGACTGAATACCACGAGCGCCACGGCCGCGTCGCGGTTCGACTTCGCGTCGCGCAACTCGTCGCGCATATTTCGCCCGGACACGTAGCGGTCCTTGCACTCCACGACGACCCGCAGCTCCGCTCCGGCGGTCGCCTCGGCGTTCAGCGTCAGGACGAAGTCGCCCTTCTTGGAGCCTATGGCCGAGCCGGCCTCCGTTCCGGTCCGTTCGAGGATGTCACCCGACCCGCGGCTGATGTCGCCGAGCACGGCCTCGATCNNGCGCCGGCGGCCTCGATGGCAGCGAGCCGTTCGTTCAGCTTCGCGAACCCCTCGGACATTTCGATGCGGAACTGGTGGAGTGGCGAACCCAGCCGCGTTGGGTCCAGCAGCTGGGCGAGCCGCGAGGCGTCGCCGTCGAAATACGAGCCGAGCAGCACCTTCATCCGGCCGATGGCGCTGTCGCGCTTGGCCTCGTCGAACAGCTCGTCGACGAAGTTGCGCAGCTGACCCTTGTCGCCGAGGAACCGCTCCAGCGTCCGCGGCAGCCGGCCTTCGCCGTCGGCGAAGTTCTGGCGCAGCATCGTGTCCAGGGCCGTGGCCGCCTTCTCGTTCGCGGCCTCCGTCTGGCGAAGCAGCCCCTGGAACTCGGCCCGGACCGCGTCCACGTTGACCGTCACGCCGACGCTCTGGATCGCCGTCAACCCGACCCGCAGCGCGCGCTCCACCAGGAGTGCCCGCTCCTCGGCCGGCCGCTCGGCCACGAACGCTGCCAGAGCGTGGTCGTCCAGGACCAGATGCTCGACGACGAGCCGATCGGACTCGATCTTGACCGAGCCCTGGCGGGTCGGTTGGGCCGGCAGCGAGATGAGCTTCGCGGTTTCCATGGTGCGAACTCTCGCGGCGCGCCGTGTCAGCTAGCGTGTCACTGGGCGCCGACCGACAATTGGCCGGACGGAGTCGACCGCCAACCGGGTCGCGAACGAAACGCGGTGACCCGGCGTCATATCGGGCATGAAGGGAATTCGAACGTTGGAGCCAGACGCGAAGACCTTGGCGCAAGACTCCGTGGAGGCCTTCCGGCGTCTCTCGGCGCGCCAGGTCCAATCCGCCCACCGGCTCGCCTTCGCCATTCTCGGCGACGATCTCGAGGCTGAGGACGCCGCCCAGGATGCGTTCACGTCCGCATGGCGGCAGCGGGCGACCCTTCGGGACCCGGACAGGTTCGAGGCGTGGTTCGGACGGATCCTCGTCAATGTCTGCCGCGATCGGCTCCGCCGACGGGCGCGAGTGCGGCGCTTGCCGAGCGCCATGGATGGTGGGCGTCAGGTCGATCCGGCGCAGGCGGCGCTTGAGCGCGACGTGCTCGGCCGCGCGCTTGCCTCCCTCGATCCCGACTTTCGGATCGTCGTCATCCTGCGCTTCTGGACGGACCTCTCTGTCGATGGCATCGCCGAGCGTCTCGGGATACCCGCCGGGACCGTGAAATCGAGGCTCCACAGCTCGATGCGGCAGCTGCGCGCTGCCCTGGAGGCACTGGGATGAAGGACGAGGAACTCGAGCTGAGGCTTCGCGAGGAGCTGCGCCGGCGGATCGTCCCGGGCGAGCCCTCCGATCGGCTGTTCGCGCACGTTGCGCGCCTGGGCCTCGACGAGCCGGCCCCGGCGCCGAAGACGACGCGGATCGCGTCCCGACTCCGCGAGCGCATGGGCCTCCTGGGCGGCCTGGCCGCTGCCGCGGGCATAGCGGCCATCGTCGTGGCCGGCCTCTTCTGGCGAGCCGACCACGGTCCCATCGCCGCGACCTCCTCGGCCAGCGCGTCGGTCGGTCCCTCGGTCAGCGCGTCGCCCGCCGTCACGCCGTCGGAGACCCCGGCGCCTTCAGTCACCTGGACGGGGTTGCCCGTCGACGTCGCGTCCTACGGCGCACTCGACGCCACCTTCGGTTGGGTCACCGGGAACGCGACGGGCCAGGCCGAGGCTCTCTACATCACCGATGACGGCGGTTCCAGCTGGAGCCAGCACCAGGTGCCCTGGACCGATCCCTACAACCACTCGGGGATCCAGTACGTGGACAGGCTCCATGCCTACGTCTCCGTGTGTCTCTTCTCGACGGCCGCGGGCTACACGAACACCGTCCTGCGTTCGAGCGACGGGGGCCTCACCTGGGCCAGGGCCGTGGTCCTCGACCATTCCGGGTTCTACACGTATGAGTTCGACATGGTCGACGCCGACCACGGCTGGGTTCTGCTGGTCAACAACTCAGGGGTCTGGTGGCTGTACGGCACGACCGACGGCGGCGTTACCTGGTCGCCCCTGGTCGACACCTCGAAACTCTCCACCGCACCCAGAGATCTCCACTTCGTCTCCGCAACGGAGGGCTGGGGATACTCGAAGAATGGCGACCTGGTGCACTCGCTCGACGGCGGGAAGACATGGGTGGGGGTGGCCCTGCCTGTGCCGGCCGGATACACGATCACGAGCCAGGACGCCGCGCCGAGCGGCACCGCCGGGAATCGCGTCCTTCACGGCTTCGCCAGCCAGACTGGGACCAACGCCTCGGTCTGGGTCACCTGGGCGAGCGCCGATGGAGGCCTCACCTGGAGGCTGGACGGCTCCGAACAACTGAGTGACGTCGTTTCCTTGCAGGACCAGATGGACGCTGCCATGGGATCCGGCACGCTCGCGGGGTATGGAGAGATAGCCGGCTCGAATCTGGGCATCCGATCCGCCTATGGGAGCCTGGTTCTCGAGGGGCCCGACGGGCAGACGTCCACGTTTTCCGCCTCCGCCCTTTATGCGTTCGTACCCAAGGGGACCACGGGGATGCTGATGTCGGCCCACGCCACATCTGCCGCGGACGCGTGGGTGACGATCGACACCTGCGCGCCCGCCGACTACTTCGGCTCCGGCATGGGTTTCCACCCTTGCAGCCGTTTGATGGCCACGACCGACGGCGGGAACACGTGGCGGCCGATGCTCTGGCAGCCGTCGGCGGGCGGCCCGACACCGACGCCGGTTGTTCCTGCGGCCCCGCCCTGCTGCACCATGAACCCTGTCTCGGAAGCACAGCGGGCGCGCGAACCGCTCACGGGCTGGCTTGATGCCACTCACGGCTGGGCTGTCGTCGGCACGAGCCTGTTCTGGACGGCCGACGGCGGTCAGACCTGGGACTCGGGCAACCCGCTCCCGGCCTCGGGCACGATCCAGTTCGTCGACGCCGGGCATGGCTGGTTGGTCGCGTCAGATTCATCGAACCCTGGGGGAACTGTCTACGCCCGGACCCTGGTGTACCGCACGTTGGACGGGGGCAAGACCTGGACTTCGACCGACCTGCCGACCAATGCCACCGACCCGAACTGGACATGGTCGCACTTCGTGGATACGACACACGGCGTCGTGGCTCGGTGCCCGCAGCTCATCGCCGCGCAGGATGTGGTGGACTGCGCGACATTCACGACAGACGACGGCGGGCTGACGTTCCAGGGACCGGTCACGAAGACGTATGCGACACCGATCGCGTGGATCAGTTCGACCGTCGGCTACGGCATTGCCTACACGATGGCGGCCGGCGCCGACCAGGAATCGGGTCCGCCCCTTCTGAAGCTCACCTTCGACGGTGGCCGGACGTGGACGTCCCAGGCGCTCGAAACGCCATCGGGGAGTTCCGTGTGGCTGTCGCCGCTGGCCATGGAGCTGACGCCCGGCGGAAGCGGGCGACTGCTCGTCCAGTTCAGTTACTCGCCGGCGGGCAATACCGCCGTGGGTCGCTACGAGACCAGCGACGGTGGAGCCAGCTGGCATCTGGCCTGGCAGGCATCGGGCT
This sequence comes from Chloroflexota bacterium, assembly GCA_003157175.1. GTDB lineage: Bacteria > Chloroflexota > Limnocylindria > Limnocylindrales > CSP1-4 > Fen-1039. The sequence goes on from PMIQ01000243.1 coordinate 5,607, forward strand.
CGACCGTCCCGGTGGACACCGTGCGCGTCGCCGGCTCCAACCTCGTCGGGATCGCCGGTACCAGCTTCTGGGTGAGCTCAAACTTCGGCCAGACCTGGAAGAAGCTCGCGAATACGCCGGTGGAGGTCCACGACTTCGCGTTCGTCGACGCCACCACGGGCTGGCTCGTCCGGGCGCCCGGCTACTCGGACTCGCCGGACGCGCTGATGGAGACCACCGACGGCGGCCAGACCTGGCACGTGGTTCTGAACGCGCCGTCGATCATCACGAACCCGTAGGCCTGCGCGGCCTCAACGCGATCCGCCCCGGCCCGCGGCCCGTCTGCCCCGGCCCGCGGTCCGTCGCCTCGTAACTTTCACGTGTGCGGCAAGGTTGGGGTACGATGCCGCCATGACCGAAACCACGGAGCGACCGCCCGACGCGGCGCGACTGCTGCGCATTCACGAGGCGGCCGCGGACGTGGGCCTGACTCCGCGGTCGGTGCGCTACTACGAAGAGGTCGGGCTGCTCAAGCCTGCCGCCAGGTCCGAGGGCGACTACCGCCTGTACGACGAGACGGACTTGGAACGCCTGCGCTTCATCAAGGGCCTGCGCGACGACGCGGGCTTCTCTCTGGCGGAGATCGCCCAGCTGCTCGAGGACGAGGCGGCCCGAGAGCGCGGCCACGCGGCCTTCCACGCCACGACCGATCCGGCCGAGCGCAGGCGAATCCTGTTTGAGCGAGTGGCCAGCTTCGAGGGCCAGATCGAAACGCTGAAGGGGAAGATCGGCCGCCTGCAGACGATGGTCGACGAAACCGATGCCCGGCGCACTCGGACCGTCGCCCGAATCGCCGAGCTCGGGGACGGCGAGTCGTGAGCCGGTCCCTTCGCCACCCCGTCGACCCCGCCGCCGCCAATTACCGCTGGTGGGTGCTGCTGGTGACAAGCGTCGGCGCGCTGATGGCGTCGCTGACGTCGGGCACGCTCATCATCGCCCTGCCCGAGATCCTCAACGACCTCCACACCGACATCTTCAGCCTCCTCTGGATCGTCGTCGGCTACACGCTCGTGGCGACGGTCCTGGTGCTCAACGCCGGACGCATCGCCGACATGGTCGGGCGGGCGCGATCGTACACGCTCGGCTTCGTCATCTTCACCCTGGCGTCGATCCTGTGCGCTCTCGCGCCGAATGCGAGCCAGCTGATCCTGTGGCGCCTGGTCCAGGGCGTCGGCGGCGCGCTGCTGATGGCCAATGCCACGGCCCTGGTCACCGACGCCTTCCCGCGGCCGGAGCTGGGCAGAGCCCTGGGCATCAACGGCATGGTCATCGGGGCGGGCGCCATCATGGGCCCGATTCTCGGCGGCTGGCTGACCGGCTACGGCTGGCGGACCATCTTCTGGTTCAACGTGCCGATCGGTATCGTGGGCGCCGTCGCAGCGGGGCTGATCCTGGTCGAGCAGGCGCAGCGGGCCAAGCGAATCGAGATCGACTGGCTCGGCTCGGTGCTGTATTTCGTCGGCCTTATGGGGCTGATGATGGCCCTGGCGTTCGGCGGGGTCTACGGCTGGACGACGTGGTGGGTCGTCGGTGGGTTCGTCGCCTTCATCCTGGCGACGCCGGTCTTCCTTTGGGTTGAGGCGCACCACCACGCTCCGCTCCTGGACCTTTCTCTCTTCCGCGACCGCCTCTACACCATGGGCAACGTGACCGGCTTCCTCAACTCGGTCGCTCGCAACGGCGTGCTGTTCCTGCTGGTGTTCTACCTCCAGGGCGCGCGGGGCGAAGACCCGGTGACAGCCGGGCTGATGCTCGCGCCGCTGGCGATCGGGCTCATCGTTCTCTCGCCGATAAGCGGCGCCCTGGCCGACCGCTACGGCTCTCGAGAGTTGGCGACGGCGGGCATGGTGATCACGGGTCTGGGTCTCGCGGGACTCATGACGCTCCAGACCGATACGCCCTACTGGCAGCTGGCCTTCTGGCAGCTCGTGGTCGGAGCGGGCTCGGGCATCTTCAACTCGCCCAACACCAGCGCGGTGATGGGCGTCGTCCCGCCGAACAAGCGGGGCGTCGGGGCGGGCACGCGGATGATGCTGATGCAGAGCGGCTTCGTGGTGTCGATCGCTCTGGCGATCGGGCTGGTGTCGGCCTCGATGGACCCGAAGGTGTTGCTGGCGGTCTTCTCCGGCGAGCAGATCGGCGGACAGGGGATCAGCCTCGGGCCCTTCATCAACGCCCTGCATCTGGCATTCCTGGCCGGGGTCGTGGCCAGCGCCCTGGGAGCCGCCGCGTCGCTCATGCGCGGCGAGCACCGCTCCTATGACGGGGTGGAGGACCGGCCCCAGCTCGAACGCGAGGCGGCTCGATGATCGTCGGCGGGCGGGTCCGCTTCACGGCGGCCGGCCGAGCTCTCAAGCACCGCAATTTCCGGCTCTTCTTCTTCGGCCAGCTNNTTCGGCGGGATCATCGCCGACATCTGGCCCAAGCGAAAGACCGTGATCGCGACGCAGACCGCCGCGGGGATCCTGGCCCTGATCCTCGGCGGGCTGGTCTATTTCCAGGTCGTCGCCGTCTGGCACGTCTTCGTGCTGGCGTTCCTGCTGGGGCTGGTCAACGCGGTCGACATGCCGGCGCGCCAGTCCTTCGTGGTCGAGATGGTCGGCGGGGACGATATCGCAAATGCGGTGGCCCTCAACTCGGCTGTGTTCAACGGTGCCCGAATCGTGGGCCCGGCCGTCGCCGGGATTCTGATCAACGTTGTGGGGACGTCGCTCTGCTTCGGCCTGAACGGGCTCAGCTATGGTGCGGTCGTGATCGGACTGCTGGCGATGCGGGACAGCGAACTGCGGCCTGCCGCTAGGCTGGCGATGCCGAGAAGCCTCGAGGCCATCCGGGACAACCTCGGCGAAGGTTTGCGATACGTCTGGCACACCCCGATCGTGCTTCTCGCGATTTCCGTCATCGGGTTCATTTCGACTTTCGGCATGAACTTCAACGTCGTCCTGCCGGTTATGGCGGCCAACGTGCTCAAGGTTGGTTCCGACGGCTTCGGGTTGCTGTTCACGGCCATGGGCGCCGGGGCGCTCGTTTCGGCTCTGGCGGTGGCTACGTTCCAGCGGCCCAGGGTGCGCGTCCTGCTCGGGGGTGGCGTGGTGCTCGGCGTCGCGGAGCTCGTCCTGGCGTCGACGACCAACTACTCGATCGCGCTCGTCGCGGTCTTCTTCTGCGGAGCCGGCGCGATCGCGGCTACCGCGAGCGCCAACTCGCTTGTGCAGGTGACGGTTCCCGGGCCGCTCCGTGGCCGCGTCATGAGCGTATACACGACGGTCTTCTCGGGCTCGACGCCGATCGGCAACGGGCTGACTGGCGGCGTCGGCGGGCTATGGGGAACGCCGGCCGCGCTGGTAATGAACGGCGCCATCACGCTGGGGGCGGAAGCGGTCGCGGCCGTGGCGGTGTTGCGAGGATTCGTGCCGAAACTCAGTACCGGCGCGGGCCCGACCGGGACGGCTGGGGCGGCCGGCGCGACCGGGAATGCCTACGCCGGAGGGGGCGTCCCGGCCGCGAGGTCGAACGAGTAGGCGATCAGGTCGATTCCGGGCGCCGGTGCGAAGTCGATCTGGGGCTGCCGGGCGAAGCCCATGCGTTCGTAGAGCCGGATCGCGTCAGGCATCCACACAGCGGTGTGTAGGATCAGCCGCAGCCGACCGTCGGCTCTGGCGCGGGCCAGGCACCACTCCGTCAGGGTGCGGCCGACCCCCCGCCGTCGGTGGGCGCGATCGACGGCGAGCATCCGCATCCCCGCCTCTCCCTCGCGCAGCCCCTCGGAGTAGGGGTCGTTCGGGCCTGAAACGTAGGTCACGCCGCCGAGCAGCTCTCCCGCGGGTGTCGACGCCACGACCACGCATGAGGTCTCGGCGCGGCGGGCCACTTCTCGCAACTGAACGTCGTAGACGTCCTGGTGCGGCATCTCGAACGGGATGGCGCGGTATGCGGCCACGGTCAGCTCGCCCAGGGCCGCGTACTCGTCGGGGCGAACGGGGCGGATCAGGAACGTTGCTCGGGTCTCGCTCACGACGGCAGGGTAATCCCTCGGGCGCCCCGGCCGTCGCATAAGTTGCCCTATCTCGGCTCCGGTGACCCAAACGAGGCGCGGCGGTCGATCGCGGGCCGATCCCGTAGCTCACCGCCGATCATAAAGAGCAAAAACGATCCGCTCTGAGACACAGCCCGAGACAGCGCCCGGCGACGGCGCGATCATGGTGGCATGGCAGGTCATGCCGACGATCCGCTCCTGGTCTTCGGGCCGCGCTCGCTGGCGTACGACTTCGGGCCGAGCCATCCCTTGAGCCCACGACGCTTTGGGCCCGGCATCGAGCTGCTGCGGTCGGTCGGGGCGGCGCCGGGGCTGGCGCCCGAACCTGCGAGCGATACCGAGCTCGAATGGCTGCACGCGGCCGGCTACCTGGCTGCGGTGCGGCGCTTCTCGGCCGATCCGGACGGGTTTCCCGAGGCAGGAATTGGGCCGGGCGACGATCCGGCCTTCGCAGGCATGCACGAGGCAGCTGCCACAGTCGCCGGTGGCTCG
>PMIQ01000140.1 GCA_003157175.1 Chloroflexota bacterium
GCCGCCCGCGCCACTCAGCTGGCGGGGCGCGGCGGCGGCACGGCGATCACGGGCATGATCGCCCGCCGGGTGGATCCGAACATCCTCCGGAAGGTCGTCCTCGACCGCGGCGAGCCCGTGGTTGCGATCACCGGCAGCAACGGCAAGACGACCACCGCCCGCTTCACCGCCGCGCTCCTTCGCGGCGAGGGCGTGACCGTCAGCCACAATTCGGCCGGCGCCAACCTCGTGCAGGGCGTCACGAGCCTCGCCGTCAGCTATGCCAGCATCCGCGGCCGGCTCCCCACAGGCGTTCTCGTCGTCGAAGTCGACGAGGGCGCGCTGCCCAAGGTCGCGCCGGAGCTGGCGCCGCGGGCACTCCTCGTGACGGACCTCTTCCGCGATCAACTGGATCGATTCGGCGAGATCTACGCCGTGGCCGACGCGATCGAATCGGTCGCGGTCGCGCTGCCGCCCGATGCCGCCCTGATCGTCAACGCCGACGACCCGATGGTCGCCACCATGGCGTCCGAGCGTGAAGGCGTGCGCGTCACCTTCGGGCTCGAGCTCGACCGCTCGACCGACCAGATCACCCGCGCCGCCGACACGATCCGCTGCCCCAAGTGCAGGGCGGACCTGACGTACAACCACGTGTACCTCTCCCACATGGGCGACTATCGGTGCGCCGCCTGCGGCTTTGCGCGCCCCAAGCTTGACGTCGCGGTGACTTCGCTGGAGGTCGCCGGCCTGGATCGCACGCGCTGCGAGATCAGGACGCCTTCGGGCAACCTGGCGCTCGATATCCCGCAGTCGGGTGTGCACATCGCCTACGACGCGGCCGGTGCGATCGCGATCCTCGTCGGGCTCGGCGTCCCGCTCGAGCATGCCGCCGAATCGCTGGCTTCGGTCGGCCCGGCCTTCGGCCGCCTGGAGAAGATCGACGCCGACGGTCGAGCGATCGTCCTCGCCTTCGCCAAGAACCCGACTTCGTACAACACGACGCTGCGCGCGCTGGCGACCGAGGGCGAGCCGCGTCAGCTGCTGATTGCCGCCTCGAACACCCTGGTCGACGGCGAGGACTTCGGCTGGCTGTGGGACGTCGACTTCGAATCGATGGCCCCGGGGGTCGAACGGGCGGTCGTCTCCGGCACCCGGGCGGACGAGCTGGCGAACCGGCTCAAGTACGCCGGCCTGTCGCCGCGCAAGATGACCGTCGTCGAGGATCGATGCGACGCTCTCGAGGCCGCGCTGGGCGGGCTGCCGGCCGATCGGCGACTGGTCGTGCTCTCCGGCTACACGCCGTTGATCGAGCTTCGCAACGAGATGCGGCGGCGGGGCTGGACCGGGAGATACTGGGAAGTATGAGCAAGCCTAAGCCGCTCGAGCCGAAAGCCCCGGAGCCGGAAGTCCCCGAGCCGAGCCGCACCCCCGCCAGATCGCGCCGGCGACCCGAGGAACACGACCACCGTCCGCTGCGGATCGCCCACCTGTACCCGTCCCTCCTGAACGTGGCCGGGGACGGCGGCAATCTGATCGCCATCGCCCAGCGCGCCAAGTGGCGGGGGATTCCCGTGGAGGTCACGGCGGTTGAGAAGGTCGACACGCCGGACTTCCGCAAGTTCGACGTGGTCCTGTTCCACGGCGGGCAGGACGTCGAGATGGCGGTCGCGGCCGATGACTTCGCGAAGAAGGCGCCGTCGCTGCGCGAGGCGGTCGACGAGGGGGTCCTGGTCTTTGCCGTGTGCGCGGGGCTGCAGCTGTTGGGCCACCGTTACATATCGAACGCGGGCGAGGAGATGGTCGGGGCCGGGATCCTGGATCTGGAGACGCGCGGCGGGCCGCAGCGCTTCATGCAGCACGCCGCCTGCAAGGTGACGATCGACGGCGCCACGGAGACGGTGGTGGGCTTCGAAAACCACTCCGGTCTCACGGAGCTTGGGCCGGGCTGCGAGCCGTTTGGCCACGTGATCGCGGGCGCCGGCAACAACGGCAAGGACGGCCTGGAGGGCGCGCGGGCGGGCAACGTCTTTGCCACGTACCTGCATGGCCCGGTGCTACCGAAGAATCCGTGGCTCACGGATCGACTGATCGAGATCGCGGTGTCTCGGGCGGAAGGTGCGCCGTTCACTCTCGCCCCGCTGGACGACCAGCTGGAGCTGCGCGCCCATGAGGTCGCCCTGGCCAAGGCCATGGCTAACCGCGGCCACCGCACCGCCCTCGAGCCGGCGCGGCTGGTTCGCGGCCGGAAGGATCGCGGCCGGAAGAAGTAGGAGCCACGCCGCGCGCTGCGCGCCCGGGGGCCGGGGCCGGGGAGGGCGGCACCACTCGCCGCCGCGCGCCAAGATTGAACGATTGAAGGCGGTTCGGTCGTAGATCGGGTACCGCAACCGCGAGGGAGACCGATGATCGAGCTGGCAAGCGTGCAGCCGCGCGACGACGATCGCGTAGCGGAGCTGTTGCTGGCCGGCGTCCCAGAAGCTCACAGGCTGGCGTCGTCGATCCTGCGCGACCCGATCGGCGCCGAGGATGCCGTCCAGGAGGCGCTTCTGCGGGCCTGGAACAAGCGCCGGAGCATTCGGTTCGAGGCGGGCGAGCCGCATCGCTGGTTCATGCGGATCGTCGTCAACGTATGTCGGGACGAGCTTCGCCGGAGGCGCCGCCAGCCTGTCGCGACGTCCGAACCCGTAGCCGGGGCCGCCTGGGCGCCTGCCGATCGCAACGACCTCGGTCGGGTCCTCCGGCGGCTGCGGGAGGACGAGCAGATCGTGCTGGGCCTCCGGTTCGGGCGCGATCTGACGGTCCCTCAGATCGCGGCTCAGTTGGGTCTGCCCGAGGGCACGGTCAAGTCCCGGCTTCACTACGCGCTTGAACACGTCCGGGCAGCGCTCGATGCCGAGCGCCGGGCGGAGGAGCAGAAACGATGAACGCACCCGATCTCGAGACGATGCTTCGGTCCTACTACGGCAGGTTCGCGCCGGACGACTCAACCCGGGTCGTGCTGGCCTCGCGGACGCTGCTGGACGAAGCGCGCGATCAGCGGCCGGTTCGTCCGCTTTGGGCGAGCTCGAGACTGGTCGCGGCGCTGGCCGTCGCCGCTCTCCTGCTGGCGGCCTGGCATTGGTCCATCGTCGGACCCACGGCGAAGCCGGTTACGGGCCCGAGCGCCGGCCCAACGTACGACATCACGGTCGCCAACGCGGAGGTCAGCGATGCCGGAATGACCCGGGCCGGCGTGCTCTGGACCGTGTTGAACCAGCGGCTCAGCATCTCAACGGACCACGGTCGTACCTGGCGTAATAGCTCGCTCCCGATTCCATATGCGAACGGATCGATCGCCGTCGTCGACCCCGCGCACGCCTGGTTCCTCGACGAGGCCTCCATGGATCCACATTTCACTGTCGACCGCACTTCCGACGGGGGAGCGACCTGGCAGTCCACAGTCCTTCCCGTGACGATCGGCGACGGATCCGACGGCACCCACACCGTCTGGCCTGGGAACCTCTACTTCGTCGACGATCGCGTTGGGTTCGCCGTGCTCATGACCTCGGAGACCGGGCTCGCCACCATCGTTCGCACGGAGGACGGCGGGGCAACGTGGGCCGTGACCGGCACGACGGCCACCTTCTCCGACGGCATCGTCCCAGTGGACGCGAACACGCTGTGGGTTGCCAACGGCGGAGAGCCCGCCGGTTCATACATCCCAGCGCGGCCCCTGCTGCAGGTCAGCCGCGACGCGGGTGCCACCTGGTCGAACGTTTCGTTGCCTGGCCTGGGCGATACTGCCAGCGTGCCCGCGCCAAGCGTCGAGCCGACCGGCGATACGACCGGTCTATCGGTGCCCGGCGCGTCCACAGGCGGAGTGACGTTCCTGAGCGCCAGCCAAGGCTTCGTGGCCGTCGACGTGGGCACGAGTTCCACGTCGGAGACGCGCTACTACCGCACGGCGGATGGCGGCCGAACCTGGTCGCAGGTCGGGACGTTCGGGCAGGGGGCGTGGGTCGCTCCGTTCTTCCTCGACGCGGAGCATTGGTACCAACCCAATCTTGCTTACGTGCCGGGCACCGCTCAGTCCGGACCCCGGGTGACCACGCAAGGTCTGGCGGTCACATCCGACGGCGGACAAACCTGGACGGCCACCGACGAGAACGGGTTGTCCGGCAGGCCGATCCAGACGTTCTGGACCGCGGACGGTCAGAACGACGCGGCGCTCGGCTTGGCCCAATCTTCTGAGCCAAGCCGGCTCGCCCTGTTCCTCTCGTGGGATGGCGGCAAGACCTGGCAGCCTGCGGACTTCGCCGCCCACTGACGCCCCCAGCGCGGACTGCTGGGCCGCCCCTCCCCGCTACAGCTCCTGCCGCCGGAAGGCCAGCCACGTGACACCGAAGAGCGCCGGCACCACGGCGATGTTGAAGAGCAGCGGGCCCAGGAAGTTGCCGGCGTCCTCGCCGAGGGCGAGGTTCGAAGCGGGGGTCAGGAGCGCCAGCGGCGACCACGGCCCGATGACGGGGATGGTGGCGAGGATGCCAAGGACCAGCAGCGCCACCATACCGAGGCCCGCCGCGGCGATTGCCGATCGCGAGATCGTGCTGCCCAGCAGCGTGATGGCGGTGAAGATGACAAGCGTCCACCACATGATCGCGGCCATCGCCACGTAGCCGTCCAGCGGGAAGGCGGATGGATACAGCACGGTGGTGTAGACGTAGCCCAGCCCGCACCCGAGGATCACGGCCAAGCCCAGGTTGAGCGAGATCGCCGTCAGCTTGGCGGCCAGGAAGGCGGCCCGCGACGCCGGTTTGGTCATGATCATCCCGGCCGTGCCGCGCTCCTTCTCCCAGGCCACGGAGCCCATGCCGAGCAGCAGGGCACAGATCACGCCGAACTCGGAGAGGTTCTTGACGATCTGGGCGAGGTCGCCATTCAGCGAGGGCGGCGGCACGGCAATGGTGAAGCCGCCGCTCTGGCTGCCGACGGCGTCGATCAGCTCCTTCATGTAGCGATCGGTGAGCGGACCGAGGATCCCGAACAGAACGAAAACCGCCGCGACGGCGATCAGGCGGCCGGTCCGCAGCTGCTCGCGCAGCTCCTTGATCAGCAGCACTCGGAAACCCATCATCGCCGGCCCCTCCCATCGAGACCCCACGCCGGAATGACGACGGGCGGCGCGGTCTGCAGGCCGCTCTCGGCGACCAGGCGGAGGAAGACGTCTTCCAGGCTGGGTCGCGCCCGCTCGTACCGGACAAGGCTGACTCCGCTCGATATGACCAGCGGCAGGATGGCCGGCCCGGCGACCTTCGGATCGTTCACGAAGACTCGAACCGTGTCCGGGGTCGTTCGAACCTCCTGCGCCCAGGGCTGCCCGCGCATGGCGGCGGCCAGCCGTTCGATGGGGCCGTCCTGCTGCGGTTCGGGCTCCAGTTCGTAGATCGGCTGGGCGTAGCGGTCGAGCAGCTCGTCGATCGGACCTTCGACCACCAGGTGGCCGACGTTGAGGATGGCGACCCGATCGCAGACCCGCTCGACGTCGTTGAGGATGTGCGTGCTCATGAAGACCGTGGCCGTGCCGCGGAGCCGCGAGATGATCTCCAGGATGTCGCGGCGGCCCTCCGGATCGAGCGAGCTGACCGGCTCGTCCAGGAAGAGGACGCGGGGCTGGTTGATCAGCGCCTGACCGATGCCGAGGCGCTGGCGCATCCCACCGGAGTAGCCGCCGATGCGCCGGTGGGCGGCGTCGGTCAGACCGACGATCTCCAGCACCTCACCGACCCGCTGCCGCAGCGCCGCCCCGTGGAGACCGTGCAGCTGGCCGACCATGTTGAGGAGCTCGCGGCCTCGCATCCAGCCGTAGAAGCGCGGGTCCTGGTCCAGGTACCCGATGTGGCGCGCCAGCTCGCCGCCCGTCCCGCCGATCCGCACGCCGGCGACCGTGCCCGTGCCCTCGGTGGCTGTGGCGAGGCCTGCAAGGAGGCGCAGGGTCGTCGTCTTGCCGGCGCCGTTGGGTCCGAGGAAGCCGAAGACGCTGCCGCTCGGGACGGTCAGGTTCAGATGGTCGAGGGCGACGACGCCACGGGCGTAGCGCTTGGTGAGGCCGGTCGTGGAGATGGCCGCGTCGGTGGCCGCAGTGAGCCGGGGCCACGTGGCGAGAATGCGGGCGATCGACTCCGCCGGAGCCGCGCCGCCGCCGACCTCAGCTGTGTCGGCCCCTCTCGATTCGTCGCGGCCGACGAAGAAGTAGATCAGCGGCCCGACCACGTTGACGAAGACGATGATCAGCGCCCATAGGATCTTGCTGTCGCCGCGAACGCGGCGGTCCTCCTGGAAGAGGTCGTACAGCGCGTAGAGCATCAGCCCGACCTGGAGGATCAGGAGCGGCACCAACACAAGGGCAATCGTCGCTGCATCCATGGACCAGAGTTTGCCACGGGACGCCTCCGCCGGCTGGACTGCGGCGCGTGTCCGGTGTCAGCCGCCGAAGGGTCGGTGGATCGTGGCCGGGTCCGGTGCGGGCAGGTCCGGGCGAACGCCGGCCACCCAATCGCGCAACGCGCGGATGCTGGTCTCGAACGCGATCTCGGGCCACGGAATGGCGTCCGGGGCGAAAGGCCGCGTCTCGAGCGATTCGCGCGTGATCGTGGGCGCGCCGCCGACTATGCGAGCCTCGAAGGCGATGACGACCACCGCCGCTTGAACTCGCGAGTAGAGGCCGACAATAGCTCCGGCTTCGACGCGCAGGCCGGTCTCCTCGAGCGTCTCGCGGACGGCTGCTTCGCGGACCGTCTCGTCGATCTCGAGAAAACCGCCCGGCTGGGCCCACTGCCCTCGGCCCGGCTCGATCCCCCTTCTTATGAGAATGACTTCGCCGCGGCTCGTGATGGGCAGCGTGGTAACCACCAGGCGCGGGTTGACGTAGCTGACGAAGCCGCAGCTCGGGCAGGCGAGGCGGTCGCGCTCCTCGCCCGCGACCGGGCCGAAGGCGAGCCGCACGCCGCAGCGCGAGCAGAACCGAACCATCGGCTCGAGCCAGTCGGGGATGCCGCCGAGGCCGAATCGAACCTCGCTCATCGGTCGGACCCGATTGCGCGACGCCGGCCGTTGGGCTCTCGTCGAGGGAAGCTAGCGTCCACCGCGGAGGTCTGCGTTCGTCTCGTCCTCTTCGATCGAGCGAGTCTGGGCGTCGCGATAAGTGAGCAGCCGCCCGCGCAGCGCCGGGTCGGAGAGGGCCAGGATCTCGGCCGCGAGCAGGGCCGCGTTCTCCGCGCCGCCGACCGCGACCGTGGCGACGGGGATCCCTTTCGGCATCTGGACGATCGACAGAAGGGAGTCCAGACCGCCCGCCACCTGCGTAGGGATGGGCACGCCGATAACGGGCAGAATCGTCTTCGAGGCCACGACGCCAGGCAGGTGCGCCGCCCCGCCCGCGCCGGCGATGAAGACCCGGATGCCGCGCGCCTCCGCGCCATCGACGAAACGCAAGAGGAGGTCCGGTGCCCGATGGGCCGAAATGGCGCGCAGCTCGCACGGGACTTCGAGCTTGCCGAGCAGCTCGACTGCCTTCTCCATCACAGGGAAGTCCGAACGGCTGCCGCAGACGATCCCGACCCGCGCCGCCGTGTCCTGTTCGGCCATGCTCGTCCTCTCCATCTCTCTGACGATCCGATTATGGTGCCGTCCCGTCCGTCCCGTC
>PMIQ01000212.1 GCA_003157175.1 Chloroflexota bacterium
GTCGAGCGCATGACGCGGCATCCCCTGTACAAGCGGGTCATCCGCTTGACAACCAAGTTCAAGGCGCACGACGAGGCCAACGAGGCCCGCGTCGGCGACACCGTCCTGATCGAAGAGTCGCGGCCGCTTTCCGCTACCAAGCGGTGGCGCCTCGTCAGCATCGTCGCCCGAGCCGGAGAAGGCGCTTTGCCCGATGCCGTGGCCGAGGACGAGGCGATCGACGAGGCGATCCACGGTGCGGCTCACCCGGGTAAGCACACAGCTGACCGGGAGGCCACGCAATGATCCAGCAGTACACGCGCCTCCGCGTTGCCGACAACACCGGCGCGCGGACGATCCAGTGCATTCGGGTCATGGGTCGTTCCCAGAAGACGACCGCCGGCGTCGGCGACGTGATCATTGCCAGCGTCAAGCAGGCGATCCCGAACGCCCCCGTCAAGAAGGGCGATGTCGTTCGGGCGGTGATCGTTCGAACGGCCAAGGAATACGGCCGGCCGGACGGCAGCTACATCCGCTTCGACGAGAACGCGGCCGTCCTGATCAACAACCAGGGCAACCCGCGGGGCACGCGCATCTTCGGCCCCGTCGCTCGCGAGCTGCGCGACCGCAACTACATGAAGATCGTCTCGCTCGCGCCGGAGGTGCTGTGATGGCGCCAGCCAAGAACGCACCCGCCAACAAGGTGCCTGAGATCCGGGCCGGCGACACCGTCGTCGTGCTGCACGGCAAGGACGCCGGCAAGCGCGGCAAGGTGGAGCGGGTTCTGCGCAATCCGTCCGGCGAAGGCCCGACGAAGGCAGGCTGGAAGAAGACCGCGACCCGTCCTGTTTCGATTGTCATCTCGGGTATCAACATCGCCAAGCGCCATACCAAGCCGCACCAGAAGATGCAGAACGACCGGGCGCCGCAGATGCAGCAGGGCGGCATCGTCGACAAGCCAATGCCGATCGACGTCAGCAACGTGATGATCGTCTGCCCGCGCTGCGAACGAGTCACGCGCGTCAAGCACCAGCCCCTGAGCACCGGCAAGAGCGCTCGAGTGTGCGGGCACTGCAACGAGCAGCTGGAGGTGGGCGCGTGAGCGGCAGTCTTCGCCAGCGCTATACGGACGAAGCGGTCCCGGCGCTGCAGAAGCAGTTCAACTACATCAATCGAATGCAGATCCCCCGCCTGGCGAAGATCGTCGTCAACATCGGCCTGGGCGAGGCTCTGACGAACCCCAAGGCGGTCGACGCCGCCGTCGGCGACCTCGCCGCGATCACCGGTCAGCATCCGGTGACCACCAAGGCGAAGCGCTCGATCGCGCAGTTCCGGTTGCGGACCGGCAATACGATCGGCGCGCGGGTGACACTGCGCGGCGATCGTATGTGGGACTTCCTGGAGAGACTGACCCGCGTCGCCCTGCCCCGCATCCGCGACTTTCACGGCGTGCCGGCCAAGTCGTTCGACGGACGCGGCAACTACTCACTGGGGCTTCGGGAGCAACTCGCGTTCCCGGAGATCGACTACGACAAGGTGGACCGTCTCCGCGGGCTGGAGATCAGCATCGTGACGACGGCGAAGACCGACGAGGAATCGAAGCGTTTGCTCGAACTCCTCGGCATGCCCTTCGCCGGCTAGGCGCGGGGAGGGAGAAACGATGGCCAAGAAGTCGATGATCGCCAAGGCCAAGCGACCGGCGCGGCATAAGGTTCAGGCCTATCACCGCTGCTTCGTTTGCGGTCGCCCCCGCGCATATATGCGGCGCTTCGGTTTGTGCCGCATCTGCTTCCGCGAACGGGCACTGCTCGGCGAGCTGCCCGGCGTCACCAAGTCGAGCTGGTAGGTAACGAATGAACGTCTCCGATCCGATTGCGGACATGCTGACTCGCATCCGCAACGCGTCGCGGGCGCGGCATGCGGACGTTGTCGTCCCGGCCTCGCGGACCAAGCGTGAGATCGCCCGAATCCTTCTGGAGGAGGGCTTCATCGCCGAAGTTCAAGAGGAGCACGAAGGCGCTCGCCAGGTGCTGCGCGTCACGCTCAAATACGTCGATGGCAAGGCTCCGGTAGTTTCGGGGCTGAAGCGCATCAGCAAGCCCGGATTGCGCGTGTATGCGCGCAAGACCGAGATCCCCAGGGTGCTCGGGGGGCTCGGCCTCGTAATCGTCAGCACCAGTCAGGGCATCATGACCGGCTCGCAGGCCCACAAGGCCCAGCTCGGTGGTGAAGTTCTGGCGTACGTCTGGTAGGCCGGCTATGTCGCGAATTGGCCGCCTGCCGATCCAGGTTCCGCCGAGTGTCGACGTGTCGATCGTCGGCCGGGACATCACCGTCAAGGGCCCCAAGGGCTCGCTTCATCGCCTTCTCCATCCGGACATGCGCGTCACGATGGAGGGTTCGACCCTGATCGTGGAGCGACCCAGCGAAGCCAAGCACCACAAGCAGCTCCACGGCCTTACCAGAACGCTCGTCGCCAACATGGTGATCGGCGTGACGGACGGCTACCGCAAGGCGCTAGAGATCACCGGCGTCGGCTACCGCGCCGCCAAGGTCGGCAACAAGCTGCAGCTGAACCTCGGCTACAGCCACCCGATCGAGATCGATCCGCCCTCCGGCATAGTCTTCGAAGTCGAGAGCCCGGTCCGCCTCGCGGTCGTCGGCATCGACAAGGAGCTTGTCGGCCAGGTGGCGGCCACGGTTCGAGCCACTCGGAAGCCGGAGCCCTACAAGGGCAAGGGCGTCCACTACCTTGGCGAGCAGATCCGCCGCAAGGCCGGCAAGGCCGGCAAGATCGGCGGTAAGAAGTGAGCCACGCGATGACGAAGGGGTCAGCACGATGACGCAGGTCGCCAGCCGCGGGGCCGCGCGCCAAAAGCGGCACGAGCGGATCAGGCTTCGCCTCTCGGGTTCGGCCGAGCGCCCGCGCCTGGCCGTTTTCCGCAGCCTCAACCACATCTATGCCCAGGTGATCGACGACACGACCGGTAAGACGCTGGCCGCCGCCTCGAGCCTCGAGAAGGAGCTCAAGACCGCCGGCCAGAAGAAGACCGATGAGGCCAAGACGGTCGGCCGTCTGATCGCAGAACGCGCCCGGAGCGCCGGAATCGAACAGGTCGTGTTCGACCGAGCCGGGTTCAGGTATCACGGACGGATCAAGTCGCTGGCCGACGCCGCCCGCGAAGCCGGCCTCGAGTTCTGACGCGAAGGAGCAGATCAGATTGGCCAGGATCGATCCGAACAAGCTGACGCTCGAAGAGCGCGTCGTCCAAATCAACCGCGTTGCGAAGGTCGTCAAAGGCGGCCGCCGCTTCAGCTTCAGCGCAATCGTCGTCGTCGGTGACGGCGCGGGCCACGTTGGCGTTGGCCTCGGCAAGGCCGGCGAGGTGCCCGAGTCAATCCGAAAGGGCGTCGAGGATGCGAAGAAGAACCTCATCCACATCCCCAGGGTCGGGACAACGATCCCTCACGAGGTCCGAATGGACTTCGGGGCCTCCAGGATCATGCTGAAGCCGGCCTCGCAGGGCACCGGCGTCATCGCCGGCGGCGCCGTTCGCGCCGTCGTCGAGGCGGCCGGCATCCGCGACATCCTGGCCAAGGTATTCGGCTCGACCAACCCGGTGAACGTCACTCGGGCGACCATGGAAGCGCTGAAGAGCCTTCACTCGGCTGAGGAAATCAGCGCGCGCCGCGGCGTCCGAGTTCACAGCAACGTCCCCGGCCAGCCCACCGCAGAGGTGGCAAATGGCCGGTAAGCTGCGCGTCACCCAGACCAAGAGCACCATCAGCCACATCGCTCGCAACCGCGGGACGATCAGGGCGCTGGGCCTCAAGCGTATCGGCGACACCGTCGAGGTGCCCGACAACGAGGCCATGCGCGGCATGGTGCGGCAGGTCCGTTTCCTCGTCGAGGTCGAGGAGTTGCCCGAGGAGAAGCGATGAAGCTGCACGACCTGCGCCCCGCCGAAGGTTCCCGCAAGAAGCGCATGCGCGTCGGCCGGGGCATCGCCGCGGGCAAGGGCAAGACCGCCGGCCGGGGCACAAAGGGCCAGAAGGCTCGCACCGGTGGGACGATCCAGCCGTGGTTCGAGGGTGGACAGACCCCAATCCACGTCCGCGTCCCCAAGCTGCGCGGCTTTCGCAACCCATTCCGAATCGAGTACGAGGTCGTCAACGTCGGTCGCATCAACGACCTGGCCGAGACGGGCATCCTCGACGCGCCCGAGCTAGCGGCCGCTGCCGACACCGCCAAGACTCCGGCGAAGGCCGGCAAGCCCGCCCCGGTGACGATCACGTCTGACATCCTCGCGGCTGTCGGGCTGGTCCGATCGCTCGACAAGCCGCTCAAAGTCCTCGGCCACGGCGACGTGACCCGGTCCCTCTTCGTCGTCGCCGACGCGTTCAGCAAGAGCGCCATCGCGAAGATCGAATCGGCCGGCGGCACGGCCCACGTGCTCGAGTTCCCGAACGAGGCCGAGCTCGATGACACGGCCGAGTCCGCGGCCCCCGCCGAGGCTGCCGCTCCGGCCCGCCGGGTCGGCGCCGACAACGCCGATAAGCCCAAGAACGCCGATAAGCCCAAGAACGCCGATAAGCCCAAGAACGCCGACAAGGCCGGCGCATCCGACGCGACTCCAATCGAGCCGTCCGGCTCAGATCCAGAGAAGGGCGCCTGAGCCATGCTCGAGTCGATGCTGAACGCTTTCCGCGCGCCGGACATCCGGCGGAGGCTGCTCTTCGTCGCGCTCATCCTGATCGTGTATCGGGCCCTGGCGCACGTTCTCATTCCGGGCATCAACCCGGCGTCACTGAATGCCGCGAACACTGACAACAGCGTCTTCGGACTGTTGTCGCTCTTCTCGGGCGGCGACGTTCGCAGAATGTCGATCGTGGGTCTGGGCCTCAACCCGTACATCAACGCGACGATCATCATGCAGATCCTGCAGACGACGATCCCGTCGCTCAAGGCGCTTGCCAGCGAAGGGGAGTACGGCCGTAACAAGATCACCAGCTACTCGCGCTGGCTGTCCGTCCCGCTGGCCGCGCTCCAGGCCTACGGCATCCTCGCCTTCTTGCAGGCCGACCTCGCCGGCCAGTCCCCGTCGATCGTTGCCTACAACACGCCGTTCAGCTTCGAGACTTACCAGTCGTGGACTCAGATCATCGCCCTGACCACCGGATCAATCGTGTTGATGTGGTTGGGCGAGCTGATCACCGAGAAGGGGATCGGCAACGGCATCAGCTTCATCATCTTCGCCGGCATCGTGTCCCGCGTACCGAGCACGATTGAGGGCTTCCTGAGCAACCCAGACTGGCTGGAGCTGGTGGTCTTCGGGATGGTCGGCATCATGATCATCTTCGTGATCATCTTCGTCCAGGAAGGTCAGCGCCGGATCCCGATCCAGTACGCCAACAGGGTCCGCGGTCACCGCATATACCAGGGCGGCTCCACGTTCTTACCACTCAGGGTGAACATGTCGGGCGTCATCCCGATCATCTTCGCCATCAGCATCCTGCTCTTCCCGCTCCAGATCGCGACCTACTTCAAGAGCTCGAGCGTGGGGGTCGTTTCCCAGATCTCGACCGGGATCCTCTACTGGCTCGACACGAGAGGTCTGTTGTACCTCAGCCTCTACTTCCTGCTGACCCTCGCGTTCGGCTTCTTCTACACGTTCATCGTGTTCAAACCGGACGAGACGGCAAACAACTTACGCAAGTCGGGTGGCTTCATACCGGGCATCCGGCCAGGCCAGCCGACTGAGGACTACCTCCGTCGCGTGGCCTTCCGGATCACCCTGGCGGGCGCCACCTTCATCGCTATCGTCGCCGTGCTGCCGATGGTCCTCGCTGCGCTGCCGATGTTCAGCAACCTCAACGCCGTGGGCGTCGGTCTCGGCGGCACCAGCATCCTGATCGTCGTCAGCGTCGTAGTCGAGACGATGAAGCAACTCGAAGCGCAGCTGATGATGCGCAGCTACGAAGGATTCATTCGTTGATCGGAAACGTTGTCGTCCTTCTCGGCGCCCCCGGCGCCGGGAAGGGGACACAGGCCCAGATCCTGGCCGAGAGGCTCGGCCTGGCGCACGTCGCCACCGGCGATCTGTTCCGGGCCGCCGCCCGCGACGGCACGCCGCTTGGCGTCACCGCCAAGGGGTACATGGACCGGGGCGAGCTCGTGCCCGATTCGGTGACCATCGAGATGCTCTTCGAGCGGCTGGCCAAACCGGACGCCGCGAAGGGCATCCTGCTCGACGGCTTTCCCCGAAACACCGCTCAGGCGGAGGTGCTCGACAAGGCCCTCCTCGAACGGGGTGGCAAGGTGGACGTCGCGCCGTACATCAGGGTTCCGGAGGCCGATCTCGTGGCCCGCCTAGGAGGCCGCTGGATCTGCCGTGCGCAGGGTCATCCCTACCACGAGCAAAGCAAGAAGCCGCTCGTTCAAGGCGTCTGCGACGTCGATGGGTCCGAGCTGTACCAGCGGACCGACGACCAGCCGGCCACGGTGCAGGCTCGCCTGCGCCAGCAGCTCGGCGCGCTGGACCAGGTGGTCGGGTATTACGGCGGGCATGGGGTCCTGGCGACGGTCGACGGCAACCAGCCGATCGACCGCGTCACGGACGGCCTCCTGGCGGCCATCGCCGCCGCGACCGGCCGGCAGGACTGACATCGAGATGGCGACCGTTGTCCGCAGATCGCGCGAGGAGATCGACCTGATGCGCCGCGCAGGCCGCATCGTGGCCGAGGTCCTGGCCGCTGTGGAGGAGGCGATCAAGCCGGGCGTTACCACGGCCGGGCTCGACGCCGTTGCCGAGAGCCACATCCGCAAAGCCGGGGCTCGGCCCTCGTTCAAGGGCTATCGGGGCTTCCCGGCGTGCATCTGCGTTTCGATCGACTCGGAAGTGGTCCACGGGATACCCGGCAAGCGGGTGATCGAAGAGGGCCAGGTCATTTCGATCGATGCCGGTGCAATCTGGCGGGGCTACCACGGCGACGGCGCTCGGACGTTCTACGTCGGGACGCCTCCCAAGGACGTCGATCGGCTCATCAGGACGACCCGGCTGGCTTTGATGGCCGGCATCGCGGCTGCCGTCCCCGGCAACCACATCGAGGACGTTTCGGGAGCAGTCGAGGACGTGGCCGTCGAGGGCGAGTGCGGGATCGTTCGGCCCTACGTTGGCCATGGCATCGGTACTCGAATGCACGAGGATCTGCAGATCCCGAACTATCGGACCGGCAATCGCGGCATCGAGCTTGTGCCCGGAGTTTGCATGGCCATCGAGCCGATGCTCACGCTCGGCAGCGCGGACGTGGAAACTCTCGGCGACGGATGGACCGTGGTGACCGCGGATCATTCGCTGGCCGCCCATTTCGAGCACACGATCGCCGTGACCGACAACGGTCCGGAGATCCTGACGACGGTATGACGAGCATCGACGAAGTCGGCAGCGCGATCGGCGCGGCCGACAGGCCAGGCGGCAGGCGAGGGCGCTACGCTTCGTGGTTGCCGGGCGCGTCAATCTTTGATAACCTGTTCGTTCGTGTGTCGGCCGAGGTCGGCCGGCATTCGTGCGAGAAAGGGAAGTAACCGAGAACGTGGCGAAGAAGGACGCGATCGAAGTCGAAGGCACCGTGTTGGAGCCATTGCCCAACACCATGTTCGCCGTCGAACTCGAGAACGGCCACCGCGTTCTGGCTCACATCTCAGGCAAGCTGCGCATGAACTTCATCCGCATCCTGCCCGGTGACCGCGTCAGAGTGGAGCTATCGCCCTACGACCTGACGCGGGGTCGCATCACCTATCGACTCAAGTAGCGCCGCCGACAACCACGAGGATCCCTTGAAAGTCAGAGCTTCCGTCAAGGCCCGCTGCGACAACTGCAAAGTGATCCGCCGACACGGGACCGTGATGGTCATCTGCGCGAATCCCAAGCACAAGCAGCGGCAGGGTTAGGCCATGGCACGCATCGCAGGCATCGACATTCCCCGCGAGAAGCGGGTGGAGATCGCCCTTACCTACATCTACGGCATCGGCCTTCCCACCAGCCAGAAGATCCTCGTCCAGGCCAACGTCAACCCGGACACTCGCGTCCGGGATCTGACTGAGGAACAGGTCAACCGGCTGCGAGAGATCATCGACCGACGTTACAAGGTTGAAGGTGACCTTCGCCGCGAGGTTGCCATGAACATCAAGCGGCTAATCGAGATCGGCTCCTATCGCGGCCTGCGCCATCGGCGCAACCTGCCGGCCCGGGGCCAGCGGACCAAGACGAATGCCCGGCAGCGCCGAGGACCGAAGAAGACGGTCGGCGTCCGGCGCAAGGCGACGAAGTAAGAGGAGCCGGACGCAGGCATGGCCGAACGGAAGCGCGCCACCAAGCAGCGCCGCCGGGAGAGGAAGAACGTGCCCCAGGGGCACGTTCACATCCAGGCGAGCTTCAACAATACGATCATCACGATCACCGACCCCAACGGCAACGTGATCAGCTGGGGCTCCGCCGGCGTGGCCGGCTTCAAGGGCTCCCGCAAGAGCACGCCGTACGCCGCCGCCCTCTCGGCCGATCAGGCCGCCAAGAAGGCGATGGAGCACGGAATGCGCCAGGTCGAGGTCTACGTGAAGGGGCCGGGCGCCGGTCGCGAGCAGGCCATCCGCTCGCTCCAGGCAGCCGGCCTCGAGGTGAGCGCGATCACCGACGTCACCCCCGTCCCCCACAACGGTTGCCGCCCGCCCAAGCGGCGCCGGGTCTAGGCAGGACGACAGATGGCCCGCTACACCGATCCAGTTTGCCGGATCTGCCGCCGGGAAGGCACCAAGCTCTTCCTCAAGGGGACCCGCTGTTATTCCAAGAAGTGCGCGTTCGAGCGCCGTCAGGCACCTCCCGGCCAGCATGGAATCCGCCGCCGCAAGGTCGGCGAATATGGCATGCAGCTGCGCGAGAAGCAGAAAATCAGGCGCGTTTACAGCGTTCTTGAGCGCCAGTTCAAGGGCTACTTCGAAATGGCCAGCTCTACGCCCGGTGTCACCGGCGAGAACCTCCTTCGAATCCTTGAGCTGCGCATGGACAACGTCGTGTACCGGATGGGCTTCGCGGCTTCGCGCGCCGAGGCGCGTCAGATGGTGGGGCATGCCCACTTCACCGTGAATGGCCGCGTCTCCAGCATTCCGTCGCTGCATTTGCGCCCCGGCGACAAAGTCGAGGTGCGCGAGACGCATCGGACCCGTGAGCCCTTCAAAGAGGCCGTGGAGCTCATCAAGTCGCGCCAGGTGCCGGAGTGGCTCAGCGTGGATGCGGCGAAACTCGCCGGGTCCGTGCTGACCGCGCCGCGCCGCGACCAGATGCCGCTGGACCTCAACGAGCAGCTCGTGGTCGAGTACTACTCGAGGTAAGGCCCACCTATGATCGAACTCGAGAGCCCGCAGATCGCGCCGATCGAGGAACTCGGCTCGTACGCCAAGTACGAGGCCAGCCCGCTACCGGCCGGCTACGGCGTCACCCTGGGAAATGCCCTGCGGCGCGTCCTGCTGTCGTCGCTGGAGGGCTCGGCCATCACGGCCATCCAGATCCGTGACGTCTACCACGAATTCACGAGCATTCCCGGCGTGAAGGAGGACGTGACCCAGATCGTCCTCAACGTCAAGAAGCTCCGTCTCAAGAGCTTCGCCACTCACCCGGTCCAGCTCAAGCTCATCAAGGCCGGCGCAGGCACCGTAACCGCCGCCGACATTCAGGAATCGGCCGACGTCGAAGTCATCAATCCCGATCTCCAGCTCATGACGCTCGACTCCGACGACGTCACGATCGAGATGGACCTGACGGTCGAGAAGGGCGTCGGCTATCTGGCCGCCGAGCGAGCGGAGTCGATGCCGATCGGAGTCATTCCGGTCGACGCCATCTTCACGCCGGTCCGCAAGGTCAACTACTCCGTCGAGAACACGCGCGTCGGCCAGATGACCAACTACGACAAGCTGACGATCGAGCTGGAGACAGACGGCACCATCTCGCCCGAGGAAGCTCTCGGTCGGGCCGCCGACATCCTGGTCCGTCAGTTCTCGTTGTTCGCCAACATCGGCCTCGTCGCCTCCGGAACGGACCATGTCGCGACGAACGTGCCCCAGCTCCCTCCGAACATGCTCGACATGCCGATCGAGGAGCTGGACCTGCCGATGCGGGCNNTTCGGCAAGAAGTCGCTCGACGAGATGAAGGAGAGGCTGCGCATGCGTGGCTTCATCCTGCCCGAGACCGACGATAGCTCTCTCGGCGACGACATTGAAGAGGTCGAAGAAGAAGAGCAGTTCGACGACCTTCCCCCTGAGGAGGCCTGAGCCATGGCCCATCGAATCGGCGGCCGGAAGCTCAGCCGTAAGCAGGGGCCGCGGCTGGCTCTCTACAAGAACCTGACTGTCTCGGTCCTCCGCTATGAGCGGATCAAGACCACCGAGGCGAAGGCCAAGGAGATCCGCGGCCGGGTCGAGAAGATGATCACGCTCGCCAAGCGCGGCGATCTGTCGGCCCGTCGAGCAGTGATCGCGGAATTCCCGAACGAGCCGCTCGTCGTGACCAAGCTTTTCGACGAAATTGCACCCAAGTACGCCGACCGGACCTCCGGGTTCACCCGGATCGTCCATCTCGGCCAGCGCCTGGGCGACTCGGCCCCGATCGTCCAAATCGAATTGGTCTGATGGCCACTACGCCGGTCCAATTCTTCGTTGCCGCCTGCGCTCCCTCGCTCACGCACCTCAAGTGCGCTCGCTCGGGTGCCGCTCGGCGCCTCGCCTTGGACACGGCGGATCGGCCATCAGGTAGGTAGTTGCTAGGCGTCCGAGAGGACACCCCGGTGCGCTATCGCGCAACGGTTGAATATGACGGCACGGACTTCGCCGGGTACCAGGTCCAACCTGGGGCCCGGACGGTCCAGGGAGAACTCGAAGCTGCTTTGGCTCGGATCTCCGGCGGAAGCCGGATCCGGGTCCAGGCGGCAGGCCGAACCGACGCCGGGGTGCACGCTATCGGGCAGGTGATCGCATTCACCGATCCGGTGGGGCGACCGGCCAAGGAGCTGACAAGGGCGCTCAACGCGCTGCTGCCAGCGGACGTAGCGCTTCGACAGATGCGCCGCGCCCCGGTCGGGTTCCATCCACGCCACGCGGCGCGATGCCGGGAGTATCGCTACACCGTCTGGAACGGGCCGCGAAGCCCGCTCCGCGAGCGTTTCGCGCTCGGGGTGCGGGACCCGCTGGATATCGCCGCGATGGAGCGGGTCGGGTCGGTCCTGGTTGGCCGTCACGACTTTAGCGCCTTCGGGGCGGCGCACCGGCAGCCGGTCCGGACCGTGCATTGGGTCCGCGTCCGGAGGGAAGGGTTTCGCGTGACGATCGACGTCGCGGCCGACGCCTTCCTGAGACAGATGGTGCGAAGGATCGTGGCCGCTCTCCTGGAGGCCGGTCACGGAAGGACAGACGAAGAGGCAGTAGCCGCGGCGCTTGCGTCGGGGCGACCGGCATTCAACGGGGCAACGGCCCCGGCGAAGGGCCTTTGCCTGAGACGCGTCGTTCTGGGCCCCATGAGGGGCGGGACGGCGTCGGCAAGCACGACCGCCAGATCGAACGGAGAACGATGACCGCCAAGACATATACGGTCCGTGAGAGCGAGATCGAGCGACGCTGGTACGTCGTGGACGCGACGGACGAGACGCTCGGCCGTTTGGCGTCGCGCATCGCTCGTGTGCTCGAAGGCAAGAACAAGCCCTTGTACAGCCCGACGATGGACTCGGGCGACCATGTCGTCGTCGTGAACGCCGGCAAGATCGCCGTCACCTCGGACAAGCGCGAGACCAAGCTGTACATGCGCCACAGTGGCTATCCCCATGGCCTCAAGGCGGAGAGCCTGGGCCATCTCCTGGATCGCCGGCCGGAGGAAGTCATCCGCCGTGCCGTCAAGGGGATGCTGCCTCACAACCGATTGGGCGCCCAGCAGCTGACCAAGCTCAAGATCTACGCCGGCCCCGAGCACCCGCACCAGGCTCAGCGACCTGAGCCGCTGGCCTGACGAGGAGCGCAATGACTACCCCAGCTTTCTTCTATGGGACCGGCCGCCGCAAGACCGCGGTGGCGCGAGTCCGGCTCGTTCCCGGCTCGGGCGAGATCGTGGTCAACGATCGAACCCTGGAGGCGCATTTCGGCAACGCCATCGACGAGGCTGACGTGCGCATGCCGTTCCGCGTAACCGGCACGGAAGGCACCTACAACGCCCAGATCAAGGTCGAAGGCGGCGGGGTCACCGGGCAGGCCGGCGCCATCCGCCACGGCATCGCCCGTGCCCTCCTTCAGATGGACCCCGAGGGGAACCGTCTGCCGCTTCGCCAGGCTGGCCTCCTCACCCGCGACCCGCGGATGAAGGAGCGCAAGAAGTACGGACTCAAGCGAGCACGCAAGGCGCCTCAGTACACGAAGCGATAGCTGGGGTCAACGTATCGGGCGGTCCAATGCTTCGTTGGGTCCTGCGGGCGCCTCGCCTTGAACTCGCCGGAGATGCG
Organism: Chloroflexota bacterium; assembly: GCA_003157175.1. Lineage (GTDB taxonomy): Bacteria > Chloroflexota > Limnocylindria > Limnocylindrales > CSP1-4 > Fen-1039. The sequence goes on from PMIQ01000212.1 coordinate 12,512, forward strand.
ACGCAGGAGCAGGCGGCAGGCACGCTGGTTGGAGCAGGGCTGGGCTCGCTTCGAGGGCGGATCGGACACCTGGCGTAGGACCAAGTGCGAACTCCCTCCAGCGACAGGTACTTTCGACACCGCGGCGTCTGGAAGTCATCATGTCCGCTATGACGGACGACCTCTATGAGCGGTACAAGGAAGCACTTCGGACCGGCCACGTGTCGGTTCTGAGGGGTTCTCTTGAAGAGGCCCTCGCGGCCTACAAGCTGGCCGCCGAGATCGCCCCGTCGCGCGCTCTTCCGCACACGAGCCTGGGCGGCGTGTACATGCGGTTGGGCCATCTCCATGACGCTCTGACGGAATTCGCCGCCGCCGTGTCGAGATCACCACACGACGAGGGGGCGCTTCTCGGACAGGCCGAAGCCCTGGCCGCGGCCGGCATGCGCAGCGAAGCGGCCGGCGCCCTGGATCACGTTGCCGAGATCCAGGAAGCCAGCGGACGACTGCCCGAGGCCGCGGACACTCTGCGGCGGGCGGTCGAACTCGAAGAGGCACCCGACAGAATCCGGCGTCAGCGGGCTCTGCTCCGCGAGATCCGGTTCTCGACCGGCGACCATGCCGCAGAGCAACTGCTGGCACGGGCGCTCCGCCTGCGGGACGAGCCCGGGGCCGACGCCATCCGTCCGACCACCGGCCTGGCCTTCGTGGCCGCCCCGGTCGCCGCCCCGGTCGCCGCGACGCCAGGGGGATCGACCTTGCCGGAGCTCGCTGGTCGCGAGCTCGGTCGGGAGCCGGCCACGGTGCGGGAGCCGGTAGCGGGGGCCGCGCCGACCTTCCAATTGCTGCCCTCGGTGCCGTCGGAGCCCGAGCCGCGGACGGCGGAGGCAGTCTCCCGCGCGATCGAGCCCGAGCCCGAACCGCTGGCAGCCAAGCCCGAACCTGTGGCCGTCGCTGCTTTTGCGGGGTCGCGCGTCCTCGTTTCTAACGGACGTTCGTCGGTCGGTGTCATGGATGGCGTCGACGGTCCTCCGAACCTGCCGGGAATGACCAGCGAGAGCGAGCATCAGCCCAGCGGAGACGAACTCCTGGCCGCGGCCGAAGCCGCCGACCTGGCCGGCGACCTGACCGCCCTTCGATCGCTCCTGTTGTGGACGGCCCGCGCGTATTCCCGTGAAGGCCGGTTCGAGGCCGCGCTGGACGCTGCTCATCGGCTCCTGCAGCGCGCCCCCGGCGACGTCGACGCCCATCTCGTTCTGGTGGAGCTCTATGTCGCCCGGAGCTGGGATGGCCTGGCTACGGAGAAGCTCCGGCTGCTCGGCCGTCTCGCGGAGCTCAATAACGACGCGGGGACTCGCCAGCGGCTCCGCGCCGTGGCGACGCGCGCTTTCCCGCAGGATCCCTCCCTGCAGCAGCTCTACGCGTAGGCTCGGATCCACCGGTCACGGCCCGGTCTCGGGCTGAACCGGCAGTCCGGCACACCCGGAGGCAAGCCCTCCCGGTGATGGCACAGGCGGTTGCGGAGGCCTGGCGGTATACACTAGCCGTCGGATGCCACTGTTGCAGTCGGCCCTGGACAAGGTCAGTCCCAACGTCGTGGCTGACATCGCGATCACCGCCCTCCTGATCTACTGGCTATTCAGCCTGATCAGGGGAACTCGGGCTGTCCGCCTGGTGGTCGGCGTTTGCCTGCTGTTCCTCGTCTATGGGGCCGCGCTCGCCCTCGACCTGCGCCTGCTGACTCTGATCTTGCAGACAGGAGCGTACGTCGGCCTCTTCGCCCTGGTGGTCGTCTTTCAGCCGGAGCTCCGGCGAGCGCTCGATCGGATCGGCCGTCTCGGTTCGCTTGGCTGGCTGATCTCGCCCGCCGAGCAGTCGAGAGCGACCCACATCGCCGCCGAAGTCGCGAGCGCGGCCGCGCGCCTGTCTCACGAAGGCCACGGCGCGCTCATCGTCATCGAGCGCGAGTCCGGCCTCCAGGAGATCGCCGAAACGGGAGTGATGCTGCACGCGGACATCTCGGCCGACTTGCTGGTCACAGTCTTCTCGCCAAAGACGCCCCTCCACGACGGCGCGGTCGTGATCCGGGGCGACACGATCCTGGCGGCTGGGGCGCTGCTGCCGTCGGCCGAGACCACGATCCCGCTGGAGCGCTTCGGGACCCGCCACAAGGCCGCCCTCGGCATGACGGAGCAGACCGATGCCCTCGTCGTCGTAGTGTCGGAGGAGAGCGGCCAGATCAGCCTGGTCGAACGCGCGAGGATCGTCCGGAACCTCGATGAGCCGAAGCTGGCTCGCGCGCTGATGGCGCATCTCCACCCCCAGGTCGGGGGCGGCCGGCTGCTTCGCGATGCGGGTCGAGCCAGGCCCGGCAAACCGTCATTGCGGTCGCTGACCCGCAGAGCCCGCTTCGGCGGCCGCGGTCAGGCCTCGGAGGCGCCTCGAAAGGATCGCCCGGATCGACGCCCGGCGCCGCGGATCGAGCCGCCCAGCGCAGATCAGCCTGGGGCCGACGACGACTCGAGCCAGACCAGGGCCGCCTCATGAGGCTCGTCCGTTTCCTCTTCGGCAACTGGGCCTTGAAGATCGGCGCGCTGCTGCTCGCGATCATCCTTTACGTCGGAATGGTCGCCCTCCAGAGCACCCAGCAATGGCCCGGGCAGATCGCAATCACGCCGGTCAATCAGCCCCTGGCCTCGTTCCTGATCAAGCCCGAGACCATGCCGACGGTCAGAGACATTCGGTATATCGCCCCGGCGGACGTTTCCGTCACCAAAGACAGCTTCAGCGCAACGATCGACCTCAAGGACGCCAAGGTCGACGCCGGCCAGACGACACTGGTCAGTGTCCAACTCACGTCCGACGACAAGCGCATTCAGATCATCGACTACCAGCCCCAGCAGGTGTCTGTCACTCTCGATCGGATCGTGACCAAGCCGATCCCGGTCAAAGTCGTGGCGGGCACCCCGCCGACCGGGCTGAGTCTCGGTCCCCAGACTCAGAGCATCACCTCCGTCGACGCCACGGGGGCTTCGACGCTCGTCGCGGGAATCGTCGAGGCCGAGGCCTCGGTACCCATAGACGCCTCCGGCCTCGACGTCAACAAAGAAGTTCCTCTGGTGCCTGTCAATGCCAACGGCGACACCGTGGAGAACATCACGCTCGATCCCGCCACGGTCCAGGTCACCATCCAGATCGGCAGCCAGCTGAGAACTGAGACCGTCGCCGTTGCGCCGGTCATACGGGGCTCGCCCGCGGCCGGTTACTACGTCACCTCGATCGACGTGAGCCCGCTCGTGATCTCAGTTAGCGGCGAGGCCGACGCGCTGGCCGCCCTCAACGGTGCCGTAAGCACGCAGCCCATCTCCATCGCTGGCGCCACGGGCGACATTTCCGTCAAGATCGCCCTGAACCTTCCCGCCGGAGTGGAGGCCCCGGACGCGTCGACCGTCACCGTCGTCGTTCACATGTCATCTCCGGCCACGACCCGGACGGTGACTATCGGCATCGTTCCCGACGGGGCCAGGTCGGACCGTATGTACGCACTCTCCACATCGAGCGTGACCGTTACCCTCGGCGGCGCCGCGGCCGCGCTGAATGCTTTCGACACATCAACGCTCGTGGGGATCGTCTCGGTCGGCACCCTCGCTCCCGGAACATACACCGTCCAGATCTCCGTCAGCGTTCCGTCGGGAATCAAGATCGTCGCTCAGAACCCGCTGAAGATCACCGTCACTGTGACCGTCCCGCCTTCGCCGGAACCATCCCCATCACCTTCGCCCTAGGAGCTCGATCTTGCCCCGATTGTTCGGCACGGATGGAATCCGTGGCATAGCCAACGTCGACCTCAAGCCGACTCTCGCGTATGCGCTCGGCCGCGCCACGGCGCATCGCCTGGCCGGGCAGGGCGGCTGCATCGTCGTCGGTCAGGACACCCGCCGCTCGGGCGACATGTTCGTAGCCGCGATCGTGGCCGGCGCCACCAGCCTCGGAGTGGACGTTCACACCGTCGGCGTGGTGCCGACCCCGGCCCTGGCCCACATCACCGGAGCGGGCCATTTTGCTGCCGGGATCATGGTTTCGGCCTCGCACAACCCGGCCCGCGACAACGGTCTGAAGGTTCTCGATGAGCACGGCCTCAAGCTCGACGACGACATCGAGGACGAGCTGGAGCAGTTCATCTGGCGGGCCGACGAACTGCCAGGGGCGCCCGCCGATGCTCTCGGGCGGCTGGTGGATGCCCACGATCTCATAGACCTGTATTTCGATCACCGTCTGGGGCTGGCTCGCCAGGTGAAGAGCCGGCTGCATCTGGTCGTCGATTGCGCGAACGGCTCGGGCTGCATCGTCGCAGAACGCATCCTGTCGGCGACCGGCGCGCGCGTCGACCTCATGTTCAACGACCCGGACGGCTCGAACATCAACTGCGGCTGTGGAGCCACGGCGCCGACGGCCCTGGCCGCGGAAGTGGTGAAGCTCGGAGCGGACGTCGGCTTCGCCCTGGACGGCGACGCGGACCGCCTCATCGCCGTTGACGCCGGCGGCTGCGTGGTCGACGGAGACGCGGTGCTGGGCATTCTGGCCCTCGATCGAATCGCCCGCGACAAGCTGCCGAACGGCGCCCTCGTCGTCTCGGTGCTATCCAACGGCGGACTGCAGCGGACCATCGAGGCAGCCGGCGGCCAGGTCATTCGGACGCCGGTCGGGGACAAGAACATCCTCGAGGGGATGCTCGTGAACGGCGCCGGGCTGGGGGGCGAGAAGAGCGGTCACGTCATCATCCTGGAGTACGCCACGAGCGGCGACGGCATCGTCACCGCGCTCGAAGTGATGGCGGTCATGAGCAGAACGGGCCGTTCGCTGGCAGATCTGGCCACGCAGATCCCGATGCTGCCGCAGCAGCAACGCACCATCCCGGCCCGTCACAAGGACCAGTGGGAGGGCGACCCCGTCCTCCATCGGGCAGTTGGCAGGGCGGAATCCCGCCTCGGTTCGTCCGGCCGGGTCCTCGTCCGTCCATCCGGCACGGAGACCGCCATTCGCGTCATGGTGGAGGGCTCAGATGAAGCTCTCGTCACCGAGCTCGCCAACGAACTCGCGATGTTGGCCGAAGAGCGTCTAAACTAGCCCCCTTCGCAGGCGTCCCGTCACCGACGTTGGGTGGAACGTCGGGGCCACGGTCGAGGAGACCGGGAGAGAAGTCGACACATGTGCGGAATCGTCGGATACACCGGGCCCCGAGCAGCAGGCCCCGTCCTGCTGGATGGGCTGCGGCGTCTCGAATACCGCGGCTACGACTCGGCCGGCATCGCCCTGGTCACGGACAAGGGCGATCTGTTCGTGGAGAAGAGGGCCGGCAAGGTCGCCGTGCTCGAGCACGCTCTCGGCGGCGATCCGCCTCGGGCCGGAGTCGGACTTGGTCACACGCGCTGGGCCACTCACGGGCGCCCCAGCGACCTCAATGCCCATCCCCACAGCGACTGCACGGGCCGTATCACCGTCGTCCACAACGGCATCGTCGAGAACTTCCGCGAACTGCGTGACGAGCTGGCGGCCGGCGGCCACATCCTGGCCTCCGAGACGGATACGGAAGTCGTCGCTCACCTGGTCGAGGACGCCTATCAGGGCGATCTGGCCGATGCCGTGCGGGCCGCGCTGCGTCGACTCGAGGGAGCGTACGCGCTGGTCGTCATGCACGGCGACGAGCCCGACCGGCTGGTCGGCGCCCGGCTCAACGTGCCCCTGATCGTCGGCGTCGCCGAGGGCGAGAGCTTCTTCGCATCTGATGCCTCAGCCATCATCGCCTACACCAAGCGGGTCATCTTCCTGGCGGACGGAGACGTCGCCGACCTGCGGCCCGGTTCGGTCGTCATAACGGACATTGCCGGCAGGCCGGTCGATCGGCCGATCGATGTGATCCCCTGGTCGGCCGAAGCGGCCGAGAAGGGCGGTTACGCCCACTTCATGCTCAAGGANNCAAGGAGATCCACGAGCAGCCCGCCGCCCTGCGGTCGGCGATGGCCGGTCGCCTGCGCGGCGGCGCGGTCTGCCTCGAAGAGATCGACGCCGTTCGCGAGCGGCTCGTCAATGTCGCGCGCGTCGAGCTAATCGCCTGCGGAAGCGCCTACTACGCGTCGCTCGTCGGCGCGCAGCTCTTCCAGGATTGGCTCGGCGTTCCCGCCCGGGCCAACGTGGCCTCCGAGTTCCGCTACAGCCCGCCGCCGCTTGACGCCCGAACGCTGGTCGTGGCCGTGACGCAGTCGGGCGAAACCGCCGACACGATCGCCGCCGCCCGTCTCGCCCGCGCGCGCGGGTCCACGGTCATCGCCGTCACGAACACGGTTGGCTCCGCGATAACACGCGAGGCTCAGGCATCGGTATTCCTGCAGGCCGGCCCCGAAGTGGCGGTCGCCGCGACCAAGACATTCGTGACCCAGGTTGTCACCCTCGTGATGCTCGCCGCGGACATCGCCCAGCAGCTGGGCAGGCGCACGAAGGCCGAGGAGGACGAGCTCGTCACCGCTTTGCGGGTCCTGCCCGAGGCGGCCGAGCGGGCGATCGAGCTGGCGGCCGCGACGGAGGAGATGGCCGCGCGGTACGCCGGGGCGGCCGGCTTCATGTACATCGGCCGGGCCTTCGGCTACCCGGCGGCCCTCGAAGGCGCGCTCAAGATCAAGGAGATCAGCTATCTCCACGCCGAGGGCTACGCCGCCGGCGAGCTCAAGCACGGCCCGATCTCGCTGCTGGACGCCGACGTGCCGCTCGTTGCCATCGCCACGCGCTCGGCGGTCTACGAGAAGCTGATCAGCAACTTGATGGAAGGCCGGGCCCGAGACGCACGCGTCATCGCCGTGGCCACCGAGGGCGACAAGCAGATCGAACGCCTGGCCACGGACGTGTGCTGGGTCCCCGACACGCTCGATCCGCTGAGCACAATCCTGGCGGTCATTCCGCTGCAGCTGTTCGCCTATCACGTCGCCGTGGCCAGAGGCCGCGACGTCGACCAACCGCGCAACCTCGCCAAGTCGGTGACGGTGGAGTAGATGGCTGGCTCGCGGCAGCGACCGGAACCGGGTGACGGGCGCGGCGCCCGGCCGGCGAAGGGCGTCGCGCAAGGCGCGGACGGCGGTGCTCCCGAGGCTGCCGTCGCGGCACCCGAAACCACCGAGCTCGGCATCGACATCATCCGCGTCCAACGCATCGCCGACGCCCTGAAGCGTTTCGGCGATCGTTTCGCGGCCCGCGTCCTCACGCCGACCGAATCGGCTTACGTCCGGAATCGACCCGAGACGATGGCCGGTCGGTGGGCGGCCAAGGAGGCGGTCTCGAAGGTCCTGGGGCTGGGCGTTCGCGGAATCGGTTGGCGAGACATCGAGATCGAGCGACTGCCGACCGGACAGCCGGCGGTTCGACTGCACGGTCGGGCTGCCCGACGGGCGACTCAGCTCGGCATGGGCCGCATTGCCGTCTCCATCAGCCACGAGTCGGAGTTCGCAATCGCCACGGCATTCGGCGTGAGGACGGCCGGTGGCCGGTTCCTCTTCCCCCCCGACATCGACGAGCGACTCGACGAGCACGAACGGCATATGCTCGGGCGTCTGGAGCGCCTGCGAGCGATGCATCGCGACGCGGCCACGCTGGAGGAGGGTAACGATGCCCACTAAGGCCGCACCCGAGACGGTCGCGCTCGACGACACGATCGCGGCCGCGCTGGTCCCGGCTCGGCCCGCCCGAAGCCACAAGGGCACGTTCGGCAAGCTGCTGGTCATCGCCGGTTCGGTCGACTATGCCGGCGCGGCGCTGCTGGTGTGCAATGCGGCCGGACGCGCCGGGGCGGGCCTCGTGACGCTCGCCACGGTCGAATCGCTGCAGCCGCTCTTCGCCGCCAAGGTCATCGAAGCGACCACTCTCTCTCTGCCCGAGGACGACGTCGAGGAAGTCGATCCGGAAGAAGCTCTGGCGCGCATCCTCGACCACGACCACGACGCCCTGGTCGTCGGCCCGGGCCTCAAGCCAAGCCTTTCCATGACGGATCTGATCCGAAGCCTCCTCGCGGGCGACGAAGACGGAGAGCCCGTCCCCGCGGTCCTCGACGCGGAAGCTCTGCGATCGTTGGCCACCGTTGACGGCTGGGCCTCCGACGTCGCCGCACACTGCATCCTGACGCCGCACGTCGGCGAGTTCCTGCGGCTGCGGGCCGCGGACGGCCACGATCCCGAGAAGATGGGGAATCTCGTTTTCGACGATGCCCGGCGGATCGCGGCAGCCCGCGACGCGGCCAGGGACTGGGGCCAGGTGGTGGTCCTCAAGGGCGCGCGCACGGTGATCGCCGAGCCCGGCGGCAAGACGGCGGTGTCTCCCTTCGAGAACCCGGCGCTGGCTACGGCCGGGACCGGCGACGTCCTTGCCGGCACGATCGGAGCGCTTCTGGCGCAGGGCCTGGGCACTTTCGAGGCGGCGCAACTGGGCGTGTACATGCACGGCATGGCCGGCGAAGCGGTCCGCGCCCGCATCGGCGATGCGGGGCTGCTGGCATCGGACCTGTGCCCGGAGCTGCCGCTCGCCCGGAAGCGGCTCGCGGCGCTTGCGCCGGCCGCGGGACCGGCGGCCGCCACGGGATCGGTCCGCTGAGCGCGCGCCAGGCCGCGCCGGCGGCAGCCAAAGCTATGCCCCGGACAGCGGCGACGATCGTCGCCACGAGGCTGCCGCTCATCGAGGTCGCACCCGGGCAGCCGCTTCCGCCGTTGCCGCGCAGCGCCTGGATAGAGATCGACCTGGACGCTCTCGTTTCGAATGCCCGCCTCCTGCAGGGCTCGCTGCCGTCCGGGATCCGTTTAGAAGCGGTGGTCAAGGCCGATGCCTACGGCCACGGAGCGGTGCCGGTGGCCCGCGCGCTCGTCGCCGCCGGGGTGCCGAGCCTGAGTGTCGCCACCTTCGACGAGGGGCTCGAGCTGCGTCAGGCCGGCATCGCGGTCCCCATCCTCGTCCTGTTCCCGATCCCGCCCGAGCTCGTGCCCGACGCGATGCGCCAGCGTCTCTCGGTCACGGCCGGCGACCGGACGCTCCTGGAGCGGACCCTGGCGGTGCTCGACCGCCTGGACGACCCCGCCGTCGCGGCCGCGGCCGGCGTCGCGGCCGGCTGCGCGTTGCCGATCCACCTCGAGGTCGAGACCGGTCTCGGTCGCGGCGGCCTCCACTCGACCGATATCCCGGCCGCGGCCGCCGCCATCGAGGCTTCGCCGCGGGCTCGACTGGCCGGCCTCTGGTCGCACCTCCAGGCGGCCGGCGACCCGGATCGGACCGCCGATCAGGCTGCCCGCCTGGGCGTCGCCTCGAGCCTCCTGGAGGAAGTGGGCATCACCATGCCCGACCGCCATCTCGCCGCCAGCGGCGGTCTGCTCGCCGCCAGCGCGCCGGGCTACGACGTCGTCCGCATCGGCCTCGCCATGTACGGCATCGTGCCCGACGGGCTGACGGTGGACGAGCGCCACACGGCCGCCGCAGCCGGCCTCAGGCCCGTCCTCTCGCTGCGCGCCCGCCCGGTGCGAGTGACCGAGCTCCCCGCCGGCACCGGCGTCAGCTACGGCCCCACGTTCGTCACGGCGCGTCCCAGCCGCATCGCCACGTTGCCACTTGGCTACGCCGATGGGCTGCCGCGGAGCCTGTCCAACAAGGCCCAGGTCCTAGTACGAGGGGGGCGGGTCCCGGCCGTAGGCACAGTGGCCATGGACGCTGTGATGATCGACGTCACCGACGTTCCGGGGGCTCCCGTGAGCGTGGATGACGAGTTCACGCTCATCGGAACGCAAGGCGGCGAGGCCATCGACGCGATCGAGATGGCGCGGTGGGGCAACACCATCTCCTATGAGATCGTGACCGCGATGTCCGGGCGGTTACCCCGGGTGTACTATGCCGCAGCCAGGGCCGTCCAAATGCGAGCCGTCGCCTGCGAACTCGGTTGGGGTGGAGGAGAGTTCGGCAGGCCGGACCACCTGGCGAATGAGGATGAACCCGGTCCTCTCGGTTGCGAGTAGGAGTTACGAGGCTGCCGACATATCGGAGCCGCGAATGAACGGCCGCCCCGACGGCCAAACAGGAGCGAGCAGGTTACCGACTTGATTGAGCTGACGAGCCGATCTGAAGAGCAGCGCGACGATCTCGTCGAGCAGGCAGCCCGCGAGATCCAGCTGCGCGGCCTGGCAGTACCCGCCGTCCTCTTCCTCCAGGCGAGCCGTCCATACCGCCAGCTCGGCAGCGGCGCGATGGTATTTTTCGACCCCACGCTGCGAAGCGTCTTCGGTGGCGAGTTGCCCGTGGCCAGCGAGATCCTGGCCGACGATCTCGGCATCGAGCAGCTCATCGAGCGGCTCCAGGATCCGGACGAAGAGACGGCCTGGGACGCCTGAGGCGATCCGCGGCCCGCAGACTATCCCGCGCCGTGAGGCGATCCCCGGTCCCCACGCCCATCTACCGCGTTTCTGATTCGCGATGCCGGCGACAGGCGTCGGCGGGCCGGTTAGCATAGCCGTGTGAGCCGTCAACCACGAGCATTCTTCGCCCTCGATTTCGGCGCGGCCACGACCTCAGCGGCTCTCGTCGGCCACGCCGGCGGTCGTTGGCGTCTGCTCGCCCACACAGCCGCGCCGTCGACGACAGATCTCGACGCGCTGCTGTTCGGCATCCTGGACCGGGTCGGAAAGGCGGACCGCGAGCTTCTCGAGTTCGTCAGCGCTCGGGAGCGGCCCGGGACCGCCGCGCTGGTCGCCGATCTGGCGCGTCTGGAGAGCCGAAGCTCTCCCCCTCGCCGCATCGCCGTGCTGGCGGGCTCCAAGCGCCAGCGGCGACGGCTCGAGGAGATCGCCTCCCGCGCGGGCTGGCTCGTCGTCGGTGGCAGCGCCGACGTGGACGATCCGCTAGAGCTCAGCCGCCTGGTGCTCGCCTGGGACACCCACGCGGTTCTGTTGGGCGCCGATTCGTCCCCCGCCGGAGACGAGAAACGCCACCTGCCTATGCTCGGGGCGCTGGTCGCGGCCGCGGCACGCCGCCGGCCTGAGCTGGCGGTGGTTCTGGCGGGCGGGGCCGCCATCCAGGAGTCGGACTTCTCCGGGGCGGGCGAGCACGATCGCATCCCGGAAGTGGTGAAGGCCGCTGCCCCCGACAGCTCGGCCGAGTCGGATGCGACGCCGGTCGACGTGGCAACGAGCGCCGAGACGACCGAAGAGGCGCCCGCCGTCGAGACTGCGCCGGGGGAGCCGGCGGCGGAACAGGCAGCCGTGGGCGCGACTCCCGAGGGTCCATCGGAAGCGACCGCCCCTGCCGCAACGACCGCCCCTGCCGCAACAACCGCCGCGCCCCGCGCTCCGGACCTCGCGGCACCCGCCCATGCGGCGCCCGTCGAGCTGCCGGTCCCGTCCGGCGACCGCCACGACAGCGTGCTGCTGGCGCCCGACGCCGAATCCGGGCAGCCCGCCGGCTCCGCGCTCCAGCAGGTGCTCGAAGGCCTCCGCGCGCGTTCGGATGAGAGCAGGCTCGGCATCGCTCGATCCGTTCGATCGCTGGCGCTGCTGCTCGACAAGTCGATCGAGGTGATCGAGGTCGGCCTCGACGGCGGTCTGCGTTGTCGCGCCGAAGCGGTCGGGCCGGGCCATCGAACCGTCGTGTCGTCACACGTCGCGATGGCGAGCGCGTCGTTCGCGCCCGAGGACCTGTCCGACGAGATGATCGACGCCGTGTCGTCCTGGTCTACGATCGCGTTCGACCGCTACCGCCTCAGCGATAGACTGCGCGACCTGCGTTCCTCGCCCTGGGGCGAGGCCGACGGCGAAGGGGCGCTGCTCCGGCTCGCGGCCGCCAAGGCGGCGGTGGAGCGGCTCGTCGCCGCGACGCCGGAGATCTCGGTTCGCGAGATGCCCGATATCATGATCGCCGCCGGCGGAGTCTGGGCATCGACGCCGCCTTCGGTCGTGGCGCTGGCAATGGCGGACCTGGTCCGACGGCCCGGCGTCGGGCGACTCGCCTGCGACCAGGCCAGGTTGCTCGGACCGCTGGGCGCCATTGCCGACGAAGAGGAACGGCGCAAGATGCTCAAGGACCTGGTGGAGGATGTGCTCCTGCCGCTGGGCAGCCTGATCCTGCCGGCGGGCATCCGCCAGGGTAGAAGCGCCGGCCGGATGCGAGTCACGGGCGAAACTTCCAACTCGGACATCGACCTCCAGCCCGGTGGCATCTGGGCGGTCGAGCTGCCGCCCGGCCAGACCGCCACAGCCGACATGGACTTCAGGGACGCGGTCAGGCTCGGGGCGCGCGGCCGCCACTTCAGCGTCGAAGTCTCGGGCGGCCTCGGCGGGCTGTTCGTCGACCTGCGCGACATCCCGTTGCGACTGCCGGACAAGGCCGATCAGAAGCGGGCGACCTGGGAATCGTGGCAGCGGGCGATGTGGTCGGAGATCGACGAATGAGCCCCAAGACGCGTGCCAGGGGCCGTGCCGAGGCGCCCGACGTGCCGCCGGAGCTCACTCGAATCCCTGGCCGCCGGATCCTGGTCGTGTCGCCGGTTGTCCAGATTCGCCTCGGGCCCGGCGATCGAGTCCTGGTGAGCCCGGGTCAGAAGGTGACCGCGGGGATGCCCATCGCCGAGCGGACGTGCGACCCGGAGTTTATTGATGTCGGCCGGCTGAACGGGGCCACGAACGGAAACGGCAAAGGAAACGGCGAGGGGGGCTGGAAGGGCTCGCAACAGGAACGCCGCCGCCCGCCGCTGCCGGGCAAGTGGTGGGTCGGCGGGGACGATCGCCGCGGCCGGAACGCGCGCCGCGAAGGCCCGAGGCGGCTGGCCGGAACGCTTCTGTATGAGATCAACGGTCGCTGGAGCGCCGCCGCCGGCGATCGCCACGAGAAGGTCGAGTCGCCGACGAGCGGCGTCATCGTGGAAGCGGCCAACTGCATCGGCATCGCCATGAAGGTGACGGGGATCGCGATCCCCGCTGCCGTCGCCGGCGGGCAGCCGACACGTGGCTATCTCGACGTTCCGCGTCTGGTCGACGGGGAGTTGCGCGACACCGCCCTGGACATGGGCCGCTCCGGCGCCATCGTCGTGGCCGGTGGTCGCGTCTCGGCGGAGGCGCTGACTCGGGCGCGGGCGATGTCGATCCGTGGCATGGTCGCAGGCTCGCTCGGCCAGGCGGAGCTGCGTGACCTGGCCGCTTCCGAGGGCCGCCAGCGCGCCGCGCTGCATTCGATGCCACCGTTCGGGGTCCTGGGGCTCGATGGCCATCAGCGTCGCCCGATCGCGTCCCCGATCCTCGCGTTGCTGGCCGCGCTGGCCGGCCGCGAGGTCGCCATCATCACCGAGCCGCCGCTGCTGGTTTTGGACGTCGTCGACGTGCCGCTGCCAGAGCTGCCGCGGGACTGGGTGCGAGTCAGAAGCGGTACGCACGCCGGCCGCGAGGGTCGCTGGCTGAGTTCGGCCGGCTTGCACCGCTTCCGCGCCGGCATCCACCTCGAGGCCGCGAACGTTCGCCTCGGCGACGACCTCGGGCCAACGATCATTGCCGTGGCGGACCTGGAGCGGTTCATACTCTGACGGGCGAAAGGGGGTGCGCAGTGGCCGATCACCTCTTCGCGATATCGAACTGGTGGGCTAGCCAGCTGATGATGGGCGGGTTCCTCCACTCCGTGCAGGGCTATATGCGCGCGCTCCGGCAGACGGCGCCCGAGTTCAGCAACGTCAGAGTCGTGGCGCCGGCGGCCGGCTCCGTCCGTGTCGACGTCGACGATCCCGAGTACCTAATCCAGATGCTTGCGCTCGCGTTCGATCCGAAGAACCGGTACTCGGCCACCGATAGCCGGGGCCGGCCCACGACGTCGAGCGTGGCCGCCGAGGGCTTCGCGGCTTCGTTCCTGTGTGGGCCGGAAGGGGACGAGCGCTTCAGCGTTCGGATCAGCGACGGCAGCCGGTCGGCCGCCGCCCCGGTAGCCAGCGCGACCGTCAAGTCGATCCGGGAAGGCGACTGGGCCGCGGAGGCTCTCCTCGAAACCGCGCTTCGCGCCTCGATCGCCTTCTGGAGGCCGGGCACGGGCTGGATCACCACCAACTCCTTCAAAGCCGCCGTCCGGCACGATTCCAGCGACCATCTCGTCGTCGGCTGGCGAACCTACCTGGGGCGGCGCAGCCGAGCGCTGCCGACGCTCCAGCTCGTGTCGCGCTCCGCTCTGCCACGCGGCACGCTGGCGAGGACCGTCCCGCCCGGCGGCGTTCTCGTCGGGCTCCAGGGCGATTACTTCGATCCATCCGACCCGCGGCAGACCGACGAAGCGATCGCCATCCGCGACGGCCTGCGCCCCCACGGCCTGCTCGATCTCCCCAAGGACACCGACACGATCGGCCGCAGCGAGCTGATCAAGGCGTAGGAGCGGCGGCGTCGTCATGCATGTCCTCGTCGCGTATTCGCCGGCGAGCTGGCACGCCGGTCCCAGGTTCGCCGTGGTCACGGTGGTCAGATCGAGCATCTTCGTCGCTTTCGAAATCGCCTCTCCGTCGCGACGGCGCGGCCGTTAGCTGCCGGGACGCAAGTCCGGGTTTGGAAGCATAAGGTCGCGTACCGCCGCCAGCAGGTCCTGGTAGGCGCCAGTGAAGGCTCGCAGAGTCCGAACCGTAGACCCGAACGTGTCGAACTCAGCCGGCGTGAGGCCATCGGGCTCGTAGGCCCGGACGAAGTCCGGGAACCGCATCCTCAACTCGTCCAGGATCGCACTATCCACCGGCCGATCCATGCGCGGCGCCGGCGCGATGCCGCTCTCGTTGAAGCGGACCTGCCAGGAGTGCGTCAGGGTCAAGGCCACGTCGCCGCCCACCAGCTCGGTCCAGTGGAGTGGATGGCGGGTGGCCGCCTGGAGGAGGCGCGAGCGGTAGTGGCGCTCCCCGAAGATGGCGTAGGTGCGCTTGAAGACGGCAATGCCCGCCCAGTTGGGGGCTGCCGGATCGACCGCCAGGCCATCCCGCTCGACCAGAACCTTGAGCCAGTCGTCGAGTCGGCCGATCATCAGGACGACCATCGGCGTCATGCCCGAGGTGTCGCCGCCCGCGGCCTCCCTCCGTGTCAGACCGCGCTCGATGGCCTCGGCCGCGGCTATCGCCTGTGAGACGGTAAAGCTGACGGTGACGTTGGCGTTGACGCCGCGCGCAGTGGCTTCCTCGACCGCGGCCATTCCGGCGGCGGTAGCGGGGAACTTGACGTGCATGTTCGGGGCGAGCCTGTCGAATCGGACGGCCTGCTCGACCATCGCCCCAGAATCCCGGAAGTTCGCCGGGTTGACCTGGATCGACTGCCGACCCTTGCGTCCCCCGTTGGCGTCGAAGACCGGCTTCAGGACTCCCGCGCCCCGAGCGGCCATCTGTTCGATGAGCGCCCAGCCCAGTTCGACTTCCGACCAGGTCGGGTTGGCGGCGGCAAGTTCGTGAGCTCGCGGCGTCCAGTACGCCCTATCCGACTTCAGGACGTCCAGGACGATGCTCGGATTCGAGGTCGCGCCCGTCGCCCCGCGCTCGATGGCGTAATTGAGTTCGCCGACGTCGCAGGAGTCGTTCCAGTACTCCGTCGGCGTTTCCCGCACCATCCGCAGGAGTGGACTCTCGATCGCCGAAATGGTCATCGCCCGTGCCTCGCTATCTGTCCGGCCGACCGGCCGCCATCTCCGCCACGCTGAACCCGGCCATCTCCTCGAGCACCGTGATCAGGCCCGAGTGGTCGTAGTCCTCGTGTCCGGCGGCAGCCGCCGCCCGCATCAGCTGGTCGACCAGCGCCGCTCCCGGCAGTGGGACGTTCGTCTCTCGGGCGAGCTCGAGGGCGTTCTTGAGGTCCTTGAGATGGAGACGGATCCGGAAGCCGGGGTCGAAGCTGCCCGAGAGCATGTTGTCGCGGCGCATCTCGAGGACCCTGGTCGCCGCCAGACCGCCCTGGAGGACATCGGCGATCTTCGAAGGGTCGACCCCTGCCTTGGCGCCCAGGACCAGGGCTTCTGAGATGGCCTCGATGACGACGGCGACGACCACCTGGTTGCAGACCTTGACAACCTGCCCGGCCCCGGCCCCGCCGACGTGGACGATGGTCTTGCCCAGCGCCTGCAGGATCGGCAGGGCCCGCTCGTAGCCCTCGTCGGATCCACCCACCATGATCGAGAGGGTGCCCGCGATCGCGCCTTTGTCGCCGCCGCTTACGGGCGCGTCCAGGATCTCGGCTCCGGCGGTGCTGGCTCGTTCGGCCAGCTCCCGGGCGGTACTCGGGGCGATGGAGCTCATGTCGATCGCAAGCCAGCCCGGCCGCAAGGCCTCGAAGGCGCCGCTCAGGCCGAGATAGACCTCCCTGACCTGTGGCGAATCGGGCAGCATCGTGACCAGCACATCGGTCGAGGCCGCCACCTGAGCCGGGCTCTGCCCAGCCGTGGCGCCCTCGGCGGCGAGGGCCGCGACGGCCGAGGAATCGATGTCGAGGACGGTTAGTCCGTAACCGGCCCTCATCAGGTTGCGGGCCATGGGCCGGCCCATGATCCCGAGGCCGATCAGGCCCAGCTTGGGTTTGGTCTCCATCAGCGAGTCTCTCCTGTTCGGACTGGGTCCAACCTGGCGGGGTCTGCCATGCGGCAGACGATCTTCCGCGGAGATCTGCACCAGGACATCGGCCGACGACGTCAAGATACAATCTCGCACGATTCCATCGCGACGCACCCAAGATTCACGAGGGTTGTCGAATGCCCGAGCCAGCGGTCAACTTGGAAGGCTGCGGAAGCCAGATCCGCACATGACGGTGACGATGCGCGCGCTCGTTATCACCGCGCCGGGCCGCGCGGAGGTGCGCGAGGTCCCCCGCCCGGAATCCCGAGCGGGAGAGGTTGTCATCGACGTCGAGCGGGCTGGCGTCTGCGGCACCGACGTCGAGTTCTACACCGGCGAGATGGCCTATCTGCACACGGGCCTGGCCGGGTACCCGATCAGAATCGGCCACGAATGGGCCGGAGTGGTCGCCTCCGTCGGAGAGGGCGTAGATCCTTCGTGGGTCGGGCGCCGGGTGACGGGCGACACGATGCTCGGCTGCGGGAGCTGCCAGCGGTGCAGGCATGGACGCCAGCACCTCTGTTCCGACCGGTACGAGATCGGGATCCGAAACGGCTGGCCGGGCGCGCTGGCCGAGCAGCTTCCGGTGCCCGTCAGGGCTCTGGTGCCACTGCCCGAGGGGGTCGGGTCGACGCTGGGGGCCCTGGTCGAACCCGGCGGCAATGCACTCCGCGCTGTTCGTGGGGCCGCGCTTGAGCCCGGTGAACGGTTGCTCGTGCTGGGAACCGGAGCGATCGGGCTGCTCGTCGCCCAGATCGCCGCAGCGCAGGGTATCGATGTCCACCTGATGGGTCGCAGCGAGAGATCGCGGACCTTCGCCGGGACGCTGGGATTCGAGCACGTCTGGACGAGGGAAACCCTGCCCGAGCTGCGGTTCGACGCCGTAGTCGACGCCTCCAACTCGCCGGACCTGCCCGCACTCGCGCTCGACCTCGTGGAGCCCGGCCGCCGGGTGGTCTACATCGGCCTGGCTGGGCAACCGAGCCTGATCGACACTCGCATCATGGCGTTGAATGACGTCACGGCGGTTGGCGTGCTGAGTGCCTCCGGGGGCCTCGAGGGCACCATCGACCTCTACGCCTCCGGCGCTGTCGACCCGCGACCGCTCGTCGCAGCCACGGTCACCCTGGACGAAGTCGCCGACGTCCTTGCGGGCAGGCGCCGGCCCGAGTGGGGCGATGCGCCCAAAGTCCACGTCGATCCGCGCCGCTAGGTTGAACAGCCGCAAGGAGGGCCGCTGACGTGTCCACCAGCCTCTTCGACCTGACCGGTCGCGTCGCGCTCGTAACCGGCTCAGGCCAGGGAATTGGGCTGAGCCTGGCTCGCGGCCTCGCCTCGGCCGGCGCCACCATCGTCCTCAACGACATCGTCCGGGACCGGCTCGACAGGGCCGTGGCCGGCTGCCGAGCCGATGGCATCGACGCCCATGGTTCTTCGTTCGACGTCACCAGCCCGGAGCAGGCCGCGGCCGCCGTCGCCCAGATCGAGGAGACGGTCGGTCCGATCGAGATCTTGGTCAACAACGCCGGCCTGCAGATCCGCGCTCCTCTGGAGGATTTCCCAATCGAGTCCTGGAACAAGCTGATGGCCGTGAATGTGACAGGCGTTTTCGTAGTGAGTCAGGCCGTCGCTCGCCGGATGATCCCGCGCGGCCACGGCAAGATCGTCTCGATCTGCTCGGTGCAGAGCGAACTTGCGCGGCCCTCGATCGCGCCCTACACGGCCACCAAAGGTGCGGTCAAGAACCTGGTCAAGGGCATGTGCACCGATTGGGCGAGATACGGCATCCAGTCGAACGGCATCGGCCCCGGCTACTTCATCACCGAGATGACCAGGCCGCTCGCGGACGATCCCACGTTCGACGCGTGGCTCAAGAATCGGACGCCGGCGGGCCGCTGGGGCGATGTGAAGGAACTCATGGGCGCGGTCGTGTTCCTCGCGTCGGAAGCCTCGAGCTATGTCAACGGGCAGATCCTGTACGTGGATGGCGGCATGCTGGCCGCGATCTAGCGGAAGAGATCGTGAGTTGCGGGGACTGCGAGCGGTGCAGGAATGGACGCAAGTACCTGGCTGCGATCCAGACCCCGGGCTGCCCTGGGTTTCGTGGAGTCGGGCCGCTGGATTTCAGGCCACGGTCGGCCGCCACGGCGCACGCGCCGGCTTGCGGGACGGTTCGGGAGCGGCACCGGCGCGGTTTCGGGTAACCTCCGGGGGTGATCGAAAGACGGACTCTGGAACGGGTTGTGGAAACGCGGGATCCCGCGGGCACGCGCGCCCTGGCGCGGGCGTTGGCGGCCGCGGCGCGTCCGGGCGACCTGATCAGCCTGGTCGGTGAGCTGGGGGCGGGCAAGACGCAGTTCGCCAAAGGGTTCGGGCTGGGATTGGGCGTGACAGACACGATCGTCTCGCCGAGCTTCGTGCTGATGGCCGAGTATCGCGGCCGCCTGCCGCTCTTCCATATCGACCTGTACCGGCTGGCTGGCGCGGCCGAGGCGCTGGCGGGCGGGCTGATCGACGAGCGCCAGGGCGAGGGCGTCACCTTGATCGAATGGGCCGAACGGCTCGAGGACGCGATGCCGGCCGGCCGCCTCGACGTCCTGATCGAGGGCACGGGCGACGACCCACGGCGGATCGTGCTCCGCGCCGGAGACGCCGGCTACGCGCGCTACATCGATGCCGTGCCGGCCGATTGGGCCGCGGCGGCCGAAAGCTCGAAGGCGGCCGAAGGCTTGACGGCGGGCGACGCGGCACCCGACAGGTCGAACCAATGACCGGGCGACCTCTTCTCGCCATCGACACTTCGGGCACGCGGGCGCTCGTGGCGTTGGGCTCGCCGGACGGCGCCCTCATCGACGAGCGGCGCTGGCTGGCCGGCTACCGCCACGGCGAGGAGCTGCTGACCCGGACCGACGAGCTGCTGACGAGCAACCGTGTCGCGCTGGCGGAGCTGGGCGGGATCGTCGTCGGGACGGGGCCCGGGGCGTTCACCGGCATGCGCGTTGGTCTCGCGACGGCCAAGGCGCTGGCGCGCGGGCTGGACATCCCGATCGCCGGCGTCGCCACTTCCGAGGCGCTGCTGGCCGCCGCCGACGCAGGCGCTGGAAAGCAGGCCATCCTCCTGCTACCGGCCGGACCTTCAGATCGAGTCGTTGTCGTCGCCGGGCAGGCAACGCTGGTCAAAGGTGGCGAAGAACCGGAACTGCCGGCGGATGCCGTCCTCGTTGCGGTGGACCTCCCGGATCGCGCCCCGGCCGCGGCAATGGCGCTGGGCCTGAGGGCGGAGGAGCGGCTCTCGGCCGCGCTGCTCGTGCTCGGGGCCGCCCGCATCGCCGCCGGTGGCGACGACGTCGCCCGCCTCGTACCCGAATATGTGACTCTGCCGCGCGGGATCGCCGCGGTGAAGGGAGAGGTGCGATGGTCGCGCGACCGCACGTAGCGATCGTCGTCGATCGCATGTCGGTCGACGATCTGGCGGCGGTCCAGGAGATCGAGCGCGAGAGCTTCACCACGCCCTGGCCGCCGCATGCATACCGCGCCGAGCTCGAGACCAACCGCATGGCCCACTATATCGTGGCCCGCCACGGCGACCGGATCGTCGGCTTCGCCGGCGTGTGGCTGATGGTGGACGAGGCCCACATCACGACCTTCGCCGTGCGCAAGACATGGCGCCGCCAGGGAGTGGGGGAGCGGTTGCTCATCGCCCTCCTGGCTCTGGCGGAGGCGCGCGGGGCGCGCGAGACGACGCTTGAGGTTCGGCCCTCGAATCACCCGGCGAGGCGCCTGTACGAGAAGTACGGTTTCGCGCCGGTCGGGGTCCGGCCGCGCTACTACAGCGACGACAACGAGGACGCTCTGATCATGACCACCGATCGGCTCGACGGCCGGCAGATGCGCGATCGGCTGGCCGGATTGCGGGCCGCGGTGGCCAAGCGACCCGACATCGAGCTCGGTGCCGATGGATTGCCGATCGAACCGGCGGCGCGTGCCGGCCGGGCCGGAGAAGCCGGGGCGGCCGGGGGCGAAGAGGCCCAAGAGGCCGAAGGCCGCCATGCCGCCGCGCCCGACGTGCTTCGACCCAGCAACGTCAGGAGGTCGTCGTGACGCGCGGCGGGCTGATCCTGGCGGTCGAATCGAGCTGCGACGAGACCGGCATCGCCCTGGTCGAGGACGGCCGGCGGATCCACTCCAACGTGGTGGCGAGCCAGGTGGCGATGCACGCGGCGGCGGGCGGAATCGTGCCGGAGGTGGCGGCGCGGGCCCACCTGCGTTGGATCGTGCCCGTGCTCGACGAGGCCTGGGCCGAAGCCGGCGTCGGCTGGGACGACATCTCGGCCGTCGCCGTCACGGAAGGGCCCGGGCTGGCCGGCTCGCTGCTGGTGGGCATCAACTTCGCCAAGACGCTCGCCTACGTGCACGGCAAGCCGCTCGTCCCGGTGAACCACCTCGAGGGCCACCTGTACGCGGCGTGGCTTGCGGACGAAGCGCGCGAGGTGCCGGAGCCGATCTTCCCGCTGGTGGCGCTGATCGTCTCCGGTGGGCACACTTTCCTGGTGGAGATGCGCGACCACCTGCAGTACAAGCTGCTGGGCGAGACGGTCGACGACGCGGCCGGCGAGGCGTTCGACAAGGTCGGCCGGCTGCTGGGCCTGCCGTATCCGGGCGGGCCCGAGATCATGCGTGCGGCGGCCGGGGCGACCCGCCACGACGTCGTCTTCCCGCGGGCCTGGCTGAGAGACTCGTTCGACTTCAGCTTCAGCGGCCTCAAGACGGCGGCGCGGCGGACGATCGCGACCGAGACCGGCGGCCAGGGAACCTCGACCGGCGAGTCGCCGCTTGGCGAGGATCGAGTGGCGGAGCTGGCGGCAGGCTTCCAGGATTCGGTGGTGGACGTGCTCGTGACCAAGACGATCCGGGCCGCCAGGGCGGCCGGGGCACGGTCGGTGGTGCTGGGCGGTGGAGTTGCCGCCAACCGCGTGCTGCGCGATCGGCTGGCGGCTGCGGCGGAGGCGGCGGGGATGCCGCTGGTGGTGCCGCGGCCGGCGCTCTGCACGGATAACGGGGCGATGATCGGGGCGGCCGCGGCGCGGCGCTTCGAGGCGGGCGCGAGAGCCGGGCTCGACCTGGACGCGAAGCCGTCGCTGCCGCTGGCCCGCCGATGAGTGAGTCGCCCGACACGAAGTCAGGCCGGTCGGCGGGGGCCGCGGGACCGGGCCGACCGGCGCCGCGGCTGGACCCGCTGGCGGTTCGGCGGCAGTTGCGCGGGGAGGGCATCACCGCCCGCCACTCGATGTCGCAGAACTTCCTGGCGGATCCGGACGTGCTGCAGTCGATCCTGGATCTGGCCGCGCCCGAGCCAGGCCGGCGAATTCTGGAGGTCGGACCGGGGCTGGGCATCCTCACCGGCGGGCTGCTGGCGGGTGGCGCGACGGTCACCGCGGTCGAGCTCGACAAGCGCCTGGCCGGCCGGCTGAGCCGGGTCCAGGAGGCGGCGATCGCATCGGGCGCGTTGACGCTGGTTCAAGGCGACATTCTCGACCAGAAGATCGCCGAGCTGATGGCGCCGCCCTTTGAGGTCGTGGCCAACGTCCCGTATCACATCACCAGCCCGATCCTGCACCGCTTCCTGGGGACGGCGCCGCGGCCGTCGCGCCTGGTCCTGATGGTGCAGCGGGAAGTGGCGGAGCGGATCTCGGCCGCGCCCGGCGACATGAGCTACCTCTCGGTCTTCGTGCAGTTCCACGCCTCCGTCCGCATCGCCTTCGTGGTGCCGCGTGAGGCGTTCGAGCCGGCGCCCGAGGTCGAATCGGCGGTGGTCGAGATCGTGCCGCTCGATCCGCCGGGCGAGCGGCCGCGCCTCGACGCGGCGGAGGAGCAGGATCTCTGGCGGGTGGTCCAGGCCGGCTTCCGCGAGCGGCGC
Organism: Chloroflexota bacterium; assembly: GCA_003157175.1. GTDB lineage: Bacteria > Chloroflexota > Limnocylindria > Limnocylindrales > CSP1-4 > Fen-1039. The sequence continues at coordinate 35,017 of PMIQ01000212.1, forward strand.
AAGATGCTCCGAAATGTGCTGGTGCGCCAGCTGGCGGTTCCGGGCGCCCGCGTCGACGCGGCTCTGGCGGCGTGCTCCATCGTCGGTGAGCGGCGGCCGCAGACACTCTCGGTGGGGGAGTGGCTGGCACTCCGGGTTGCGCTGGAGCCGCTGCCCGAGGCGATGTCGCCCGCCGAGGCCGCCGCGAAGGCTCAGTCGGCACGGAGCCGGGCCGTCTCCGTCGGGGCGAAGAAGAGCCGCCGGTGAGCGCCGCCCCGACGGCCGCTCCGGGCACCGCCCGCGTCCTGCGTTTCGCGCCGGCGAAGCTTAATCTGACCCTGGCCGTCGTGGGCCGTCACGATTACGGCTACCACGCTCTGCACTCCGTCATGATCCCGCTGGCGTTCGGCGACGCAGTCGCGTTGTCCGTGGCGCCGGGGGGAGCGAGCGCCGACACGTTGCGCATCACCGGCCTGCCGCTTGCGGCCACGCCCGACAACCTCGTCCTACGGGCGATAGCGGCGACGCGCGACGCCGTCCGCGCCACGCGGCCCGGCGCCCCGGCCGACCCGCCCCTTCTCGCGGCGCGGCTGACCAAGCGCATCCCCGTCGAGGCGGGCCTGGGCGGCGGCAGCAGCGACGCGGCTGCGACCATGGCAGCGGCGCTGGAGGCATGGGGCGNNCGGCCCTCGTCACCGGCCGTGGCGAGGTCGTCGAGCCGTTGCCGGATCTGCAGGGAGAGGCGCCGGCCGTGCTGATCGTCACGCCGCGTCTGCCCATGTCGACGCCCGCCGTCTTCGCTGCGTACGCCGGCGGAGCTCGCCCCGCGACCTCGGGGCTGGCCGCGTCCGAGCGCCTCGTCGCCGAGCTCCAGGCCTGCCTGTCCGGCGCCATGCTCCTGGCGAGGGCCGAGGAGTTGGCCGCCGCGAACGATCTCCTGCCGGCAGCCCTCCAGGTCGCTCCGGCCCTGGCCATCTTCCGCGCCGCACTTGGTCGCATCGTCGGTCGCCCAGTCGGCCAATCGGGCTCCGGGCCCACGGCCTGGGTGCTCTATCCGTCGCTCGCGACCGCGCGTAAAGCCGCCCGATTCGTGCGCCTGGGGATCCGCGACGGCAGCCTGCCGTCGATCGGCGGCGGCGAGCCGTTCGTCGCGGTGAGCACGATTCTTTCCGGCGAGTCCCACATCGACCGTGCCGGCGCTCACAATGGTGGCCGCACCCTCTCGAAAGGTAGGTAGCCACCATGCCTCGCCAGGAAGTTTCCGCGCCCGCGGCGCCGCCCGCCATCGGCCCGTACAGCCAGG
>PMIQ01000223.1:0-7714 GCA_003157175.1 Chloroflexota bacterium
CCCGCGGCGCGGCCCGTCATCGTCGGACCTTGCTCCCGTCTCGACCGGGCTCGGGAGCGATCAGGTTCGTGCCGCCGGCCATCTCGACAGGCGCCATCGCCACGGTCATCGGATCGACCGGCGCGCCTGTCGGCGGCGTGCTCGCCCGGGCTTCCGCTTCGGCCGGTAGAAGCGCGCCGCGCTGGACAACGCTCGCTATCCCCCACAGCCCCACGAAGATGCTGACAGCCAGGATGACGCTCTCCGTACCGACAACGTCGGCTATCGGGGCGACGATGATGATCGGAGCCAGGCTGGCGATCGAGACCAGCATGTTCAGGACGCCGAAGACACGCCCGCGAACATCTTCAGGCAACTCTTCCTGGAGTTGGGTCTGGGACGCGATCGAGACGATCGCGAAAGCGAAGCCGATGAGAAACGCGATGACGACGACGAGGGATAGCACGGAAACGACGCGACTGGCTTCCTTTATCTGAGCCCCGACGTTGTTCTCGAGGAAGTGCGAGATGGGACCGGCGAATGAAAGCACCGCCAGCAGGATGCCGAGGGTGATCATCCCCGCCTCGATGGTGCGCCGCCGCGGCAGACGGTGGCCGTAGGTGTTGAGGGCCACGATGCCCGATACGACGCCCAGCCCGAGGGGTAGAACCACGACGACGTAGTCCTTCGTACCGAGAGCCAGCGTCGTCTTCGCAAACCCCTGCCCGAGGACGGCGAGTATGCCGACGAGCGCGCCCGTGATTCCGAGATATGACAGCGACCAGCCGACTGATCGATGGTCGCGGATGTAGGCCAGACCCTCGGTCAGCTGGCCGAACATCGTATGGACCGCCATCTCGGCGTCCGCGACTGCCTGACCCTTGCTGGTTATGTCGTCGCCGACCGGTGGCGCCGACGGCAGAGTCCAGCAAACCGCCGCGGCGACGAAGTACAGGATGGCCACGATCACTATCAGGGCCTGAGGACTGGCCACGGCAATCACGAATGGCCCGACGAGAGCGAACCCAAGGGCGAAAGCGGCGTTCATAGTGAGCGTAAAGAGACCGTTGGCCGCAAGGAGCTGGCGTCGGGGCACCAGGAACGGAATCATCGAAGCTTCGGCCGGCCCAAAGAAGGTCGTGACGGTCGCCACGAAGATCATGAGCAAATACAGCAGCACCAGACTGTTTTGGACCAGCACGATTGCCAGGAAGGCGAGACCGCGCAACACGTTGGTAACGAGCAGCATCTGGCGCTTGTCCACGCGATCGACGAAGACGCCCGCGATGGCCGAGAAAACGATTGCCGGGATGAGAAAACTCAGCAGCAGCGCGCCAACCGCCGTGGAAGAGGCGTATTCGTTGATGATGAGGACAGACAGGCCGTAGATGACCATGTTGCCGCCGACCTGGGTCGACAGCTGGGCCAGCCACAGCAGCAGAAACGGCCGATTCCGCAGGACGGCAAGGGCGCTCGACTCCTGGACCGGCTCCACAGTGCCAGGCGTGGCGGCCGCTCTGGCACGCCGCTCGCTCACGTCGCCTCCCTGTCGCGCGGCCCGGCCCGGGATGTTCATCGCCCGCTGGCCCCGGACGTCGGCGCGCCGGCGTCGCGAGGGGTCGGGGCAACGGCCCGGCTCAATGCCAGGTCGCCCCTGGTAACGAACCCGGTAGAACGCCGCTCGAGCGTTCGTCGATCGAGCAAGACGTGCCGTCCGCAGCCCTGGCAGCGCAGGCCGATGTCCGCGCCGAGGCGGTCCACGAGCCATTCGTTGCCGCCGCACGGGTGCGATCGACGCAATCGAACGACATCGCCGAGCCTGAACTCGACGACGGCGCGATCAGCGGACGCCATCGTTCTCGACCTGTGCTGAGCGAAAAGGCGCGGGCTCCATAATGGCCGCCCAGCCTATCAGAGCCGAGCCCCGCCGTGGCGGCGCATCGAACCGCGAGCGGCGGCCTGGGCGGCGGCAGGCGGACTGACGCACGGCGGCGGCCTTCAACGGGCGCCCGGCGACGAACGTCGGCGCGACACCACCACCAGCACGACGAGGACTACCCCGAGCGCCGCGGCGCCGATCCCAAAGACGATGGCCGGAACGCCATCCTGAGGATGACCGGCGCCCGCGGCGCCGCCGGTACCGGCGGGCGCGGCCGCGCCCGGCGCTGCAGTCGACGCCGGCGCCTGCGTGGCAGCCGAAGTCGATCCGGTCACTCCGGAGCTCGTCCAGTCCGACGGGACGGGACCGGTTGGTTCCGGCTGAGGTCCGAAGGAGCTCAGAGCCGTGGCGCCATTGCTCTTCTGCCAGGCTGTGTCAAACGCGCTGGTATCCACGCCGATCGCGGTCTTGAATGCCGCATCGTCGGACGCTCCCGTCCCAAAAGCCTTGACCAGCTTGACCAGATCGGCCTGTCCGTAGGTCCTGATCAGGTAGTCCACCGCCGACACCGACTCGGCATAGGCGAGATAGAACCCCTGCTGGCTTGTCGGGAACTCGCCGCGGATCGCCACGAGCGGCATCAGGCTGCCATCCGCGGCGGCCTGTGCGACCGATTGCCTGTCCGATGTGTCGAAGCCCTGGGAGACGTAGACCGCGATCCCCTCATTGAGCCAGCGCGGAGGGTCGTGATAGGGATTTCGGGTGATGTCGTCGAACACCACGTGAGTCAGCTCGTGCGGCACCACGGTGGAGGCGTAGCCGATATCGCCCGGCGCGATCAACGCGAACAGCGTCCTAGTCTCTGTATTCGCCTCCCCGCCGACGTTGTCGCGAGTGGATGGGCCCAGCGCGTCGTAGAAGGGCGTCTGATCCGCGTACACATAGAAGTCGATCGGCGCCTTCTCGTCGAAGTCCAGGAAGGCGGCAGCTTTGGCGATTCCATCCTCGCCCATCTTGAGCGCCTGCTGCGCAAAGGCGTCATCGCCCGAATACCAGTGCAGCCGGACGATCGTGCCGACCTTGGTCTGCCAGGTGAACCTGTCGTCCTGGTAGGTGACCCGTATGTCGGGCCCGGTTGCGAGTGTGCCGTCGGCCAGCACCACCTCGAAGTGCGCCACGAGTTGCGTATTGGGCTGCAGCTGCCCCGACGAGGTGTCCAGCTGGTAGTCGAAGCTGCTCGTCCCCGGGTTTTCCACCTTGACGACGTCGGGCCCGGAGCCGCCCGGATAGGTTATGGCGATGTCGACCTCGCGGAAGTCGCCGCTGCCGGCATACGGCTGCCGAAAGTCGATCCCCGTGCCGAAGCTGGAGCTGGCCGTCGGCGTTCCAAACGTGATCGACGCGCCGAGCACCGCGGCCGCGCCCGACCCAACCGCGCTCCAGCCAAGGAGCGCCGCAACGAAAGCGACGCGAACCANNAGTCGACCGGGATCACCGGCGCCTGGTCGAGCACGACCGCCTGGGCCTGATCCAGGGCCTGCTGCATGGACGCCTGATCGCCGGCCGCGAGCGCCTGCTCGATGGCGGCGTCGAACGCGCTCGAGCTCCACCGCCCGAAGTTGTTGGTCTTGCCGGTGCCGAGGAGGAGCCCCAGGAAGTCGTTCGCGCCGGGGTAGTCGGCAACCCAATCCATCTCCCAGAAGGCCGGTGGATCGTTTACCAGTTGCTCGTCGTATGAAGCAAAGTCGCGCGTCTCGCTGCCGATGTCGATCCCGAGGTTGTCGTGGAGCTGACGCACAATGGCCTGGTCGAACGGGGCGCCGCCGGTGACCAGAACGACCTTCGGAAACCCCGCGCCGTTCGGATAACCGGCCGCCGCGAGCTCCGTCCTGGCCTGCGCAAGATTGAAGACCGGCCCAAAGTCTGTGGCGCTGTGCCCGGGCACGTCCGGCGGAACCATCCCGGTGGCCGGCTGGATCAGCGGGTCGGCCTGCAGTCCGACGATGCCCCGCCAGTCGATACCCATCTGGAACGCGCGTCGAACGTGGACGTCTGAGAAGGGCGCCCGCGACGTGTCGAAGCCGTAGAACTCGACCGAAGGCGACGCGTCGACGTGCAGCAGGGGCCCGAGCGACTTGTCGTACGCGATCCACGAAGCGTCGTAAGAGCTGATCGGCGTGTAGTCGAGCTTGCCAGTCTCGAAGTCGGAGACCGGGCTGTCGCCGCCGATGGAGGTCAGCTGGTGCACCGTAGCGATCGGGGGCGATCCGGCCCAGTAATGTGGGTTGGCGGTGAGGGTGACTTCCGTGTCGGTCCGGGCTGTGAGAACGTACGCGCCGCTGCCGACGAACCCGCTGGGCGTGAGGTCACTCGGGTCAGAATCGATCGTCGAGGGAACGATGGCCATGGTCGGGCCCGCCGCGATTGCCGGGAATTCCGGCGAGGGGCTCGCGAAATCCACCGCAATCTGGTCGTCGCCGATCGCAGACAACCCGACCGCCGACTTCGGCCCGCTTCCCTCTCGATACGCCCGCGCCCCAACCACATCGTCGAGAAGCGAGGCCAGCTGGCTCGGCTGAGTGGGATCGAGGACCCGCATCCAGCTCGAGATGACGTTCGACGCAACCAAAGGCGAGCCGTCGGAAAAGACCAGGCCGGATCGGAGGTGGAAGATGAGTCGCTTCCCGCCACTCGAGGTCTGCCAGCTATCGGCCAGGGCGGGCTGCACGTGCCCGGCCGCATCGATCGCGGTCAGCGATTCGAAGAGCTGGGCCACGACCTGGGCGCTGTCCATGTCGGACTGAACCGCGGGGTCGAGCGACGCGGGCGCGCCACCGAATACGGTCACCGAACCGGATGAGTCCCCAGATGGTCCCTGGCTCCGCTCGGGGCCGGCCAGGTATGCTCCCCCGGCTATCGCCAGAATGAGAGCGAGCGCCGCGCCGACCCCCACGAAGGCAGGCCTGCGGCGGCCTGAACGAGGCGGAGGGGCTGGCCAGGCGTACATCAGCGGTCCATCCACCAGGCCGGGAAAGTGCCGTCGCGACCATCGAGCCGGAGCGGCCTCTCGATAGGTACGGGCGGCGAAGGCGGGGTCACGCGCCATATGTACCCCTGCCCGGCGAACCTACCTATCAGGGCTGCGATGCAAAGGAGGCGGCGCATTCGCGGAGTATAGAGGCGGCCACGGACTTGTTGCCCGGCCGGTCCATGGCTGCCTGAGGCCGTGGCGGTGACGCGAGAGGCGCCACTTCTACCTCTCCGAGTGGCCCTTGCGGACCTTGGCGTCAGCTACCGAGTGGGCATTCCCCGACCGTAGGGGTTCCGGGGTGAGACACCCGTGAGGCTAGCCGCGCTCGACTTGCGCTACGAGAGTCGCATCCGGACCGCCGCCCTCGACCGTCTTCGCCGGCGGCGCCTCGTCGAGTGGCTCGGCCGCGTGGTAGTGGCCATCGTCCGCGGTGTCGTGCGGATGGGAGTGCTTCATCGGACCGTGGCGGTGGAGGTGTTCGTGGATCAGATTCGCCCGGATGAGCAGGTCCGTGTCGGCCAGGATCGCGGCCGGGTCGCCGTCCGCGACTACTCTGCCCTGCTCGCTCAGAACCACAGCCCGGTCGGCGATAAGTGGCACGATGTCGAGCTCGTGAGTCGCGACGACTAGCGTCCTGCCCGCGGCCGCGAGGCCTTGTATCAGATCGACCAGCACCCACTTCGTGCGTGGATCGAGCGACGCGGTGGGCTCGTCGAGAAGTACCACCTCCGGCCGCAGCGACAGCACCGACGCGATCGCGGCGCGCTTCTTCTCGCCGCCCGAAAGCTCGAAGGGCGCCCTGTCGGCCAGATGCGCGATCTCCATCGCCGCCAGGGCCTCGTCGCAGCGCTGTCGCACTTCGTCCTCGGGCAGGCCCAACTGAAGCGGCCCGAACGCAACGTCGTCCAGAACAGTCGCGCTGAATAGCTGAATGTCCGGGTCCTGGAAGACCAGCCCGACCTGGCGGTGGAAGGTGAATGCCTCCTGGCCGGCCGCCACCGCCGCCACGTCGCAGCCGAGAGCCCGCATCGTGCCGCGCGATGGAGCGACGATGCCGTCGAGCAGTTTCAACAGCGTCGACTTGCCGCTGCCGTTGGCACCCAGCAGAGCGACTCGCTCGCCCGGCCAGATGTCGAGGTTCACCGCGTCGAGGGCGGTTTGGCGGCCCGAGTAGACATATCCGACGTCTCGAAGCCGGAAGACCGGTTCGCCCGGACCGACGGCCTGTGACGCGGCCGCTCGAGCCGCTGGATCGTCCCGGCCGCTCACGCCACGACTCGCGACACCAGCACGGCGACCACGCCGAACGCGGCCGTGGCGCCGAGAGCCAGCCAGTCGGCGGCCCGCATGCGGTAGGTGCTGTACACCCTGACTTCGCCCGTGAAGCCGCGGGCGAGCATGGCGCCATACACGTCGTTGCTCATCTTGAAGGCGCGGCTCATCAGGTTGCCCATGGTGCCGGTGATCCAGCGGCGCTGCTCTCCGCCGCTCGTGCGGCCCACCGCGCGGCTCTTGCGCGCCAGGAGTATCCCGTTGGCGGTGTGCAAGAACAGGAAGATGTAGCGGTAGGTCATCGACAGGACGAGCACGAATACCTGCGGCGTTCGAAGGGCGCGCAGGCTCTTGAGGACGTCCGCCCACGGGGTCGTGAGGACCATCAGGACGGCCAGCGAAACCGAGACTCCGACCCGGCTGACGAAGAGCACGGCCCCGGCGAGCCCGTTCCAGGACGGAGCCAGGTGAGCCGGGCCGAGCGCGAGGTCGAACACCCTGGCGCCGGGCACGAAGAAGATGGCCGGCACCACCACGACTCCGGCGAAGAACGGGATCCCGAGCCAGACGCGTTTCACGAAGAATCCGAACGGGACACGGCTCGCCCGCGCCGCGGCGAGAGTCGCGGCATACAGCAGGGCGAGGCCCACGACCGAACTCGCCAGGCTCGCCGCGACGATAGCCATTAGGAACCCCACGAGCTTCGCGCGAGGATCGCGTCGCTGCAGCCAACCCTCCGATCGCGCGTGCCGTTCCGTGAAGATGGCATGCTCGATGTTCGAGGTTATGCCGCCGACCGTCTGCTCCAGCCAGCCTATGCGCCCCTCCGTGGGCGCCGGACTGGCGGCGACGGCGGTCACGAGCCGGCCTCCGCCGCCGACGGGGCCTGCCCACCGCCGCGGCGAAGCAGACGAGCGACCAGGTACGCGATCCCGCCAACTGCGACGATGCCGATGATGCCGGCCATCTCATAGCCGATGGCGGCGTGCCAGAGCGGCGCGTTCGCGTCGGAGAAGAAGGGCAGCGGGATGTTATAGCCGCCGAACGGGGCGCTGATGACGCCCGAAAGGCTCTGCAGGCCCGAGGGCACATAGCCGAACGCCGCCTTCACATCTTCGGTGCTGCCCTCTCCGTAGGCGATCCCGGGCGCAATCAAACCGAGTGGCGCAATCACGGCGATCGTGACGAAGGTCGTACCGATGCGCTTGACGGCGCGAGGCAGCAGCAGGTACGTGGCCGGTATCAGGATTGCGCCGATCACGAGGGTCACCACGAGCATCGTGGCCACCGACGGCCAATCCACCANNCAGCTGCCAGAGCGGGCGCCGGGCGACTGTCCCTTCTGCCGAAGCGTCGGGGGCGAAGATGCGGCTGAGGCTCGTCAGGTATTCCGGGTGCCGGCGCTGCAAGTAGGCCACGCCGAGGCCGGTGATCAGTGCCTCCACGATGGACGCGCCAAACGCGTGCGCGGCGACCATCGCCGGAATTGCCTCGGATAGGCCGTAAGGGCTGTACAGGGCGTGCCCGTTCTGGGAGAAGAAGATGGGCTCGAT
>PMIQ01000223.1:7777-18210 GCA_003157175.1 Chloroflexota bacterium
GGCCCCAGGACGACCGCGATCAGCGTTCCGCCGACGCCGTGCGCCGTCGTCCCTCCTGGAACCGGGACGTTGAACATCATGATCGTGAAGCTAAGGGCCGAGAAGATCGCCAGGAGCGGCACGGTCCTGTTGTTCAGGACCTTCTTGACCCGCTGCGTCGCCAGACCCCAGACAGGCACCGTCGGGATCGCCAGGGCCAGTGAGACGGCCGGCGCGAGGTAGCCATCGGGAATGTGCATGCCGATCCTCCTCGCTCAGTCTCATCTGGCGCTACAGATCGCTATTGCAAAGGGTTGCGATAGCAGGCAGTCTACCTCGACCCGAGGATGCGCCACAATCGACGGCACAGAAAGGACCACAGCGTGCCACCGAAGCAGCCCGCAACCGCCGCCGAATCAGGCGCCAGCCCCTGGGATGAGGCCGCCGAGCGGATCAGGGCCAGCGGATTCCGCTGGACGCCGCAACGCCGGACCCTGGTGGAGGTCCTTCGGGCACGCGAGGGGCACGTCACCGCCACCGAGCTGATCGCTTGCTGCCGGGAGCGCGATCAGACCACGACCCCCTCAACGGTGTATCGGACGCTCGACCTGCTCGAGGACCTGGGGCTGGTCAAACACGGGCACGGACACGACGGCCACGAGGAGTACCACATCCTGCCTCAGCAGGTCCACGGTCACCTGTACTGCGTGGGTTGCGGCGCTACGTGGGAGATCCGGCCCGAAACCGGAGCCGTCATCGTCGAGGCGCTGGCGTCACAGCTCGGCTTCACCGTCGATCTCTCGCACGTGACCATCTCGGGACGCTGTGCCGGCTGCCACGACTGACCCGCGCGCCCGGCCCACGTCCTAATACGGGACCACCAGGAGCCATTTCCCGTCACGACCCGGATAGCGGCCCTCGGGCCTCTTCCAGGGAAGGTAGTTGTGCGCCATGGCCGTCATGTCGCGGAGAGTGTCCGGCCCCAGCGTCTGGCCCCAGATCCGGCTCAGACGCGGGTAGTAAACATCCACGATGTAGGCCCCCGTGACGGTGAAGTGCCCAGCGTAGTAGCGCGGGTCGTACGTCGACTGGAACCCGGTCATCACCCATGCGTGGGCACCCTTCCATGCGAGCAGCCCTACGGGCCGGTTCGTCTTGCGCAATGCCGTGACAGCGTCGTTCATCGCCGCGGTCAGAGAGTTGTCCACCAGCAACTTGTAGTGGCCGCCACCCAGCTGGGTCAAGGTGATGGCCCAGCCGGCAGGACCGTAGCCACCGTTGAGGCTGTCAGTCTTGGTGGTATTGGCGATGATGGCCTTGCTTATCTGCACCTGCCGCGTGGCCGTCAGGTCGATCTTCGGGCCGATTATGTTGAGCATGTTCTGGGTGGCGCCGGCCATGCAGGCTTCCTTGCTGACCTGCGAAACGAAGGTGCCTGGCTTGTAGACGTCCATGCTGAACGGGCCTGGGGTCGAAGAGGGGGCAGGCGTGGCAAAGGACGGCCAGGTGAAGGGCGTGACGGTCGGGTCGGGCGTCGGCGCGTCAGACGGCGCGACCGTCTCGCTCGGCGACGAGGCGGCTGCGATGATCGATGGTGTCGCCGCTGGGCCGTGCGCGGCGACTGTGCCGACTGCCACCCAGGCTGCCGACGCGAGTATCACGCAAAGGGCCGCGTAGGCTCCGACCCCCACCAGAGCCCGCCATGGAGACTTCGACCGGCGCACCAACAAACCGCATTTCCTCCGCGTCGTCCTGCTAACCGCGTCCGCGGCGCCGCCCGAAGACGCGGCGGCCCAGGACTGCGTGACGGACAGCCTTGCGCGAACCGCCAGACTTAGGATACGCCGACCCGGCCGAAACCGACGAGATAGGGCCCCGGGCCGCGGCCGCGATCCATCCACCGAACCATGTGCAGCGTCCGGCATCTCCCCTCAGGCAATCCCGCGAACTGCGGCCATCAGGTGAAGAGCACCGTCCCAAAGACGTGGCGCCGCCCCAGGGCGGTGATCGGATCGTCGAAATGCAGGTCGCCGGAACGCTCGCGCTCATCGGTGCAGAGAACGACCGTCGGATCACCATCGCGGTGTTCCAGGCCAGTCGCGATGCGTCGGTCACGCCGCCGCCTCGCTCCTTGGGTACGAGGGCGTCCCAGCAGACCGCGCACGCCTTGATTGTCCCAGCCCATGCCTGCAGGCGGAATGTGGCGTACAGCGAGTCGATGATCAGCGGATTTGACGGGTCCGCCAGCGTCGCCCCCACGTCGATCACGGCCATCTGGCCGCTCGCCGCCAGCCCGACGCCTCATGGCCGGAATTCGCCAGTCTTCTCGAGCATTCGCTCCGCGAGTCCGAGCATGTGTGTCAGCAGTTCGTTGAAGTCCGTGCGAATGCTCGGCTCCATGCGTCTCTCCCTGCGCCTGCGCCGACGGTCGGCCGGCCAGGAACTGCCTCCAGGAAGGGAGTCGGAAGAAGACTGCGACCCTCAAGCCAACGCGCGGGCCCTCAAGCCGCCCGGGTCTCCCCCACCCCGCGGCGTAACACGAGGACGGCTCCCCACGCCGCTGATGCCATACCCGCGACGAAGAGCGGCCAGGGGAACCAGCCTGGCAGACCGCCGGCCATGATGCGTGGCGCGTCGGCGGTGAAGCTCAGGACCACGAGCAGACCGCCGGCCAGCCCCAGCCCGACTTCGCGCCAACCCGCCCGAAGCGCTATTCCGCCCTCCGCTCGGCGCGCCGCCTCCAATCCAAAGCCGATCAGCGCACCGCTCACAGCCACCGGCGCCCAGATCGGTCCTATCCACGGCACCGGAATGAGAAACAGCACGTCCCAGGTGCCCGGCGAATGGGGCCATCCCACGAAGATCCACAGCCACACGTAGTAGAAGACATCCCAGACGCCGAAGGCGACGGCGGCCCAGGCCAGCCGCTCCAGCCAGCTCCGCCCCGTGATCCAGCCGATCCCCGCGAGCATCACGAGCGTGGCGAACTCACGCCCCACCTCGATCGCGGCAAGGTCGCCGACCATCTCGGGGCCACGCAGCGGAAACAGCTGGTCCGGCGTGATGGCAAGGGCCCGTTGAAGATAGACGACGACCGCCGATTCCAGGTAAGCCATCGCGACCGCGAACACGATTACGGTCAGGGCGCGATTGCGGAACATCATCGACTGCTCCCGCTGTCCCTCCCGCGTCCGACGGGTTTGGCGCCCCCGGCCGGACTCGAACCGACGACGCCCGCCTTAGGACGGCGGCGCTCTGTCCACTGAGCTACGGGGGCCCTCGGCGATGTTACCGCGTCCGAGGCCAAACGCGGACGAGTCCCGGCGTGCCTCGGGCGGTGGGACGCCTCAGACGCTGGCCTCGAAGCGGTAGCGATCGCGATCGCGTATCAGCCGGCCGACCGGATGGACCGGCTCGTGCGAAAGCACGATCGTCCAGCCCTCGGCGGCGGCGCGAGCGAAAAGTGACGCCTTGGCCAGGACCGAGTCGAGCGGAAAATCGTCGAAGGCGGTGATCCAGCGCGGGTTCGCGCTCCACGGCCGCATGCAAAGGTCGCCGAGGAAGGCGATCGTCTCGTCCCGGCCGCGGATCAGCACGCCCTGATGACCGGCTGAGTGGCCGCCGGTCGGTATGACGCTGACGCCGGGCAGGATCTCGGCTTCGCCCTCCACGATGCCACCGAGACCCAGATCGCGCACCAGACGCAGCTCCGGCTGGTCGTACGCGGCCACGAGCCGCGGGTTGTCGCCCATGGCGATCTCCCACTCCGCCAGCTGCGCCACGAAGCTGGCCCGGGGAAAGGCCAGCCCACCGTCCGCCAGCAGCACGCCGCCCGCATGATCGAAGTGGAGGTGGCTGACGGCCACGGCGTCGACGGAAGCGGGGTCGAAACCCGCCTTCTGCAGCGCCGGGACGATCCACGGTCCTTCGTAGGCCCGCATCGCCCTGACCTTGTCGCTGATCCGATCCCCGATGCCTGTTTCGACGAGCACTCGACCGGCGGGCGTCTCCACAAGGAGGCAGTTGAGCGCCTGGAGGAGGCGGTGCTGCTCGTCGATCTCCTGGGTCACCAGGTCGTTCCACATCATGCGCGGCACGACGCCCAGTAGAGCGCCCGCGTCGGAGCGGAATGTGCCGGCCTGGATGAGCGCGACTCGCGTTCCTCCGCCGAGATCGGCCGACCAGTCGACAGCATCGTTGAGCGTCGTCATTTCCTCCTCCTGGGCGCCGAGGTGGTGCGGCGACCGCGTTCGAAATCCTCGAAGAATGCCGAGGCGGTGGGCTCGGCCTGGCCCTGATACTTCGATCCCAGACCTGCCGAGCCGTAGGGTCGTTCGACCGGGCTGGACATCACCAGGAAGCTGATCTGCCCGATCTTCATGCCGAAGTAGAGCGCAATCGGCAGCTTGGCGACGTTCGACAGCTCAAGGGTGAGCTTGCCCTTCCAGCCGGGATCGACATACCCGGCGGTCGAATGGATGAGCAGACCCAGCCGTCCGAGCGACGACTTGCCCTCGAGGCGAGCCACGAGATCGTCCGGCAACTCGACCCACTCGAGCGTCTGGCCGAGCACGAACTCGCCGGGATGCAGCACGAATGCCTCGTCGTCGCCAACGGCCAAGAGCTCGGTCAGATCGGGTTGCGCCGCGCGCACGTCTATATATGGATAGCGGTTGTTGCGAAAGACCCGGAAGCTGCGGTCCAGGTGCAGGTCGACCGAGGACGGCTGCAGATCCGCCCGATCGTACGGCTCGATCTTGATACGGCCGGCCCCGATCGCGGCGGCGATGTCACGGTCGGAAAGCACGCTCACTTGACCGTCGCCCCGCTTTCGCGCTGGGCGTAGAGGTTGTCGACCTCGCGCTTCAGAGCTTCGAGGTCCTCGAAGCTCTGATACACGCTGGCGAAGCGGATGTAGGCGATCTGGTCGATGGCTCGCAGCTTCTCCATGGCCAGCCGGCCGACATCCGAGGATTCGACCTCGGAGGAGCCCGACGCTCGCAACTCGGCCTCGATCTGGTCAGCGGCGCGGTCCGCGGCGTCTTCCGCGACGGGCCGGCGCGTCAACGCCTTGCGCAGCCCCGAGGCCAGCTTCTCGCGGTCGAACTCCTGACGCAGGCCGTCGCGCTTCACGATGACCAGCCGGGGCGCTTCGATCCGCTCGTTCGTGGTGAATCGCGCCGCGCAGGCCGAGCACTCACGGCGACGCCGGATGCTTACCTCATCCAGATCGCGCGAGTCGATGACCCGGGTTTCGCGTTCGCCGCATCGCGGACAGCGCATAGGATCGGTCTCCTCCACCACGATGCCCGTGGCCTGGCGTGGAGGATATCACCGCGGATCGGCAGCCCGGACCCAATGATCGAGCGCCGCGGATCGCGGGCCGAAGAGCGCCGACCAGAGTGGCAAAGGTCGCTGAGCCGGGCCCGGTCCCGCCCAAACCCGGACGTCGTCCCTCCATGCTCTTGAGCGGCTCAGTCGCTCAGGCGCCCCGCCTCGAAGGGCCCGCCTGAGAAACCATCACGATCGTCTCGCGCCGCTGTCGAATCGCTTCGCGGGCATGAACCAGGTTGAGGTAGCCGCGCTTCACGGACGTCTCCCCTTCGCCCCAACCGACCCCGCTGATATCGGCCAGCAGCTCGCCGCCATGTGTGACCAGCTCGATCGCCCGCTGGGCGCGTTCCATGTCGGCCGCCAGGGCCGCCGCAGTGGTCGCCCACGGTCCGCTCCGACTGAGTGCCATTGCGTCCGCAATGTAGCGGCTCAAAGAGTCGCGGGCCGCAACCATTCCGGGTTCGGCGTCCTGGGGTTCGACCCTGCGGCGCCGCATCTCGTCCACGACGACAAGCAGCTCGCCCAGAAGGGTCTCGGAACGGCGAGCTATCTCGGCCGCGGCGACGCCGGATGCCGTTTCGCGCCGCGCCCGGCCACCCGCCACCACCACGCGCCATAGCAACCACAGGATGGCGGCACCCATGACGAAGAAGATCACGAGGGGTACAACGACTCTGGCTTCGGGCACGGCGTTGTCCTTCCCTTGGAAAGCGCGCCGCTAAATGTAGCGACCCGGCTCCGCCGCGACTCGCCCCAAGATGAACCCGCCGCCCTCTCCAAACGTACTACCCGAATTCGACCCGATGGGCCACCGGGCCGGCACTTGCGGCCCCCGTCGGTTGAGGTCAGGCGCCGTATCTGCGCGGTGGAATGCGGCCACCGGATCCGCGCGGAGGCGGGCTCGAGATTCGACCGGCGACCCTCGCGCCCCTGGGGACCCTTGCGCCTTGACTCGGGCCCGCCTCCGGCGTCCGCTGCCACGTGTCGGACTCGCCGCCCGAGCGTGAGAGCAGCTTGATGCCGAGTACCGCAGCCGACGGGTCCAGGTCCCGCACCATGTCATAGACCGTGAGGGCCGCCACGGCCGCCGCCGTGAGCGCTTCCATCTCGACGCTGCCCGGTCCGATCGCTGCCGTTTCCACGCGGATGCGGACCACGCCGGCGGCCCGGTCGGGAACGCCGCGGACGAGCAGATCGGTCAGGGCCACGGGGTGGCATAGCGGTATCAGGTCGCTCGTGCGCTTGCCGGCCATGACGCCGGCGAGCTCGGCAACGCTGAGGACGTCGCCCTTGGGGTTCGTGCCGTCGACGATCGCGCTGAGCGTCTCGTGAGACACGGCAACTTCGGCCTCCGCGACCGCGCGCCTGGCAATCACCGGCTGTTCGGTCACGTCCGCCATGCGCGGCCTGCCCACCCGATCGACGCGCCCGCTTCGACGGCGCCCGGCCCGCGAGCCGTCCTCGAAGGCGCCTTCTCCCGGTTTCCCGTCGGAACTCATTGGGCCGTCACCTTTCGTGCTCATTGATCACCGGTCTCGTCAGAGGAGGAATCCACCGGGTCCTCAGATTCCGCAGCGGGACCTGGTAGGGCGGATGGGGCAGGTGGTGGAGGCGCTCCCGGCGGGGTCCGTCGCCCTGGAAACCGCGCCACCTGCAACAGCGGCCGCGTCGTCAGTGCCCGTTGCTCGATCCGCTCCCGGATCAGCAGCGAGACCGAGCGGCGCGTCAACAGAGCCGAGACATGCTCCCCGGCCCCAATCAACAGTCCATCCAGGCCGGACCGCTCGAGAACCTCCAGGGCTGGCCACAGATCGGACTCGCCGAGCGCCCAGGGCACGCTTCCAACTGGGACCATCGCCTGCTCGGTCCGCATCATCGGCCAGCTGCGCCGCGGTATGCGCTTTATCTGGGACGTCCCGATCAACCCGAGGAGCTCCTCACCGCGCTCCACCAGCGCGGCGCCGCCGAGCCTATCGCCCAGGTACTCGCCGGCGAAAACGTCCAGGGTCAGCTGGGGCGGGATTCGCGCCGGATCCGAGTCCGCCGCGTCCGAGACCCGGGCGCCCGCGATCAGGCCCTGCAAGAACAGCCGGCGATCGAGAATTCGACTCGAACCCACGAGCATCCATCCGGCGACTATGAGCGCCAGCCCGGGCCAGAGGTCCACGAAGACCACCACACCGGCGCCGAGGGCAATGATGCCGCCGCCGACGATCCGACCGACCCGGCTTGCGACCCTCGTCGCGACCTCGTCGCGCCCGGATCTTGCCCAGACGATTGCGTGGACGATCCGAGCTCCGTCCATCGGATAGCCGGGGATCAGGTTCGTCACCACCAGGAAGAGATTGAACAGGGCCAGCACTTCGGCCACGAAGCTCACGGCCGCGACGCTGTCCGGAACGGTGTTCGAGTTGCCCCAGCCAACTTCCGCCACCGCGGCAATGCTGCCGAACACCAGCATCAGAACGATGCTGGCGAACGGCCCCGCCAGCGCAGCCCTGAGTTCCTGACCCCAGGTGAGAGGCCGCGTTTCCATCAAGTACGAGCCGCCCAGGAGTTGAATGACGACCACGCTGCCACCTATGCCGTTGCGCCGCGCAACCGCGACGTGGGCCAGCTCGTGGATGGCCACCGATAAGAAGACCAAAACAGCGCTGGCGATCGCCGAGCCCCAACCCCAGGCCGCCTCGCCGCCCGTGCTCGCTTGGGCCGCGAGTCCCTCGCCGAGGACCACGGTCATGAGCGCCAGAAGGAGTATCCACGTCCAATGGGCCCGGATCTCGGTCCCGAACATACGGCCCAGAGGGAACCCGGAGTTCATTGCGAGCCGCCGGGCGGGATCGGTGACGGAGACGCAGGCCCTGATGCCGGGGCGAACGACGCACGCCCCGCGATTCGGGCCGCCGCAAAGACAACGATCAGGGCCAGGCCCAGCACCGCTGCCGCAATCGCAACACTTGTCTCGGACCAGAACTGATCGGGAAACAGCTGGACAAGCTTCTCCGACCGGACGTCGAACATATACGTGCCCGGCGCGAAGAAGATCTGGTGGAACAGCAGGAAGGCCTGGTCGAAGAAGAGCGCGAAGGCAAGCCCGACCACCACGACGCCGCCGGCGAGCACTTTCCCGCCGGCCTCCACCGCCTGCCAGAACCACCGAGCGCCCCGGCTGGCCAGTCCGATCGCCACCAGGATCACCGCGGCGATCAGCGCCACCAGTCCGAGGTTCAAGAGCACATTGCGGACGTCGGCCATGTGACTGCGTTCCCCGGCATCCAGAACGGGCGCCGCCGCCCCCGGGAACGTGTAGTCGAACGTGGGCGGGCCGAACACCAGATCGGACAGGATGCTGCCCGTAACCTGGCTCACCTGAGTGGGCGTGTACCCGGTCAGATTGGCCACGCCACTTCTGTCCTGATCGAGGCCCACCCAAACGGGGTTGAGAAACAAGAGCACGGCCACCGCCACGGCCACACACGGCGTGGCAATCACCACGAGGACGGCGCTCAGCGCCCGGACAAACGGGGGTATCACACGTCAATCGTACCGCTCCGAGGGGACAGAGCCCTGGCCCGCCCCCGGCGCACCGGCGATTCGCGGCGCGTGATCGACGGATCCGGGCTCAGCCCGCCGAAACGCTCAGCGCGGCGGCCTCGCGCCGGATGATCTCCCAGACCCTATCGACGTCCGCATCTTCCGTTCGCAGGTTGGCCAGCGCCACGCGAATCACGAACCGACCCCGCAGACGAGTGTGCGACAGGAAGACTTCGCCGGTCTTGTTGATGGCGTCCATGAGGGCGACATTCNNCTCGAGGTGATAGGAGATCCTTCTCCGCAGACCTTCGATGCCGAAGTAGCGGAGCAGCATCCACAGCTTTAGCGCCCGGAAGCGCCGGCCCAGGGTGGGCGTGTACTCGTTGTAGTCGCGGATCGGCCCTTCACGATCGAGGGTGCGCAGGTACTCCGGCACGAGGCTGAAGGCGTCACGAAGAACCGGCATTCGAGTCGTCAGCAGGACCGACGCGTCCACAGGCGAGAAGAACCATTTGTGCGGGTTCGTGACCACCGAATCCGCCCGCTCCCAGCCGTCGAACTGACCGCGGCGTGCCGGGATCAGAGCCACCGCGCCGGCGTGAGCGGCATCTACATGCAGCCAGATGCCTTCGCGGGCCGCGACGTCCGCCATGCCCGGGATGGGATCGATGGAGGTGGTGGATGTGGTTCCGATCGTGCCCACCAGCGCGATCGGCCGCACGCCGGCCTTCTTGTCTCTTGCGATTGCCTCCTCGAGGGCGTCGAGCCTCAGCTCGAAGCGATCGTTCGTCGGGATCTTCGTCAGTCCCGCCCGCCCGAGACCAAGCGTCATGGCGGCCTTTTCGATCGACGAGTGAGCCTCTTCCGAAGCGTACACCCGCAGTCGGGGCACTTCCGGCCGGCCGGGCAACCCCTCCGCGGCCGCTTCAATGCCCGCCGCCTGCCGGGCCGCGGCGAGAGCCAGGAGCGACGACGTTGAGGCGGTGTCGGTCAGCAGGCCGTCGAACGCCGCCGGCAGCCCGAGCGCCTGTCGGAACCAGTCGACCACGACTTCCTCGAGTTCGGTTCCGGCGGGGCTGGTGCGCCACAACATGACGTTCGAATTGAGGACCGCGGTCAGCATCTCGCCGATGATCCCGGGCCCGGACGCGGCGCTGCTGAAGTAGGCTAGGAAGCGCGGGTGCTGCCAGTGAGTGATGTTCGGCTCGATCAGGCGCTGGTAGTCCGCGAGGATCGTCTCTATCGGCTCGGGCGACTCGGGCGGTGCGGCCGGGAATTGCGGCCGCAGCCAGCCGGGCTCGATTGCCGGCAGGACGTCCCTCTCCCCTACTCCCTCGAGGTAGTCGGCCATGATGTCGACGGCGGCGTGCGCAGCTGCCCGAAAGTCCTCCGGCGCCATGTCGCCGACGCCGGATCGCTGCTGCACGTCCAGCATTCCAGCTTCGGGGCCGCGTTTCGCGTCGCGGCCGCCCAGTTCATCCACGATCGTCACTCGTCCAGGGTTCAGCCGGCCGGTTCGGCCGGCCATCCGCGGTCGAGTTTACCCTGGCACGTCCGATGGGCCCGTGTCCGCCGCTGGCGCGCCG
>PMIQ01000230.1:0-14488 GCA_003157175.1 Chloroflexota bacterium
AGGACGCAATTGTGCCTGCGCGGCGTTCCAGGGGAAAGTGGAGGCGACGAGCGGGATCGAACCGCTGAATAGAGGTTTTGCAGACCTCCCCCTTAACCACTTGGGTACGTCGCCTCGACGCGAGCCGGCAAGGGGACCGGCGCTGTTTGGATCGAACTGGCTGCCCCTCGAGGATTCGAACCTCGCCTAACGGATCCAAAGTCCGCTGTCCTACCACTAGACGAAGGGGCAGAGGCTCGATCTGTCGGCGGACGCCCGCCAGGGCGGCAGCTTGAAGGGAGTGGAGCGGAAGACGGGACTCGAACCCGCGACCCTCACCTTGGCAAGGTGATGCTCTACCAACTGAGCCACTTCCGCTCGATAACCACGCCAGCCGTCTTTGGTGCCGAGAGCCAGGATCGANNGACACCGCGATTTTCAGTCGCGTGCTCTACCGACTGAGCTATCTCGGCCCGAACAGACGGACTGGCTGCCCGTCGGCGCGGGGAAAGGTACCACGCCGGGCCGAAACGCTGCAAGGCGACCGCCAAACCCTTTCGGGCCGCAGCCGATCGCCTAGTCGAGGCCCGTCAGCTGGCGCACCTCAGTGGGATCCATGGGCGGATCGCCCGTCAGCTGGCGCAGGCGATTGATCCGATCGACGATCGGCGGATGGGTCGAGAAGAGGGCCGAGCCACCGCCGAGCTTCTTGAGGGGGTTGACGATGTAAAGGTGCTGGGTCGCGCCGTTGACCGAGTGGAGCGGCTCGTTGTCCGAAGCCAGCTTGGCCAGGGCGCTCTCCAGGCCGTGCGGGTTGCGGGTCAACTCGACCGACGACGCGTCTGCGAGGTACTCGCGTTGGCGGCTGACCGCCATCTGCACGAGGNNGAAGAAGAACGTGTATCGCAGGAAGAAGCCCGCCAGCAGCGCCAGGCTGCCGACCATCACGCCGACGATCAGAGTGAAACGGATGTCGTAATTGCGGACGTGCGACAACTCGTGGCCGAGGACGCCCTGGAGTTCTTCGCGATTCATCTTCTGCAGCAGGCCGGTCGTCACGGCCACTGAAGAATGCTGGGGGTCACGGCCGGTCGCGAAGGCGTTGGGCGATGGGTCATCGATGATGTAGACCTTGGGCATCGGCACGCCCGCGGCAAGCGCCATCTCCGTCACGACGTCGTATAGCGCCGGCGCCTGTTGCGCGGTGACCTCTCGGGCGTGCGAACTCGACAGGACGAGCTTGTCGCCGCCGTAGTAGGAGAACAGAGCGCCGACCGTGCCAATGCCAATGGCGATGACCAGGGCGCCGATTCCAAAGGCCACTTCGTCGCCGCTGCCATACCCGATACTGAAACCGATCACGAATCCAAAGGCGGCCAGGAAGCCGATGACCACAAGCGCCAACGCGAAGGACTTGCGCCGGTTGGCCGATTCCTCGGAATAGAAAGTGGTGCTTGTCACAAACGCAGCCTCAGGGGGGCGAGGCCGCGCCACGTCAGGCGCGGCCTATCTCAGTGCCGGAACTGCTATCCGAGATTGACGACCGGAACCGCCGAGGCGTCCGCGTCGGCTGCGAAGAACTCCCGCTTCGTGAAGCCCATCGGCCCGGCGATCAGCACGTTCGGGAAGACCTGGAGGGAGTTGTTGTACTCCAGGACGGTCGCGTTGTAGTGCTGGCGAGAGAACGAGATTTGGTTCTCGGTCGTCGTCAACTGCTCCTGCAGCGACAGCACGTTCTGATTGGCCTTCAGATCCGGGTAGTTCTCGACGACGGCGAAGAGCGACCGCAGCGTGCCGGTCAGCGCGTTCTCTGCCTGACCCTGCGCGACCGGACCCTGAGAGCCGGCGGCGACGGCGTTGGCGCGAGCGGTAGTGACGGCCTCGAGGACTCCCTTCTCGAAGTCCATGTAGCCTTTCACCGCGTTCACGAGGTTCGGGATGAGGTCGTGACGGCGCTGGAACTGGACCTGGATCTGGGAGTTGGCCTCGTCGACGCGATTGCGCTTCGTGACGAGACCGTTGTAGACGCTGACCAGGAACAGGACCAGGACTACCAGTACGACGACGACGATGATTAGCGGGACCACGTGTCCCTCCTCCGATCGAGTGGGCCGCACGAGAACGTGCGGGGTCAGTCTAGCAGGCGCCTACCTGAGCCACGCCTGAAGGTCCATTGCGCGGAGCAAGCACGCCGTTAGCCGCCTGCGGGTATTCACAGTCGTTCGACTAGCCGTCGCGACCGAAGGTTCGGCTGTTCCTGGGCCGGGTGCACCCGCGGCGCCTCGCAACCATCGCCGGCCGGTCGGCAGTGCCAGCGGCCCGAGCAGCGGGACCCGGCGCCACGGGCGCCGGCGACGCAGCGGAGGCGCGACGGCCGGCCCGGTGTCGGCGGTCGGGCTGGGCCTCGGCACAGCATTTCGCCGGCACTCAGCCGACTGCGCCACTCGCGCGCGTGACCGCGAGGCGTAGGGCAGACGGATCTGGAGGTGCAACGGCGCTCCTAGGGTGTGTACAACTCCGCGCTGTCGATGGTCCGGTCCTGGTCGAAGGCCGCTCCCCCGGCGACCAGGACCCGGCCGTCCTGCAGCAAAGTGGCGGTCGCCTCCCAACGCTCCGTTCCGAGCGACCCGGTTGGCAGAAACCTTGCCGTCTTGGGGTTATACAGCTCACAACGAGTGTCGGCGGCGCCCCCCGCCAAGAGGACCTGGCCGTTCTTTAGAAGCGTCGCCGTACCCGACGAGCGTTCGACGCTCATCGAGCCAGTGGCGACGAAGGTGCGAGCCTTGGGGTCGTATAGCTCGGCAGACGCCAGGTCAGCGTAGGAGTCATCGAATCCGCCAACCAACAGAACGTGACCGTCAGGGAGGAGCGTCGCCGTGTGAGCGGCCCGAGCCTCGGTCATGGAACCTGTTGTGACGAAGGCTCCCGACGTGGGATCGAACAGCTCGGCCGATCCCAAGGGCTTGCCGCTGTAGTCCTCCCCTCCGGCGATGAGGACCTGACCCCCAGGCAGCAAGGTGGCGATTGCATAGCGACGGTAAGTGGTCATTGGGCCCGTAAGGCGGAAGGTCCCGGACGTCGGATCGTACAACTCGGCCGATGACGCCAAGTCGCCGGTGTCTTGACCTCCGGCGACGAGCACCTCGCCGTCAGGCAGGAGAGTTGCAGTTGGGAATCTCCGCGGGACGTTCATGGATCCAGTCGCCCTGAAGGTCCCTGACCGCGGGCCGTACAACTCGGCTGAGGCTAGGGCGTGGTCCGCATCGTCCATGCCGCCCACCACGAGAACGTCGCCGTCCGGGAGGAGAACCGCTGCCTGATTGGTTCGAGTGGCGGTCATTGACCCGGTGGCAGCAAAGGCCCCGATGTGGGGGTCGTACAGCTCGGCCGAGGCATAGCTCGGACCGGTAAGCAACTCTCCACCTGCGATCAGGACTCGACCATCGGCCAGAAGCACTGCGCTCTGGAACTCACGGGCCTGTGCCAAGGAGCCCATCCTGGCAAAGGTACCGGGCGCGCTCTGGGCGCAGGCGGCAACGGCAAATGCCATCGTGAAAGCAGCGCCTAGCGCACGCCGGTCCGGAACGAGGTCCTTCGCGAACCACTGCATCACGGCCGTCCCTCACCCCGCCACTGACTTCGCCCGTATCTTGGCACAGATGAGTGTGGGGGCACGGCGCGCTCGAGGGTCAAGACGTGCGGGCGTTTCCCACGCAAACACAACAGGGAATGGTGGGCGGTGCAGGATTCGAACCTGCGACATCCTCGGTGTAAACGAGGCGCTCTAACCGCTGAGCTAACCGCCCGGGAAGCCGCGGTGGCCGTGCCGGCCGCTTGGCGACCGAGGTCTTGTTCGCGCAGGCCGCCTGGCGGCCGATGGTCTCAAGAAGAGGGTGGTGCCCAGGCCGGGACTTGAACCCGGATGGATTGCTCCATACGCCCCTCAAACGTACGCGTATACCAATTCCGCCACCTGGGCACGAGAATTGTCGCGACGCCTCCGCGCCGCCTCATTGATTCCTGGTGCCGAGGAGGGGATTTGAACCCCTACACCCTTGCGGGCACCGGCTCCTGAAGCCGGCGCGTCTGCCATTCCGCCACCTCGGCGCACACAGCAGCGGGGCTACCCGTCGCTGGCGAGGCGCCAGTCTAGCACATCCCAGTAGCGACCCGAGGGATCCGAAATCTCGTCCGTGGAGACGCCCTGGACGCGATCCGAGACGACGAATTCGTAGTCGGCGAAGCATATCGGGAGCATGAGAACGTTTGTCGA
Source organism: Chloroflexota bacterium (assembly GCA_003157175.1). Lineage (GTDB taxonomy): Bacteria > Chloroflexota > Limnocylindria > Limnocylindrales > CSP1-4 > Fen-1039. The sequence continues at coordinate 4,253 of PMIQ01000230.1, forward strand.
CACGTACTTCTCCACGGCCGAAATGGCGGCCTGGCGGGTGGCCGGGTCGGAAGTGGTTCGAACGGCCGTCAGAAGCTGATCCAGCGACGCATCCGTGACGCCCGAGAGGTTCGAGCCGGCAGGCGCCGCCTGCGACGACAGGAGGAGAGGGCTGACATCCGGGTCGAGCCCGAGCTGGTAGTCGACCACGGCCGCGTCGAAGGTGCCGCTCGAGAGGTTCTGCGTGTAGTCGGCAGCATCGAAGGTCTGAAGGGTGACGTTGATCCCGAGGCCGCTCCACTCCGTCTCGACTTCGACGGCGATGTTATAGGCGATGGGGTTCGCCGTTTCGTTCGGGCTCATCAGCTTGATCGCGTAGTGGCTCTTCGCGTTCGGCAGCGTCCAGCCCGATTGATCGCGAACCCAGCCGGCGGCGACGAGGTCCGCTTCGGCGGCGGAAGTGCTGTAAGCGGTGGCGGAGACCGCGGCCGGGTCGTATGACGGCGACCAGCTGGGGAGCGGCACGTCGGCCACGGTCCCGAGGCCGTGCAGGACCGTCGTCAGGATCTTGGATCGATCGATGCCGGCAAGCAGCCCCTGCCGCGCGCTCAGCTTCCCGAATTCGGGGTGGGCGGCGGCCCGCTGGTTCAGGACGACCGAATACATGCTCGCCGACGGATACCGCGCCACTCTGGCCCCGGCCCGAGCCGCTGCGGCGTCGGTGAAATCGGGCGTGAGATCCCCCACCGCATCCACGTTGCCGGCCTTGAAGCTCGCGATCGCCGAGGCCTCATCGTCGAAGAAGACCAGATCGATGCTGTCGACGTTGCCCTGTGGGGCAGCCGTGGCGCCGGCAGTCGCCGTGGCGCCGGCAGTGGCGCCCGTCGCGGCGCTGTCGCCGGCCGCCGCCACGGCAGCGGTGCGGGTCAGCAGGACGTGCGTGTCGTCCATCTCCGCGATGCGATACGGCCCATCGCCGATCGGTTGGCCGCTGAAATCCGAGGTGGCGAGGTCGGTGACGTCCGTCTGGCCAAGGAGATGCTCAGGCAGGATCGGCAGCAACGTCTGCCGCAGAAAACCTCCGAGTGGGGTCGGCAATGTGAAGCGCACCACGTTGGAACCCACCGCGGTGGCCTTGATCCCCTGCCACGACCCCCCGAGCGGCCCGTCATAGTCCGGATCCTCGGCGAGGTCGACGGTGAAGACGACGTCGGCAGCCGTGACCGGCTGGCCGTCCTCCCAGCGGGCGTCGGTGCGCATGTTGAAGGTATAGGTCAGGCCGTCGGGCGAGACCGCCCAGGAGCGAGCCAGGTCGGGCACCAGCGTGCCATTCGGGCCAGCGCGCAGCAGACCTCGAAATAGCAACGCCACGAGATCGCGGTCGACTTGCGTGCTCGCCGTCAAGGGGGTTATCGAGCTCGGATGACCGACCACGCCCTCGCGGTAAGTGACGGCAGGCGCCGCGGTGGGCAGTTCGGGCGTCGGAGAAGCTTGCGGCGCAGACACCGGCACGAACATCGCCGCGCCTACGATCGCCAGCATCAGAACCAGTGCGGCGACGGCAAACCGGTCACGACGTTTCATCTGGTCGGGACTGTCCTTCGCCTGGTCCGCGAACGCCTGTGCCGGATCAGTGCGGCAGGAGGAAGCTCGCCTCGGAGAAGACGCAGAACATGACCGCTAGCAAGATCGTGAACTGCCAGAGGCGCCGCTCGACCCCGCGCCGGCTGCGGTACACGGACGAGTCGCCGCCGAAGGTGGCGGACAGCCCGGAGCCGCGCGCCTGGAACAGGATGGCCAGCATCAGGCAGATGCCGACCAGGTCTTGGCCTAGAGCCAGGGGTGGGTTCACGGTGTGCTGCAACCTCTATATGGCTTCGCCGGAGGGCGGACCGGGGCATGGTAGCACAGGACAATGGCCTCCCGGCTGGAGGCGCCGGAAGGCCTCGCCGCGCAATCGAACTCCGAGTCAGTCCTTCGGGGCGAGCAGGGAATGGCCCGTCACCTCGGGCCACGGCTTCAAGCCCCCGATTTCCAGGATCGTCGGCGTCACGTCCGCGAGCCGCCCGTCCTTGAGGCGCTCGCTCTCCATGTACCGGCCGATGCCCAGGAACGGGACGGGGTTCAGGGAGTGCTTGGTGACCGGGTTGCCGGCCTCGTCCTTCATCTCGTCGGCGTTGCCGTGGTCCGCGGTGATGAACAAGACCGCGCCCGGCGCGGCCGGATCAGCGGCATCCACGGCCAGGACCGCCTCGGCGACGCGGCCCAGGCATCCGTCCACGGTCTCGCAGGCCTTGATGGTGGCCTCCCACACGCCCGTATGGCCGACCATATCCGGGTTGGCGAAGTTGGCCACGATCAGGTCGTACTTCCCGCCGGAGATAGCCTCCACCAGCGCGTCGCATACGCCCGCGGCTGCCATGCTCGGCTGCAGGTCGTAAGTCGCGACCTTGAGGCTCGGGATCAGCTTGCGATCCTCGCCCGGCCACGGTGCCTCGCGGCCGCCGTTGAAGAAGTACGTCACATGAGCATACTTCTCCGTCTCGGCGACGTGGAACTGCGTCCAGCCGGCCTTGGAAACGCCCTCCGCGAGCGAAGGGACGACCTCGGGGCCGAAGACGACCTTGACCGGGAGATCGGCCTCGTAGGCGGTCATGGTGGCGTAGAGGATGCCCTTCGGCGCCGGCCCGTCCGCGTTTCGGTCGAAGCCCGAGAAATCCGCGTCGGCGAGGGCATGCGAGAGCTGGCGGGCCCGGTCGGCGCGGAAGTTGCAGTGGAGAACGGCGTCCCCGTCGGCGATGGTGCCGTGGTCCACGCCGTCGATCACCGTAGGGATGATGAACTCGTCGTTCTCGCCACGCGCGTAGCCGGCCTCGACGGCGGCGACGGCGGAGGGCGCGTGGAAGTCGGCCACGCCGTGGACGATGGCGTTGTAGCCCTTGGCGGTCCGCTCCCAGCGCTTGTCGCGGTCCATGGCGTAGTAGCGTCCGCCGATCGTGGCGATCTTCGCGTTCGGGTGAACCGCGGCCAGGCGCTTCTCCAGGTCCGGAACGAACTCGATGGCGGATCGCGGCGGAGTGTCTCGGCCATCAAGAAGAGCATGGACGCGGACACGCTTCACGCCCCGGCGGGCGGCGAGCTCGGCCATGGCGACCAGGTGACGGTCGTTGGCGTGCACGCCGCCGGGACCGACCAGGCTGATCAGGTGAAGGGTGTGATCGGCCTCTTTCGCTCGGGTGCAGAGCTCGAGCAGGACCGGCCGGCTGAAGAAGTTGCCCGCTGAGATCGACTTGTCGATCCGCGGAAGATCCTGCAGGACCTCCTGGCCGGTGCCCAGGTTGAGATGACCGACCTCGGAGTTGCCCATCTGGCCTTCGGGAAGACCCACGAACTGCTCCGAAGCCTCCAGCGAGCAATGCGGCCAGCGCTCGAGGAACTCGATCCAGTTGGGCATATGAGCCTGGGCAATCGCGTCGATGGCGGGCTCATGCCCGATGCCGAAGCCGTCCAGGACCACCAGCACGATCGGGCGGGGGCGCTTCGCGCCGGCTGCGGTCATGCCGGCTTGCCTTCGGCAGAGGCGCGGGCCCTGGCGGTCACGGCAGCGCGAGCCACCATGCCGGCCATCTCATCGGGCTTGAGCGAGGCGCCCCCGACCAGGCCGCCGTCGATCGAGTACTCGGCCAGGAACTCGCCGATGTTGGCGCTGGTGACGCTACCGCCGTACAGGATCGGCACGTCTTCCGCTGAGTGGCCCCAGCCGAGGTCCGCGGCGAGAGTGGCGCGGATCGCCTCCGCCATGGCCGCGGCATCCGCGCTGGAGGCCGTGCGACCCGTGCCGATGGCCCAGACCGGNNGGCTCGTAGGCGATCACGAAACCGGCGGTGAGCAGCGCCTCGACATCTTTGCCCGCCAGGGCGCCACGCAGTTGAGTAGCCACGACTTCCACGGCGCGGCCGGCCTCGCGCTCGGCGAGGAGCTCGCCGACGCACAGGATGGGACGCAGGCCGGCAGCGATGGCGCGGGCCAGCTTCTTGCCGATCAGCTCATCGCTCTCGAGTTCGTCGCGGCGTCGCTCGGAATGGCCCAGGATGACCCACGTCGCCAGCCCGGCCAGCATCGACGCGGAGATCTCGCCGGTGTAGGCGCCGGCCTGTTCGTGATGGACGTTCTGGGCGCCGACGGCGACGTTCTTGCCGGCCAGCGCGTCCCGAACGGCGGCCAGGCATACATAGGGTGGGCAGATGACTCGGACGACGCCCGGCTCCTCGGTGCGGGCGGCGATTGTCGCGGCCAGCTCTCCGGCGTCCGCGGGGGTGGTGTTCATTTTCCAGTTGGCGGCAATGATCACAGGTCTCATGCCGCAATCATGACAGAGCGGGACGATGGTCCGGAGGGACAGGCGGCCCCTCGGTCCGCGACCGAACGGCCTTGCCGTCGTGTCAGTCGGCCCGTCCCGAGAGCCAGCCCCGCCTACCAGCGCACCGGGTGCCGCCTGCCCACTCCCTCGTCGGCGTGGAGTGACAGCCATTCGATCCGGTCCAGGGCACGCTGAACCGCCGAGCGGTGGATCTGCAGCCGTTCGGCCAGTTCGGTGAAAGTGGCCTCGGGGATCTCGCGCCGGGTTTCGGCCACAAGACGGACCAGGTTCGATTGTCTCGCCAGCCGCCCGTCCGCTTCGACGGCATCGATCGCCTCCAGCTGGCGGGCCGCCGCCGCGACGGCCCGCACCAGGTTGGCCGATTCGGCGTTGATGACGCGGTTCAGGTCGCCGCGCACCGAACGCGACACCTGGCGAGCCTCCAGCTCAAGCAGCGCCGCTCCCCCGCCTACGATTCGCAGGAACGTGCCCACGGTCTCGGAACTCTTCCACGTGACCACGCCGCGGCCTCGCCGCTGCCGCCACGACGCCGTAAGCTCCAGCTCGCCGAGCCGGCGCGCCAGGGGCTCGGCCTCATCGGTCCCGACCACGAACTCGAGGTGGGTTCGGCCCGCGGCCAGGCTCAACGATCCGTGGGCCAGGAAGAGGCCCCGCAGATACGCCACTCGACAATGCTCCGCCGACCCGCCCCAGTCGAAGGCCGGGTCGATGGCGGCGACGCCGTCGTGAGCCGCGTCGGTCGCGGCATCGGCCCCGGCCCTGCTCCGTCGCAGGCGCACCTCGAGTCGAGCTATGGCGCGGCGTCGAGGCTCGAATGCGCCGACGAGGCCCACGCTCTCGGCCTGGCGGCAGCAGCGGCGAGGCGGATCGATCGCCGCCAGCTCGGCCCGCAAAGCCTGAGCCAGATCGCGCTCTGCCGTCGTCAAACCCGCGCCCCCGGATCCCCCATCATTGCCGGTCCGGTCACGCCGTCCGCACCGGCCGCGAGGATCGTCCTCGCCGGTGTCCGTAGGTCTCGCGCTCGTAGATCCTGATGATCGCGGCCGCCAGCCTGGCCGGGTCGTGGTGGTGCGCGTTGTCGGGGTTCACCACATCGTCGAGCACCAGGCGCGGCGTGTTCGACTTTGGCCACACCGAAGCCGGTGGCCAGCGCAGCCGGACCGGCTCCGCGACATAAGCGCCCGGCCTTCTGGCCCCGAACTCGTTGTTGGCCAGGACAACATCGAGGAGCCCCGAGCTGGTATGCCGCTCCACCGCGGCCAGATGGTCCGCCAGGTCGTAGCCCTGGGTTTCCCCGGGCTGAGTTGCGACATTGCAGACGAAGACCCGGAGCGCCGTCGAGGAGCGGACCGCGCCGATGATCTCCGGCACGAGCAGGCTCGGCAGGATGCTCGTGTAGAGGCTCCCGGGCCCGATGACGATCAGATCGGCGTCCGCAATCGCTCTGGGCGCATCCTCGCACGCGACAACGTCCTCGGGGGTGAGCCAGACTCGATCTATACCGGTCGACCTGGCGATCGCCGATTGACCCACCACTTCCGATCCGTCGACCAGGCTGGCGTGCAAGATCACGGCGCTGGCCGTCGCCGGAACGACCTGGCCGCGGACCGCGAGGACCCGGTTCATCTTCCGGACGCCCTCTTCGAAGTCGCCCCCCTGAACCGCGGCCATCGCGGCCAGCAGCAGATTGCCGATCGTGTGGCCGCCGAGGGCGTCGGCTTCATCCCCCGGGAAGCGGTACTGGAGCAGCTCGCCCATGAGCGGCTCCGCATCGGCCAGAGCGACGATGCAGTTGCGAATGTCACCGACAGCGGGAATGCCGAGAGACTCGCGTAGCCGGCCGGACGATCCGCCGTCGTCCGCCACCGTGACCACTGCCGTGATGTTGCTGGTGTGCTCCTTGAGGCCGCGCAGCAGTGTGGAGAGGCCGGTTCCGCCGCCCAGCACGACGATCCTGGGGCCCCGTGCCAGAAATCGTCTCTGATAGATCACGTCGACCAGGGGTTGGTCGGCTTCGGCGGGCACGAACGGCGTGACCAGGACGCGAACCATCCGCCAGGCGCCGAAGGCGAAGAGGGCCACGCCCGCGGCTCCGACGATCAGAGCGCGAATCCCGTATGGCAGGAACTGCAGCGTGATCGCGGACAGGAACGCCTGCGACGGTCCCGTCACTTCGAAATCGCGGTAGACCTGACGCAGCCACAGCGCCCCCGCAAGAGCCAGGCCTAACTCCCCGACGAAGACCAGCAACAGCCAGCGCTTGACCCCGACTCCCAGCCTCATCCAGCGTCTCAAGTCGGAGGCAATGCTCCTAACGCGGGGCAACCTCATTCGCGCTCCAGCTCCCGGTGGAAGACCGCCACGGTGCCGTAGCCACGCCTCTCGAGCCAGCCTCGAAGCTGCTCGGCGATGACGATGGAGCGGTGGTAGCCGCCGGTACAGCCAATGGCCACGGTCAGGCGCGTCTTGCCCTCGCTCTTGAAGCCGGGGACGGTCAGATCCAGGAAGCGGGCCAGAAAGTCGAAGAACTGCTGTGCGATAGGCTGGCCCATGACATAGTCGCGCACGGCCGGCGTCAGGCCGGACAGGTGCCTGAGCTCGTCGACGTAGTACGGGTTCTCCATGAAACGGACGTCGAAGACGAGGTCCGCCTCCAACGGCACGCCGTACTTGAAGCCGAAGCTGATCAGCTGGAAAACGATGCCGGCGTCGGACGCGCTGTCGGCGAGGTGGGCGAAGATGCGCTCCTTGAGCTGGCGCAGCGACAGATCCGAGGTGTCGACCACGATGTCCGACTCGGCCCGAATNNGGGTGGCGATGGCGAGTCTCGGAGAATCGGCGGATCAACACCTCGTCGCGCGCCTCGAGGAAGACCACGCGCGGCTTGATGCCGCGACCCTCCAGCGCTCCGCGCATCGCGGCCATGGCCAGCGGCGCGTCCCCGGCTCGAACGTCCAGAACGATGGCCACCTTCTCGAACCTCAGACGATCTTCCGAGACGAGCTCCGCCAGGGCCGGCAGCAGCTCGCCCGGCAGGTTGTCCATGCATGTGTAGCCCAGGTCTTCGAACAGCTTCGTCGCNNCGGCGCGCCGGGCTCGCTGCTCTCGGAGGGCCTCGCCGGCCGCCGCAGCGGTTCGGCTGGCACTCTCGGCCAATCCCCGATCTCCCTCGGGTGGGCTATAGGACCGCGTCCGAGGCCGACCTGTGGACGCGCGGGCCGGGGGGGGCGCAGGCTGGAGCTCCGGCGAGTCGCCGGACTTTTCGCCCAGATCCGCCTTCCTGCGCATTGCCTAAGTCTATAGCGATCGGTCGTGCCGGCGACCGCATGGTCTGGCGACACCAGATGGCGCGCCCGATCGCCGGGTCAACGGCGAGACGGGGCGGCCGCCACCGACAGGCTACGCGGGAACTCTAAGACGGCCTGCCCATTCGGCGGCCGCCGCGGCGAGGCGCTCGGCCACGTCCGAAGGCCTCTCAAGCCCGGAGGCGGCGGCGGCTATCCCGCGCGATACGTTTACCAGCAATCCCCCACCCTGTCGCTCGCCGGCGGGCGGCGCGACGGCGGGGCCATGCCGCAGGACCGGCTCTACCTCGCCGCCCTGAGCCCCGACACCGGGCACCAGCAGCGCCAGTTCGGGCGCGATGGCGCGGATCTTCTCGAGCTCAGCCGGGGCCGTGGCGCCGACGACGAGGCCGACCGTGCCGCCCGGACCCCAGCCGCTCGCCCGACGGGCCACCCTGGCGTACAGCGGCTCCGCCGGCGCCCCGATGGCCGGATCGGCTGCGACTTCGAGCGATTGCAGTTCGCCGGCGCCTGGATTCGAGGTTCGGCAGAGCACGTATGCGAACCTGTCGCCGCGGCTGATGAGCGGCTCGACCGCCTCCGATCCGAGATACGGATTCACTGTGACCGCGTCGGCGCCCAGCACGTCGAACAACGCCATGGCCTGGCGCGCGGCCGTCGACCCGATGTCGCCCCGCTTGGCGTCGACCACGAAGACGACCTCGGCCGGAATCCTGTCGCGCAGCCGCTCCAGGACCGCGATCCCCGCCGACCCAAACGCCTCGAAGAACGCGATGTTCGGCTTCACGGCCGTGGCGTAGGGCATGGCCGCGTCCAAGAGCACCTCGCAGAAGCGTTCGACTCCCGCGAGGTCGCGGCCGAAGCCCGGCGGCAGTGCCTCGGGAACGGGATCCAGGCCCAGGCACAGCACCGAACCGGTGGATCGGGTACGCGCGCCCAAGCGCTCGAGATAGGAGTTCATCGCCGGGCGAATGAGCTCACGGCGATCATCCGATCAGGAAGGGCTCGCCGAGAGGGCCGGACTCGATGTCGGGCCGGGAGCGGAAGGACCCGGCGTAGCGGAACCGCTCGGTGCCGCCGTGGCGGTCGAGCTCGGCGTCGGCCCGAAGCCGGGAATGTACCAGGCCGCCGTCGACTGCCCGTCCAGGCCCGAGTAGTCCGTCAGGTTCGGTTCGATCTTGAAGGTGAAGCTCCCTGCGGTGCCTGAGATGTAGACCATGTTCAGGTCCACGATCGCGCCGGTGAGATGCATGTAGACGAGCTTGTCGCCGTCCGGGGACCAGACCGGTGACCACGACGCACCGTCGGTGGTCACCTGGGAGACCTGCTTGCCCGTGGTCGCGTCCAGGACCGCGATGTTCAGAGTGTTGCCGACGACCTTCGTGGCGGCTATGTACTTGCCGTCAGGTGACCACGACGCCGCTCGGAAGCCGCGCGCCAGCTCGTGCGCCACCCCGCCGGCGTATGTCCAGATGCTAGGCGTGGGCGCGTAGGAGTTGGTGCGACCCTCCATCGTATAGGCGAGCACGGTGCCATTGGGAGAGAACGCGGGGTCGGACAGGCCAAGGTACGGGGTGTAGGGGAGGGACAGGGCCGGCCCGAGCTTGCCGGTGGTCAGGTTCACGTAGTGGATCACCACGTCCTGACCCTCCGGGCGGCTGGGACCGTTGGACATGACCGCGGCCGTCGACCCATTCGGGGAGATAGAAGGCTCCAAAAGCCAGTAGAAGCTCAATCCAGGGGAATAGCCCTTCGGCACCCCCACTTTGACCAGGGACGAGAGGACATCCTTCTGACCGGTTCCATCGGGACGGATCCGGCACAGGACCGGGTAGTTGAGCGTGTAGTGCGCGAGTTCGTTGTGGAAGGTCCAGTCGTACTCCCACCCCAACCGAGTTCTCGTGTCGATGTAGTAGATCCACTGGCCGTCCGGCGAGAATGCCGGCTGAGACTGCTGCGAGCCGTTCACCGACTGCGTGAGCTGATGTGCCGTCGTCCCGCTCTGCAGCCAGAGGTTGCCACCCTTGGCGTAGACGATTGTGCCCGGCACGGAGATCTGGAGGTTCGTGACGGGAGTGGCGGTCGGCGCCGGAGTTGGGGTGTTGCCGCTGACCACGAGCACTGGCGTGGCGGTGGGGGTCGGCGACGCGGCGGTGACTAGCGTCGGGGTCCAGTTCATGTACACCTGGGCGGTGAGGAGACCGGCGACCAGCAGCCCCACTACCGAAAGGGCGGGCGCGACGCTCACCCGGCTGCCGGCGAACCTTCGGCGGACGGGTGGTTGGGTGGCGGGAGCGATCTGATCGGTCATGCCGGCAACAGCCCTCTGGGTGACGCGGTGGCGCCCGTGGCGGCGGAGGACGACGCGACCGCCGCCAACGCACCCTCGGATGCTACGTCAAGCACTTCCAGCTGGATCGACTCGAAACCTCCGAAGCGGCGACTTGCCGCTCGCGCGACGACGTCTATTCGATCACCCTCCCGGAGCGACGTGGCCAAATCCGGCCTTCGGAATGCGACGGCGTCGAGTACATCTCGCCCGCGTCCCAATACTAGTTGAGTATGCCCTCC
>PMIQ01000230.1:14504-20316 GCA_003157175.1 Chloroflexota bacterium
CAGGAAGCGGCGCTCGAATTCGGGCCAGCGATCGGCCTCGATGTCGAAGCCGGCGGCAGCGGCATGGCCGCCGTGCCGAACCAGCAGGTCCTCGCAAGCGACCAGCGCCTCGGCCAGGCTCCAACTCTGCGGTCCCCGGCACGACGCCCGCAACAGACCCGCTTCCGGATCGATTGGCGAGGCCACAACCGTGGGCCGGCCCGTCTCGTCGGCCAATCGGCCGGCAATGAGGCCGATGAGCCCGACGGGCCAATCTCCCCGAACGAGCAGCGCGGGACGCAGAGACCCGGCCGGCCCGTCTGCGCGGGGCGCGCCGGCGGGCTCCACGGCTCGGCCGGGCTTCGCCTCGTGTCCTGCGTCCGCGACATCACCCGCGGCCGGCCCCAGGCCCAGCGCCAGCCGAGCCTCCGCAAGGTAGGTCTTCGTCAAGCCCCGCCGCTCTGTATTGGCCGCCTCGATCTCGTCCGCCAGCGCGCCGGCCTCAGCGCCGTCCTCGGCCAGCAGCAACCGTGCCGCACGTGCCGCCTCGCCCATTCTTCCGGCCGCATTGAGCCGCGGCGCGATGGCGAAGCCGATGTCGTCGAGGACCGCCTTCCCGGGCGCGATCCCGGCGCGCTCGAAGAGGGCCAACAGACCCGGCCGAATGGTGCGACGTAGCTGCTCGAGGCCGATTCGGGCGATTGAGCGGTTCTCGCCCAGGATCGGGGCGACGTCCGCGACCGTGCCGATGATGGCCAGATCCGCCAGCTCACGAACGGGCGCGGACAGGGTGGCGCCGCCGTCTGGGTTCAGCAGCAGCTGGGCGAACTTCCAGGCCACTCCGGCGCCGGTCAGGCGCCGATCCGGATACGCGCTGTCGCCGCGCTGCGGGTTGACAACCGCCACGGCAGAAGACGGCCATGTGGCCGCGTGATGGTGGTCCGTGACCAGGACGTCGATGCCGCGCCGGGCCGCCTCTTCGATCTCCGCGCCGCTGCTCGTCCCGCAGTCGGCAGTCACGATCAGGGTCCGTCGGTCGGCTACGGCCGTTTCGATCGCCCGCAGAGACAGGCCGTGGCCGTCGCCGAGTCGCTCGGGCGCATAGGCCGCCGCGTCCAGGCCCAAACGCCGAAGCGCTATGACCAGGATCGACAGCCCGGTCAACCCATCCGCGTCGAAGTCGCCGTACACGAGGATACGTTCGCCCCGCGCCCGCGCCGTCGACACCCGCAAGAGAGCGGCTTCCGCATCGGGGAGCAGCCGCGGATCGTGGAGGCCGGCTTCCGCATCGGCCAGGAAGAGGCGCAGTTCATCGGGGCTGGCGACGCCGCGCGCGGCCAGCAGCCGCAGCATGCGCCCGGAGATGCCCCGCGCAACGCCGATCGCGACGCAATCCGCGTCCACGGCTACTTCCCGCGGCAAGACCCACTGGCACAGCGGCTCGACCATGACGCTCAGGATCCCATGGCGGGCTCATCGCCCGCGTATCCGGCGCTTATCGGCGATTCCGAAGCGCCGTCGGGAGCCCGAAAAACTCGATCAGCCGTTGGTGCGCCGCGAGCCGCGCGCCAGGGCGATCTGCTCCGCTCGGCGACGGTCGTCCCACAGCTGCCAGACCACGAGCAGCGGGCTGGCATTGAAGATCGACGAGTAGGTGCCCGAGATGATGCCGATCAGCAGAGCAAGCACGAAGTAGTGGACCGAGGCGCCGGCGAAGAACAGCAGCGCAAACAGGGTCAGGACGACCGTGAAGCTGGTGTTGATCGACCGGCCGAAGGTCTGCAAGATCGAGTGGTTGACGATCTGGTCGAACGGCTCGCCGGCATGGCGGGCCTTGTTCTCGCGGATCCGGTCGTAGACGACGATCGTGTCGTGAACGCTGAAACCGATGACCGTCAGCATTGCCGTGACGAAGAGAGAGTCGATCTGGACCCCGAACAGGGTCCCCATGATCGCGAAGCTGCCCACCACCACGATGATGTCGTGCAGCAGCGCTGCCAGCGCCGTGGCGCCGAACTTGATGCTGTGGAACCGGATGCCGACCCAGATCAAGATGCCGAGGGAGCCGAGAAGGATAAGCAGGACGGTCTGCTGGATCAGCTCGGCGCTGACGACCGGTCCGACCGTCGTCTCCGCGCCTGTGCATGAAATGGGTCCGAGCTTGGTATCGGCCTCAAGAGCCAGCGCGATGCCGGCGAGCGTGCCCTGAGTGGGGAGCTGCAGGGAGCAGGCCTTGCCGTTCTGGCCGATGCCGTTCAACACAGGCGCCGGAGTCGGAGTGGGCGTCGCGGACGCAGAGGCGCTTGCGCTCGGCGATGCCGAAGGCGAAGGCGTAGGCGTTGGGCTCGCTGTCGCGCTGGCGCTCGGTGAGGCGCCGGCACTCGGTGAGGCGCCCGTGCTCGCCGTGGCGGATGGCGTCGCAGTGGGAGCCGGAGTCGCGGTCGGACTCGGCGATGGCGACGCGCTCGGCGTGACGGAAGCACTGGCCGACCCGGAGGCGCCCGGGGTGGCCGTCGGCGGCACCTGTGTCGGCTGTGGGAACAGGCCGTACTGCTTGGTGAAGACCGTGAAGTAGCGGGCCGTGTCCTCCGACACCTGGGCGTCGATGACTCCCTTCTGCACGAAGACAGCCCTGACCTCGTCCGCGGAGGCGTTGACGTTCTTGAATTGGACTTGCCATTCCGTACCGCCGGTGTAGTCGACTGAGAACTGGAGGCCGACCTTGCCGTTGGTGAGCGGTGTAAGCAGGATAAAGATGAAACCCGGGACGACGATCAGGCCCGAGAAGAGGAAGAACCAGTTCCTCTTCCCGATGATGTCAAACACGACCGCGGGCCTCCCTGCGATAGCGACCGGGCAGGGCCCGAGCCTGGAACTCCTCGTCTGTCACGCCGAACAGCCAGGCTCTCGCGGCGAAGCTCTGCTTGACGACCACGCGGAGCAGCGTCCGAGAGACGGTGATGGCCGTGAACAAGGACGTGGCCACACCGATGATCAGGACCAGGGCGAAGCCCTTGATCGTGGGCGATCCGAGGAAGTAGAGGATCGACGCGGTTATGAGGCTTGACATGTTGGAATCGAAGATCGAGTTCCAGGCCCGGTTGAACCCTGCTTCGATCCCCGAAACCAGCGTCTTACCGGCCCGAAGCTCCTCTTTGGTCCTTTCGAAGATCAGGATGTTGGCGTCGACCGCCATGCCTACCGAGAGCACGAAAGCTGCGATTCCGGCGAGAGTGAGGGTCACCGGGATTATCCGGAACATGGCGTACACGGCCAGGGCGTAGTAGGCCAGGGCCAGACACGCGATTGCGCCGGGCAGGCGGTAGTAGACGAGCATAAAGAGCAGGACCAAGCCGATACCGATGGCGCCCGCAAGCAGCGTCTCGTTGAGGAAGCTCTGCCCCAGCGTGGCTGGGACGTCTTTGTCGGTCAAGAAGCTGAGCGAGAAGGGGAGGGCGCCGTACTTGAGAACNNGCGATGTACGGCGGCGTCTGCACGACTTTGCCGTCCATCACGATCATGAAGTAGCTGCCGACGTTGGCGCTGCTCCACGTCGAGAAGGCCGCGGATCCAGTGCTCTTGAGCCCGAGGTTGACGGTCCAGAGGGCCGGCGTTTTCGTAGTGTCAAGATAGGCGCGGACCTGGCTGCCATCGACCTGATCGCCGAAGAACAGGGGAGTGCCCATCGCGCTGGTAACCTGGCTGCCCGCGGCGGGGATTGGCAACGTGCCGGCTACATCGGCTATCGGGTTCGCCGTCGTGTTCACGTAGCCGTAGGTGGTGCGATCCAGCGGGATGAAGGTCAGCGACCCGGACGCGCCCACGAGATTTCTGATCGTCTCGGGGTTGGCAGCACCGGGCACCTCCACCACGATCTGATCCGTGCCCTGGGTTTGAACGACCGCCTCGAGCGTGCCCGAGCTGTTGACACGGCTTTCGATGATGCCCTGGATCGTCGACATGGAGCCCGAGTCCGGGTAGCTGACGACTCCGGTCTTGGGGTCGGTTGCCGGCTGGGCCTGGTATGTGACGGAGTACCCGCCCTTAAGGTCCAGCCCCAGCTTTGTGTGCAGCGGCTGGCTGAACCCGCCGTTGACGTTGCTGAGCACCAGGAACTGCGAGCCCGGAATATCGATGAAGATGGCGAGCGCGCCAAGGATCAGGATCAGGATGGGGACAAATCTTCGCACGAGGCGGGATGATAGCAGGGCGGCCCCGGCGGCGTGCGGCGGCCACGGCGGAGCCGCCCTCCCTACCCTTCCAGACCGACCTTGATTCTGGCCGCGAGCGCCGCGCCGATACCCGGCACCGCGGCCACCTGCTCCAGCGGCGCTTCGCGTACGCGCCTGGCCGAGCCGAAGACTCGCAGCAGCGCCGCCCGGCGCTTGGGCCCCACTCCCGGCAGGTCGTCGAAGGCGGAATGGGTCGCCGCTTTGGCCCGCAGCGCCCGATGGTACGTGATGGCGAATCGATGGGCCTCGTCGCGCAAGCGCTGCATCAGGTACAGCGCCGGCGAGGTCGTCGGCAGCAGCACCGGGTCTTCGCGGTCCGGCAGGAAGATCTCCTCGCGCTCCTTGGCCAGCCCGACCACCGCCAGATCGTGGTAACCCAGTTCGTCGAGAACCTCCTTGGCCGCGGACAGCTGCCCCTTTCCACCGTCGATCACGACCAGGTCCGGGAGCCGCCAGCGCAGCTCCTCCTCGCTCCCCTCCTCGCCCGCCCTGGCCCGCACGAAGCGGCGCCTCAGGACCTCCTGGTGGCTGGCGTAGTCGTTGGCGCCCGTTACCGTCTTTATGCGGAAGCGGCGGTACTCGCCGGTGCGGGGCCGGCCGTCCTCGAAGACGACCATGCTTCCAACGGACTGGGCCCCCTGGAAGTTGGAGATGTCGTAACACTCGATCCGAAGCGGCGCGGCTGGCAGATCCAGGGCGTCGGCGAGCTCTTCGAGCGCGGCCAGGGTCTTGCCCTGGTCGGCCAGCCAGCGGGCATGCTCGCGCGCCAGCGTCTCCGTGGCGTTGCGCTCGGCCAGCTCCCGGAGGTCTCTCTTGGCGCCGCGCCTCGGCACGTGGAGGTGGACGGCCGCTCCCCGTCGTGCGGAGAGCATGCCTTCGAGAACGGCCGCGTCGTCGGGGAGAGCGGGCACGAGCACCACCGGCGGGACGCTGGTGGCACGGCTGTAGTACTGCTGCACGAAGCCCGCCAGCACCGTGGCGTCGTCCGATTCGCGCGGGGCGTCGAGCAGGAACACGTCCCGCCCGACCATCTTTCCGCCACGCACCGCGAAGAGCTGCACGGCGGCCTGTGTGTCCTGGCGTGCCAGCCCGAGCACATCCTCTTCCGTCGTGGCGTGAGCGGCCATCTTCTGCGACTCCATGGTCCGCTCGATGGCGCGGACCTTGTCGCGCAGGGCCGCCGCCCGCTCGTATTCGGTCGCCTCCGACGCCGCCTGCATCTGCTTGCTCAGCTCGCGGGCAACGACCTCCTGGCGGCCTTCGAGGAACCGTTCGATCTGCTCGATCTGGGCCCGGTAGTCGGCCTTGGAGATGTAGCCGACGCATGGCGCCTGGCAGCGCTTGATGTGGTAGAGGAGGCAGGGCCGTTCGATCGCCTTGCGGCCTTCGTGGATGTCGAGGGTGCAGGTTCGGAACGGGAAGAGACGCCGGATGAGGTTCATCGCCTCGTCGACGCTGCTCGCCGATGCGTACGGGCCGAAGTACCGGCTACCGTCGGCCGGCAGCCTGCGTGTCCGTTCGACCCGGGGGAAGTCCTCGCCCAGGGTGATCTTGATGAACGGGTAGCTCTTGTCGTCCTTGAGCCGGACGTTGTAGCGCGG
>PMIQ01000028.1:0-4667 GCA_003157175.1 Chloroflexota bacterium
GAGGCGGGCCAGATCCAGCATCACCTTGCTCGGGTTCGTCGGGTCGACTACCACCCCGATCCTCGCCCCGGGCACGATCTGCGGAGTGTAGATACGCGGGATGAAGGTCGTGATCTCGACTCTGTAGGGCGAGCTGAACTGGTCGGCCGGGATTACCTGCAGCCCGAGTCGGTAGCGTGGCGAGTTCGCTCCCAACCCCGGGGCGCTCGCGGTGAAGCCGGTGTCGGCGATGGTCTCGATGATCGCGTCCGCGGGGACGCCGTTCGCGATCGGCGTGGTGGTCGCTCCCAGCTTCCTTAGGACGTAGCGGACCACGAGCAGGATGACGAGGAACGTGAGGGCGATGGAACCGAAGATAAACGCAAGCAGGCTGATCACGAACGGCTGAACCTGGGTCGGATCGGCGGGGTTGTAGCAGCCCGCCACTCCGATGGCGACCGCGGCAAGGAGAGCCGAGACGGCGAGGTGGCCGGGGGCTGGCCGCGAGAGCGTCGCGAGCGGCGTCGTGACGGGTGAAGTGCCCTTGCCTGGCTCGTTCATCCTGTCGTCCCTCTCTTCCGCCACCGGACGCGCCGACTGCCAAATCTGCGTTAGTTCTCAAAGGTAATCGATGTCGGTCGGAATGCGGAGGCTCCAAGGACGGTCACGACTTGGTCGTCGTGCCGCTTTCTCCGGCTGGCCGCGTGTGATCGGTTGCTTGAGCGAGTGGTTCGGCTTTGTTAGCGGTTCGAGAAGGGCAACCGCTGAGGTTCCCGCCGCACAGTCGAGTCCTAGTCTCGTCGTCGAGCAGGTCGTCGTGAACGACCCGAAGGTGGAGGCAATCGTGTGGACGCCGCCTGCGAGACCCTTCTTCGAAAAGCAGCGGGAGTGCCCCCAAGCGGATTCGAACCGCTGATCTCAACCTTGAAAGGGTCGTGTCCTAGGCCTCTAGACGATGGGGGCGTCGGCGCGAACGGGAGTGTAGCAGGGCGGGCGGGATGGCTTCGGGGGCGCGTCTTCGGGGGCGACCGGGCGAGGCAGGACCGGCGGCGCGGCTTCATTGGCAAGCCCGAACGACGGGCGACGCGCCCGGCGACCGGCGGCCGCGATCCGGCGGCGCCCGAAGACGGCCTCAGCCGTTGAGCGCCAGAACCATGATCAACGAGCCCGCCAACGCGGAGGCGCAGATCACGGCGGCGATCCCCCCGACGAGGGCCAGGAGAACCGCGCGGCCGGTTTCCCCGTCCTGGCTCCTTCTGTAGGTGGCGACCGAGGCAATGACCGCGTCCAGCCCAAAGACGAGGCCCGTGACGACGCCCGCGCCGAGGAGGATTGCGACAGGGGTCGTGTGGCTCGTCACGGCCAGGGCGAGGAGGATCAGCGACCCGAGCGAGCCAATGCCGAGCGTGACCAGCGCCGGAGACAACCGCCGCAGTCGATCGGCAGGGGACAACGGAAGGTCGGGCTCGTCGTAGGCCGCGTCGGTGTCGTCGTCTACGTCCGAGGCGGCCCCCGTACCGTCGACCGAGCCGGCGGTCACGGGGGCGCGCGCGGCCGGAGAGCAGCCCGCGGACCGAGCTGGACCCGCAGGGACCGGCACGGCTGAGGGGGCGGGCACCCTCTCGTCGGCCGAGCCGGCGGGCCCGGTCGGAGGAGCAGCCGCGGCCGGGCGGCCGGGAACTGTCGAGGCCGGCGGCGCCGCGTCGGTTGGAGTGGCTGGCAGAGCCGGCCCGGGCAGGCCGGTCGTCGCCGCGGCGGACCGGTCGTACTTGCTCTGAGCCTCCCGCGGATCCTCGCTCATGGGTTGAGGTTACCAGGCGGGGCGGCCCGGCCGGCGCGAAGCCGCATCATCGAATCGGGCGGGGGTCGGTCGACGGAGGGCTGGCGCTACTCGGCGGAGGCTGCAGGTGCGACTGGAGCCTCGAACTCGGACGCCGGAGCCGCACGCGGCGCCGAACGATGGTAGATGGCGACCTGATACTCGAGCCGGGGCCGCTTGATCCGATCGGCCAGCTCGACACCCAGGGCGCCGAAACCCGCCTCCAGCAGCTCGCGCGCCTGCTCCATGGACTCGAACGTCCACCAGCAATGAATGACCCTCACCCGAAAGCCGTCGCCCAGGAACGGCCCGCGGCGCCGGCTCCACTCCACCTCGCGATCGCGGAGAGACGGCCACAGGCTCCAGACGTCGTCCCGGCCGTAGTCGTGAACGAGCAGCAGGCGGCCTCCGGGCCGCAGCAGGCGCTCCGCTTCGGCGACGAACGTCGAGCCCGGCGCGGCCAGCTCCGACCAGGGGACGACGACGACGTCCGCTTCGCCGTGCGGCAGCTCGGCGAGGCGAGACAGCGCGGCCGACTCGTCGTGCGCGTCCGGAAACGCCACGGCCGTGACTCGCGCCCCGATCTCGGCGAGTTGGCGACCTCGAAGGCCACGCCCCGCATCCAGCAGCAGGGCGTCGCGGCCCGAGACCGGTCCGAGGTCTTCGAGCGCGACGGTGAGCTTCCCCTCGATGTCGACGACGCGGAGAAATGCGTCCTCGAGCTCCGTCGTCGGCAGCGCGGCGGACAGGTCGGGCATGGCTCCTCCTAGAGGGTGGAAGCGGCTTCTATAACCACTCCCTCTCGAGCCTCCAGTTCGACCTCGAGAGTCCCCCTCTCGAGCTTCGCCGGTGCGAAGGTTGTCCCCCATTCGAGTCCGGACCAGCTTACCTGCTCGGCCAGGCAGCCGGCCAGCTCGGGAACCCGAAACTCGAGCCGAATGGGCCGGTCGCCCGCGTTCAGGGCCACCAGAAGCGACCGACCTGCCGAACCTGCGAGATCGACCGTCGGGCGGCCTTCGTCCGACGGTATCGAATCGACCGAGCGGCCTCCCACCGGCGGCCTGGCTCCGGCCGAACCTTCAGGGTCGAGCATTCCGTAGGCGACCGCCGAGCCTTCGGCCGAAAGCAACTCGAATCGACCCCGACGAAGCACCGGATGTTCCGTTCGGAGAGCGATCAGGCCCGCCACGAAGTCCCGAAGACCGCGGTCCTGGTTGACCGGATCCCAGGGGAAGGCGCGGCGGCAGTCCGGATCCTCGCGCCCCTCGAGCCCAACCTCGTCGCCGTAGTAGATGCAGGGCGCGCCGGGCAGGGTCATCTGGATCAACGTCGCGAGGCGAAGGGCAGTGGCGTCGCCGCCCGCCAGAGAGATGAAGCGCGGCGTGTCGTGGCTGTCGAGCAGGTTGAGCTGGAGCTGGCTGACCGCCGGCCGGTAGGTCGTCATCACCGCTTCGAGCCGGCGGCCGAACTCCGGTCCGTCGATCGGGCGGACAGTTCGCGCGTATTCGTCGGTCTTCGCGACCAGGTCCTCGTCGAGGCGGCCCGCGCCGACGAATGAGAGGATCGCCTCGGCCAGCGGATAGTTCATCAGGCCGTCGAAACGGCCGGTGGCGTGATCGCCGGCCGCGCCGGCCAGCCATTCGGGGGCCGGGTTCCAGATCTCGCCGACGAGATAGGCGGCGGGGTTCACCGCCACGACGCGCCGCCGGAACTCCTCCCAGAAGCCGGGCTCGTCGATCTCATCGGGCACGTCCAGGCGCCAGCCGTCGATGCCGAAGCGCAGCCAGCGCTCAGCGATGCCGAAGATGTACTCGCGCACGGCCGGGTTGGAGTGGTTCAACTTGGGCAGCGCGGGCAGGTCCCACCAGGCACGGTATCCGAGACGCGCGTTCGTGTCGGTTTGCCCCGGGTAAGCGGTCAGGCCGCGGCGGCCGGCCAGGACGTCGGGGTCCAGGTGGAACCAATCGCGGTAGGGCGACCGGATGCCGTTCTCCAGGATGTGGTGGAACGGCCAGAAGCCNNCGGCTGGCGTGGTTGAAGACGCCGTCGAGGATGACACGCATGCCGCGCCGGTGGGCCTCGTCGAGAAGCTCGCGCAGGGCCGCGTTGCCGCCGAGAAGCGGATCCACGTTCTCGTAGTCGAAGGTGTGGTAGCGGTGGTTCGAGGCCGAGGCGAAGACCGGGGTCAGGTATAGCGCAGTGACGCCGAGGGACGCGAGGTAGTCGAGGTGCTCGGCGATCCCGAGGAGGTCGCCGCCTTTGAAGCCGTGGGGCGTCGGCGGGTCGTCCCACGGTTCCATCGCTCCGGGCCTGGGGACCCGGGCGCTCGCCGCGAAGCGATCGACGAAGATCTGGTAGAAGACCGCGTCGCGGACCCAGTCGGGGCCCGTCGGGTGGGCGGCGGCCAACTCAGTCTTCCCGCTGCTTGCGATTGTCCCTCGCCGACGAGTGTCCGGCAGCCGGCCTCGGGGCCACGGTCGGCCCCGCCGGTGCGTTCGAGGCACGCCCCGCCGCCGGTGCGGTCGAGGCGCGAATGATGAGTCTCGTCTCCAGGACCCGGTGCTCGGGCCTCTCCACGTCCGGGCTGGCGATCATTCGCAGCAGCAGCCTGGCCGACTCCTCGCCCTTCTGGCGGATCGGCTGATGGACGGTGGTCAGCGGCGGGTTGGCGTGGGGCGCGACGTCCAGGTCGTCGAAGCCNNGCCTCGCGCGCCGCCCAGATGACGCCGATCGCCATGACGTCGCTCATCGCCAGGATGGCCGTGGGCCGGATCTCGTCCTCCCAGACGCGACGGAATGCGGCCACTCCGCCGTCGAAGGTGGCCGGCCCGACGACGATGCGCTCGTCCGCCAGCGCGATGCCCCCGAG
>PMIQ01000028.1:4716-13641 GCA_003157175.1 Chloroflexota bacterium
ATGCCGACGACCACGAACTCGCGATGGCCGAGACTCAGCAGGTGGCGGGCGGCGGCTCGAGCTCCCACTTCGTCGTTCGATTCGACCGACCCATGCTCGGGGAAGGCATCCCCGTCGACGAGGACCATCGGGACGCCGGCGTGGCGGATCTGCTCGACCTCAGGGTGGTCCTCGGAGAGGCCGACGGCCACGAAACCGTCGACGGTGGCGCGGCCGAGAGCCCGGATCAGAGACCCGTGAAGCGGCGAGACGAAGAGCAGCCCATAGCCGGCCTGGTCCGTGACGGCGGCCACTCCCCCACACAGCGTGGCGAAGAAGGGGTTGGCGAAGACGGCGGAGAGTGCCTGCGGGGTGAGCAGGCCGATCGTCATGGTGTTCTTCTGGGCCAGCATCCGGGCCACGGGATGGGGCCGATAACCCAGGCCGTCCGCAACCTCGCGAATCCGCTCGGCGGTCGCGGCGCTCAGGCGTTCCGGGCTGTTGAAGGCGAATGAGACCGCGGTCTTCGAGACGCCGGCTTCCCTCGCCACGTCGGCGCTGCGGGCTCGCCTCGTCCTGGTCGCCACGGCGTCCTCCAACGGTTGTCGGTCCCGAGATTGCGCCGGCTGATGCGAGGCGCGCCGGCGCTCGGCACGCTATCCGGGCGGGGAGTGGCTGTCAACGTTCGGGGCGGTGCGGGCCGCCGGCACCCACGGCGGGCCCCCGCATCGGACCCGTGGCAGAATCAGGGCGTGCTCGGCAACCTGACCCGATGTGTTGAAACGACCGAGGCTGGAGGTCCGCCATGCGACTGGTGACGTTTCGCCCCGTAGCCGGCGGCGATGCCGGGGCCCCTGACCATCGAACGCCCGACGATCGAGTGGCCGTGCTCGTGGGCGGCGGCCTCGTGCCCCTCATCGCGCTGGCCCAGCTCACGCCGTCGCTCGATGCCAACTTCGGCCGCATGGACCTGGCGTCGCTAATCGCCCGCGACCCGGACTTCTCCAGGATCAGGGAAGCGCTGACGCGGGCGAACCCGGACCTGCTCAAGGCGGCCGTTCTCGCTCCGGCGGACATTCGGCTGGGATCGCCGATCCCGCGCCCCGGCAAGGTGATCGGGGTCGGCTACAACTACCTCGACCACATCCGCGAGCAAGGGCTGGAGCGCCCCGTTCGGCCGGTCCTGTTCTCGATGTTCGCCAACGCGCTGACCGCCGACGGCGAGCCGATCCGGCATCCGGCCGGAACCCATGCCCTCGACCTCGAGGCCGAGTTGGCGGTCGTGATCGGGCGGCGAGCGAGCCGTGTCAGCCCGGCCGACGGGCTGAGCCACGTGGCCGGGTACACGGCCGCGAACGATGTCACCGCCCGCGACTGGCAGGGCCAGGCGAGGGCTCTCGGACCCGGCGAGAAGGGCGACGGACAGTGGCTTCGGGCCAAGAGCTCGGACACGTTCCTGCCGCTCGGACCGGTGCTGGTCACGGCAGACGAGCTCGGCGACGGTCGCGGGCTCGCGGTCCGGAGCTGGCGGATGGCCGCCGCGGGCCCCGGCGCCACGGGCGAGGCCACGGGCGAGGCCACGGGCGCGGGTCCGCACTCAGCCACGGCTGCCGTCAGCGCCTTCCCGATGCAGGATGGCAACACGTCGGACCTCCTGTTCGGCGTGGCCGAACTCATCTCGATCATCAGCCAGGAGATCAGCCTCGAACCAGGCGACGTCATCGTCACTGGCACACCCAGAGGCGTCGGGGTCTTCCGCGATCCGCAGATCTTCCTGCAGCCGGGCGACCTGGTGAGGGTCGAGGTCGAACGGATCGGCACGCTGACCAACCCGATCACCGACGAAGAGGGCAATGCCCCGGCCGGGTCGCCGGCGGCGCGGTTCATGGCCGACCGACCCGTATCGATCCTCGGCTCGCCCTCGGACGGAGCGGGCACAGGCAAGGCGTTCCTGGGCCGAAACCGCGGCGGCGGAAGGCAATGAGCGAACCCGGCGCCGGGTCGGCGATCGCGGCGGCCACTTCGATCGACATCCGCATCCCAAAGACGATGCGGGCGCTGGTCAAGGTCAGGCCCGAAGCCGGCGCGGAGCTGCGCGAAGTCCCCGTCCCGCATCCCGGCCCGGGCGAGGTCCTGATCCGCCTCGAGGCGGTGTCGCTGTGCGGCACCGATCTGCACATCTACCGCTGGGACCCATGGGCGCAGGGCCGTCTGGGCAAATACCTGCCGCGCATCTTCGGCCACGAGATGGCCGGCCGCGTGGTGGCGCACGGGCCGGGCACCGGCGCGGTGCCCCTGGGTACCCGGGTCGCCGCCGAAACACATCTCGTCGACTGGACCTGCTACCAGTGCCGGACCGGCCGCGAGCACGTCTGCGCCAACCTTCGAATCCTGGGCGTCGACGCCGACGGCGCCTTTGCCGAGTACATGTGCCTGCCCGAACGCAACGCCTGGCCGAGCGAGGGGCTGGCCCCGGAGATCGCCGCGATCCAGGAGCCGATGGGCAACGCCGTCTTCGCCACATTCGTGGAGGACATCACCACCGCCACGGTCGCGGTCCTGGGCTGCGGTCCGATCGGGCTGATGGCCGTGGCGATCTGCCGCTTCGCCGGCGCGTCGCGCGTCTTCGCCACGGACATCATGCCGCACCGGCGCGAGATGGCGGCCCGCATGGGCTCCGACTGCGTCCTGGACGGCGCCGGCGACGTGGTGGCGGAGATCCGGCGCGAGACCGGAGGCACCGGCGTGGACGTGGTCCTGGAGATGAGCGGCGCCGAATCGGCCATCCACCAGGCCTTCGAGATGACGACCAACGGCGGGCGCGTCTCGCTGCTCGGCCTGCCGTCACGGCCGGTCACCATCGACCTGAACGACGCGATCATCTTCCGCGGCCTGCGCGTGTACGGCATCACCGGCCGCGAGCTGTGGCGGACGTGGTACAAGACCGCGGCGCTGCTGCGCGAAGGGCTGGACGTGAGCCCGATCATCACCCACAGGCTGCCGCTGAGCCGCTATGCCGAAGCCTTCGACCTCCTGGCGCAGGGCGTCGCCGGCAAGGTCGTGCTGCTGCCGCAGGAGAGCGACAACCTCGAGCCGGAGTCGACCGCCGAGTCGATGGTGAACGAAGGAGGCGCGACATGACCGCGCAGGGCGCCCGACCGGACCCGCTCGGCTTCCTGGCCGACGAGATCGAGGAGCTGAAGCGGCAGAACCTCTACCGCCCGATGCGGGTGCTCAGCTCGCCTCAGGCGGCCGAGGTCGTGGTCGACGGGAAAGAGCTGATCAGCCTCTCCTCGAACAACTACCTGGGCCTCGCCACTCACCCCAAGCTCAAGCAAGCCGCGATCGAAGCGACCCGCGATTTCGGGACGGGCTCCGGGGCGGTCCGGACGATCGCCGGCAACATGACGATCCACGAGCGCCTCGAGACGGAGCTGGCCGAGTTCAAGCACACCGAAGCCGTGCTCACCTTCCAGTCGGGCTTCGCCGCCAACACGGGCGTGATCCCGGTCGTGGCCGGCGAGCGGGACCTGATCGTCTCCGACGCGCTCAACCACGCCTCGATCATCGACGGCATGCGGATGAGCAAGGCGCCCCGGGTCGTGTTCCCGCACAAGGACACGGCGGCCCTGCGCGAGCTGCTGCGCGAGGCCCGCGAGAAAGGACGAGTTGACGCCGGCGGGCAGCCGTACCGGCTCATCCTGGTGGTCACCGACGGGGTCTTCAGCATGGACGGCGACATCGCGCCGCTGCCGGAGATCGTGGCCGCGGCCGAGGAATTCGGGGCAGCCGTGATGGTGGACGACGCCCACGCTTCGGGCGTGGTTGGGCGGAATGGCCGCGGGACGGTGGATCACTTCGATCTCCACGGCCGGGTCCACATCCAGGTGGGAACGCTGAGCAAGGCGCTGGGCGTGCTGGGCGGGTACGTCGCCGGCAGTCAGGCGCTGCGTGACATGCTGATCCAGCGGTCCCGCCCGTTCCTCTTCTCCACTTCCCATCCGCCGGCCGTGGCGGCCGCGTGCCTGGCCGCCATCCACGTCCTGCTGGAGGAACCAGAGCTGATCGACCGTCTCTGGGTCAACACGATCTACTTCAAGGGCGAGCTGCGCGGGCTCGGCTTCGACACGGGCGCCTCGGAGACGCCGATCACGCCGGTGATNNATGGGCGACTCGGCGACGGCCGCGCGCTTCAGCCAGCGACTGTTCGAGGAGGGCGTCTTCGCCCAGGCGGTCGTCTATCCGACCGTCGCGCTCGATCGGGCTCGAATTCGAACGATCGTCACGGCCGAGCACACGACCGAACAGCTCGATCGGTGCCTGGCGGCATTCGGCAAGGTGGGCCGGGAGCTCGGCCTGATTTCGGCCTAGTGGAGAAGCGCGCCCCCGAAATCGGGCGACTTGCGCCCGCCGCCGGCCGCCGTCTGCCCGCCCAGGCGTTCGACGTCCCGCTCGACGCCCACCTCCACACCGAGCTCTCGCCCGATTCGGCCGTGCCTCTGGAGCTGTACGCGGCCCAGGCCGCCGAGCGCGGCGTGCGCGAGATCGCCATCACGGACCATCTCGACTTCATGCCGGGCGCGCCGGCCTACCAGTACACGTCGTACAAGCACCGCGAGCAGGTCGTCCGCGACGCGGCAGAGCGCTGGGCCGGCAAGGTCACGATCCGCTTCGGAGTCGAACTGACGTACGAGAGCCGCTACCAGGACCAGATCCGCGAGCACCTGGCGACCCACTCGTACGACTATTCGATCGGCTCGGTCCACGGCATGTCGGACGGGCCGTACGATCGGTCGCGCCTGGCTTCGTTCGTGGCCGGGAAGTCGCTCGCCGAGGCAACGGCGCCCTATTTCGCCGAGGTTGCCGCGGCGATCCGGAGCGGCCTCTTCGACACGCTGGGCCATCTCGACATGATCAAGCGCTGGTTGGTGCCGTGGTTCTCGGCCGCGGACTTCGCGGCCATTCCCGAGGTCTACGAGCCGCTGCTGGTCGCGCTGGTCGAGGGCGGCACGGCCCTCGAGGTGAATGCGTCGGGGCTGCGTCATCCGACCGGCGAGACGTACCCGGGGCCGTGGGTCGTGGCCCGCTTCCGCGAGCTCGGCGGGCGGCGGGTCACGGTGGGCTCGGACTCGCATCTGCCCAATTGCTTCGCCTTCGGGATCGAGGAAGCCTGTGAGATCGTGGCCGCCGCGGGCTTCGACCGGTTGACGCTTCAACGGGCCGTGGACCGCGGCGACCTGGTGCTGCCGGAGCGGTTCCGCCGATAAGCCCGGCTCCGCCGCAAGCGCCGCAGACAGTCGTCTGGCCGACAACTCAGCCGCCGTGGCGAGCGTACCCTTGCCCGATGGAGTTGATTGTCATTGGAGCTGGGCCGGCCTACACGGACCGTCGCGGGGCGGCCGCGGCGAGCTTTCTGGTTCGCCACGGTGACGCGGCGCTCCTGCTGGACCTTGGCCAGGGCGCCTTCCCGAATCTGGCGTCGACGACGGACCCGAGCGGGCTGGCAGCGGTGGTGATCACTCACCTTCACCCGGACCATTTCGTGGACCTCGTTCCGCTGCGCCACTACCTGCGTTTCCAGTTCGATCCGCCGCGACGGGTTCGGGTCGTGGGTCCGACCGGGCTCGGGGATCGGCTCGACGCTCTCCATGCCCACCCCGGGTTCGCGGCCGCGTCTCTGGACATGGCTGTCGTTGCCGCGTTGCAGCGTTTTGGGCCATTCGCGGTGGAGGCGCGCCGAGTTCATCACACCGAGGAGAGCTACGCGCTGCGGGTATCGGTCGCGGGAGCGTCGGGAGCGGCCGCCGGCCCGGGCCTGGTCTACTCCGGCGACTGCGGCCACGCCGAGGACCTCGTCCCGCTCATCCATCCCGGCGACACTCTTCTTTGCGAGGCCTCGTTTGGGGCCGGGCCGGTCCCCGCCGGCGCCGAGCACCTGGACGCCGGGGCCGCCGGCCGGGCCGCGACCGACGGCCGCGCCGAGCGGCTGCTCATCACGCACATCCAGATGGGATACTCGCGCGCCGATGCCCTCGCCGCCGCCCAATCCGCTTTCGCCGGCCCCATACAGCTCGTCGCGGAAGGGGACCGGTTCGAGGTCTGACAAAAGGTCAGGGGTTCGACTTTGGCACGCGGCCGAGCAGGTACAGGCCGTAGACCGCGGCGATGGCTCCGAAGACGATCGGTCCCCACCACATGACGTACATCCCGCTGCCCGACGATTCGGCCTCCTGCTGCGCCGCCTGCATGGTGGCCACGGTAACCGCGAGTCCCACCAGCACGGCGATGGCGCCCCCGACGACGAAAGCGAGGGCCCGCTTGCGCATGGCACCGACGATTTCCGTGACCAGACGGTAGGCATCCTGCTGTCCGACGCCCGCGGCTCCCATCTCCGACAGCATTCTGGCTACGGGCTGGCCGGCATCCAGCTGGGTCCGAACGTACGCCTTCCATTGCAGGGGCGAGCGAAACTGCGGATACGGGGCATAGGCCGGCGGATAAGCCGCGGGCGGGTAGCCCGCCGGAGGGCCCGCGGCCGGCGCGGGGGGCGGGTAGCCGGGAGGCGTCTCGTTCATGAGATCGGCGTCTCCTTCAATGAGCCGCGAGCGCAGCCAGAATCTGGCGTGCCGATTCCTGGGCGGCCAGCTTCGCGGCATCGTTCAGCAGCTGCTGCGAATCTCCGCCGCCGATGCCGGCCCGCCTCGTCCCCTTCGCGTGGAACCCGCCGAACGGCGCCGACGCGTCTCCGACCTGGCCTTCGACCTCGAAAACGGCCGCGCCCGCGAACCAGGTGAAGAGCCACCGCATCAGCCGGCTCCCGGGATCGGCGCGCACGATCTGTCCATGGATGACCAGCTCCCCGTCCGGCGTGCCCGCCACGGGCATGCGCAGGTCGAGACCCGCCCGGCCAAGCTCGCCCACCAGGATGCCCTGGAATGTCTGGGCGACCGCATTGAAGTCCACCTGCTTCGGCGCGACCGCCGCCCCCTGCCAGGAGATCGGGTAGAGGGTGCACAGCTTGCCCCTGAAGTCCACCGCGTTGCCTCCTCGATGCTCAGTCGTATGTCCCGCGCGCGGCAGTCACGAACGGAGCCTCCGATCGTGGGCTCCCGGCAGGGCTGCGACAAGCGCTGACACCCGGCGCCCCTCATCTGGTGACGGTGAGCGGCGATTGGGCGGGGTGAGGATACATCGCCCCAGGCGGCCGTAGCGGATGGCCAGGGCATCGGCAACGTCGCGCCAGGCCGGTCGTCGGCCGGGACGCCGCCCGGCCCGCGACGCGCGAGTCGAGGGGACCCGTGGACGGGCTTCACGTTGCGATCTTCGCCTGTCGTGCAAGCCATCGCAGATCGGTAGTCCGTTGATGCTTGAATGGCGGATCCTCGTCGGGGGTCATGTCCCATCCGGCTCTGAGCGGCTCGCCTGACGCCGGGCCGCCGATGGTTCAAGATTGCCGGAAGACGAAGATTCGGCACATCGACTCACGGTCGAGTCGGGCCGAGCTTATGGAGACACGCGCATGGCTGACAGCGGGACAACCACTCGTTTGGCGAACGGCGTCGGACCGCTCAGCGCCGAAGAGCTACATCTGATCGACGCATACTGGCGCGCCGCAAACTATCTGAGCGTCGGCCAGATCTACCTGCTCGACAACCCGCTGCTTCGGCGGCCGCTGGAAGCCGTCGACGTCAAGCCGAGGCTCCTCGGCCATTGGGGCACCACGCCGGGTCTCAACCTGATCTACGCCCACATGAACCGCGAGATCAAGGCCCGCGACCTCAACGCCATCTACGTCATCGGCCCGGGGCACGGCGGCCCCGGTATCGTCGCGAACACCTACCTCGAGGGCAGCTACACCGACTTTTACCCGAGCATCACCCGGGACGAAGACGGCATGCGCAAGCTCTTCCGCCAGTTCTCGTTCCCCGGCGGCATCCCGAGCCACGTCGCCCCGGAAACCCCGGGCTCGATCCACGAAGGCGGCGAGCTCGGCTATTCGCTTTCACACGCCTACGGCGCCGCCTTCGACAACCCCGATCTGCTGGTCTGCTGCGTCGTCGGCGATGGCGAGGCCGAGACGGGCCCGCTCGCGACCGGCTGGCACTCGAACAAGTTCCTCGATCCCAAGGGCGACGGCGCCGTCCTGCCGATCCTCCATCTCAACGGCTACAAGATCGCCAACCCCACGATCCTGGCCCGCATCCCCCAGGACGAGCTGCGCGACCTCATGATCGGCTACGGCTACAAGCCGTACTTCGTCGAGGGCAACCGCCCGGCCCTCGTCCACCAGCAGCTGGCCGCGACCCTCGACACCGTCCTCGACGAGATCCGCGAGATCCAGTCGTCGGCTCGCTCAGGCAAGACGACCGGCCGCCCGCAATGGCCGATGATCGTCCTTCGGACGCCCAAGGGCTGGACCGGCCCGAAGGTCGTGGACGGCCTGCCGGTCGAAGGCACGTGGCGGGCCCATCAGGTCCCCATCGACGAGGCTCGGACGAACGCCGGCCACCGCGATCTGCTCGAGTCCTGGATGCGCAGCTACAAGCCCGAAGAGCTTTTCGATGAGAAGGGCACGTTCCGGCCCGAGTTCGCGGCCCTGGCCCCACACGGCCGGCATCGAATGGGCGCCAACCCGCACGCTAACGGCGGCCTGCTGTTGCGCGAGCTGATCATGCCCGACTTCCGCGATTACGCGGTCGACGTGCCCAAGCCGGGCGGCTCCACGAGCGAAGCGACCTACGTGGCCGGCACCTTCGTCCGCGACGTCATGAAGAACAACGTCGACAACTTCCGAATGTTCGGCCCCGACGAGACCGCCTCCAACCGCTTCCAGGCGATCTTCGAGGTGACCGGCAAGGCCTGGGACGCCGAAATGATCCCCGGCGACAACCACCTCTCCGTCGACGGCCGGGTCATGGAGGTCCTCTCGGAGCACCAGTGCGAAGG
>PMIQ01000195.1 GCA_003157175.1 Chloroflexota bacterium
ACGACGGAGTCATAGCGTCAGGACCCTGAGCGTGGGCGCTCGGGCCGAGTCGTCGCGGTCTGCGAGCAGCGGAGACGAACGCCTCCTCTAACCAATCCAGCTGACAACGGGCTCGTTGCGCGGGACTGGGACAGGCTGGCTCGCAGGGTAGCCGACGATGATCGGGGCTGCCGGCACGCATCCGTCAGGCAAGCCGAGAAGCCGCTTGCCCTCCGGGGAGTTCAGGTAGAACTGGACATTGCCGATCCAGCAGCTGCCGAGACCCAGGCTCCAGCCCGCGAGCATCAGGTTCTGGGCGGCAAGGGCGCAATCCTCGCCTGCCCAGGTCGAGGGCTCTACGGCCGAGATGAGGACCAATGCCGGGGCGTGGTGCANNGCCCGGCCGGCAGTGTGGCCAGCTGGTATGCCTTGGCCTCGGTCGAGAGGCGATCGAGCAGTTCGGGGTCCCGTACGACCGTGAAGCGCCATGGCTGACCGTTGCGAGCGCTGGGAGCGTTCACGGCAGCGGTCAGCAACTGGGCGATGATCGAGTCGTCTGGCCGCTGGCTGGTGTAGTCGCGAACCGATCGCCGTCCGGAAATCGCCTCGAGCAGATCCATTGCCATCCTCACGTCCTAGAAGAGTCGGCCAGAGACAAAGCAACGGGGCTGCCCAGCAGCGAGACGCGACCGGCACGACCAGGGAGCGGGTCGATCTCCGTCGACTCGTCGTGCGAGCACGCCGAGCGATGACATTCTCCCAGACAGTTGACATCGGAGTCTTGGCTGACGACGGGGCGCAGAGCATGCGGGTGTCCGCTACACCATGAGTGAATAGCGCTCCTGGTCAGATGCTCGGCCAGCGGCGCCGGCTAGAAACGGACCGGCGCCCCGTGGCCTGTGCAGAGCAGCTTGATCGGCAGGGCCTTGATCCGCTCGGCGGAGACCTGCGCCTGCGCTGGATCGAGCGCAAGACGCGGCCTAGGCGGGCGGACCTGCCCTGCGTTGTCACTGAGTAGCGCATCGCCGGAGAACACCACACCATCCTTGCGGACCAGAACGATGCTCCCGGCGGTGTGACCGGGCACGTGGATCACGGTCAGGCCACCGACAACATCGCCATCCTTGAGGAGAAGGTCTGGCACGACGTGCCGAATCCTGAACAGCCGACCGAACACGGCCATCAGAGCCCCGCCCTTCTGGGCCCTCTGCTGCCCCGCGAGGACGGGGCCATCGAGTTGGTGGATGGCGACCCTGGCGCCTGTCAGCTCCTTGAGCCGCGCGGCGCTGCCGATGTGGTCTATGTCGCAGTGCGTAAGGACGATGTAGCGCAGGTCGGCCGCGTGATGGCCGGTGCTCTCGATGAAGGCCACGATCCGCTTCGCGTTGCCGGGCATGCCGGTATCAACCAGCAGGAGGCCGTCATCGACCGCCACGAGGTAGACATTGGCCGCCCTCAGGCCATCG
Organism: Chloroflexota bacterium; assembly: GCA_003157175.1. GTDB lineage: Bacteria > Chloroflexota > Limnocylindria > Limnocylindrales > CSP1-4 > Fen-1039. The sequence goes on from PMIQ01000195.1 coordinate 1,446, forward strand.
ACCTTGTAGACGCCGGCGGTAAGTTGCATCCGCGGCATTATGGCGCGTCAGGCGGCGCTACATACGTCGCGACATCGGTCTGCGGCGTCAGTCTCGCCCGGACCCAGCCGGCCGCGATGCCAAGCGCCTGACGGCCCTCTCCGGCCTTCTCAAGTGCGTCGGCTTTGGCCGGCTCCACCAGATCAGCCATGAGTTTTCTACGGCCGCGGCGCCGTCGAGCTCGGCCAGACGAACTGCCATCGCCGTGATCATCTCTGTGCCCTGGACCTGCCGACGCCAGCTCGAACATCGTCGCACGATCTCGATCTGGTCCGGGTCGGGCTCGATCAGTTTCGCCTCGTTGCGCCGGAAGCCGAACGGCGCGTGCCCGCCAGGGTCGGCCTGCTTGGTCCCCTTGCTCGCGTAGCCCTCGCGGATCCGCCGCGAGAGCCGCCGGCTATACCGCTCCGCGTCCTTCGCCTCGTCGACAAGCTGGTCCCAATGGCGCTCGCTCGACGAGAGGATCTCTTCGTCGCAGAAGTACACGGCGACGCCGGCCGGATGTAGCACGTCTTCGAGCAGTTCGAGGGTCCGTCGCAGGTTCCGCTGCCACCGGGATACGTAGCCAACGAGGAGGACGTCGAATGCACCTGCCCGAGCCGCGGCCAGCATCGCCGCCATCTCGCTGGATCGATAGACCGTCCGGCCGGAGTGCGCCGCCCGCCAGACGAGTCCCGTGTCCTGGGGTGGTCCATGTTCCTCGGTGGGCCTGTCGCCACGGCGACACATGGGGCCTGGGCAGATGGCCTAACTTGACCACATGACGCCATTCGCGGGTCTGCGGTGTGGCAGTATGTGACCCTCTCACAGGCTCAGCCCGGGACGAGAGAGGTTACCGTATGCGTTCACCGATCGGACGCTACGCATGGATCGTGGTGGGCTTCGCCGCCGCCTGCGTGATCGTCATGGAGTTGGCCGTGGGGTTCGGGCAACTCAACTGGGGCCGCTACGTCGGCGACGACTACCGGATCTACATGGACGCAACCACCCGCTGGCTGGACGGCGGATCGTATTTCCTGTCCCGCCAACTCTCGGGACCGTACGCGCTCGAAATGGGCGACGTCATGTATCCGCCGGTCGCGCTCTGGCTCTTCTTGCCGTTCAAATTTCTGCCGGCCGCCCTCTGGTGGGCCATCCCAGTAGCCGTTTCCGCCGCGGCGTTCTGGCGTCTCCGTCCTCCGGCCTGGGCGATCGCGGTCTCGCTCCTCGTCTTCGTTTACCCCAAGAACCTGGCCTTCGTGTTCGATGGCAACCCGGGCATGTTCTTCTTCGCCGTGCTCGCGGCCGCGGCGGCCTGGGGCACACCGGCGTCGCTGGCCCTTTTCAAGCCTTCGCTGTTTCCCCTCGCGCTCTTCGGGATCCGAACCCGAGTCTGGTGGTACGGCTGCGCGACCATCGTCGTGTTGACCCTCCCTTTCCTGCCACTTACGCTGACATGGCTCCGCGTGGCGTTCGACACGCAGGGCGGGGGCCTGACCTACTCGCTGGTCGATGCGCCGGCCGCTGCGGTGCCCCTCCTGTGGTGGTTCGGCTCAAGCCGGCGAAAGGCCACGAGACCGAACCCCGAGGCAGCGGCCCGCCGCTCAGTGCCCGGGTTGTCGCCGCGCGCGATCCGCTCGCCAGGTAGCGAACTGAACGACTGACCGCGAGTCAGCGGACGCGGACTGGACATAGGGCGGCCCGTCGAACACCGGATGACTAGGGTTCACGCTCGTCCTACAACGGTGGCGTCGAGATCACCTCTGATCGGCTGGCCGTGGGTCCGAATCCAATCGGGCCGCCGACTACGCCACCTCGACCAGCCGCCCAGCAGCCGACGCGATCTCATATGTCAGTTGGAAAGCGTGGGCGCCACTCCTCTCGCCCCGACC
>PMIQ01000234.1 GCA_003157175.1 Chloroflexota bacterium
ACCCAGTCGCCGACCTGGATAGTCTGGAGTTCGGGGACGACGCGATCGGCGCTTGGACAGCCGAGCGAATCGAGCAGATCGTAGCTGTAGAAGCCGGCGCGGCCGAACCCGACCTGCAGGAGCCACGGCCACACCTCGCTCGGCGGCGCGGCGATGGTGATCGCTCGATTCGCCTGGAACTGCGCCCGCGGGAAGAGCTCGTCGCCGGGCATCGCTGAGACCACCTCCGTCGGGCGGGAGCCCCAGTGCGTATGCCAGGGCCGCAGGAGCGGCGTCACGACGAAGAGCGGCATAGCCTCGATGAGGTCGAGGGTTTGCCGGAGTAACGAAGCTGGCTTCATGGCGTCTCTCATTGCTGGTCGGAAGGGAATAGTCGGACGCGCCGAGGGTGTTTGGTGCGTGCCGTACGGAGGTGGCGGCGGGGCCGAATGGGCCCAGTTCGGGGTCCGTCGGCCGGGTCAGATCGGCGCGCGCTCCAGCCGCCGCGCCAGCCTGGCCCGGCGACTCGCCAGATCCGCCTCGAGACCGCGCCGCAAGGCCGCTTGCCCATGCCCGCGGCTGCGATAGAGCGCCAGCAGAGCCTCGTCCGTGGCGGCCCACGCGCCCGCCAGGTCGCGCTCGCGATGCTCGCGCTCCTTCGCCAGCTCGACCCAGCCCAGCGCGGCGAGCGGTCCCGGAGCGGTCACGAGACGGCTCCACGCGACGCCCGCCTCCACGGCTCTGCCGGTCCGGCGCAGCAGCCGCGCCAGCTCGACCGTGGCGAGCGCCACTTCCGGATCGCCGCCGTCGATGCCCTCGGCCGCGGTCTCCAGACACGAGAGCGCCTCATCGACCCGACCCTCGTGGCGGAAGAGCCGCGCCAGCCGCACCAGATCGCCCTTCGGGGCCCAGCGCCGCACCTCGCCGATGCCGTAGCCGCGTTCAAGGTGCGCCAGGATTCGCCCGAGCGTCACGACATCCTCGGCGTTGTGCCGGGCCACGACTCGGATCGGCCCAACGGGACCGCCGCGCAGGAAGGAGTGGTAGATGGCGGGGATCTCCGACGCCGGAATGTCCGGGGCGCGATGGCGGCGCAGGAGATGCCGCTCCACGGTCTGCAGGCGCGCGTCCGGCAAGCGGTGTCGAAACAGCCGCCGCACGAGCAGCAGGAGGTCCAGGTGGCCGCCGGTCGCGGGCGGTCGGTCGCGGTTCATTCGAAAGCGCGTCTCGAGCAGAGGCCAGTCGAAGCTTCGACCGTTGTAGGTCACGAGCCAGGCATTCCCGGGGGTTTCGGCTGCCAGGGCGTCGAGCAGCGCGCCCTCCTCCGAATGGTCCGGCAGCGCCAGCTGTAGCAGTCGCAGCCGATCGCCCTCCCACCAGGCCAGGCCGATCAGGAAGGCGACCGTGCCGGCCGCGCTGCCCAGACCGGTCGTTTCGGTGTCCAGGCAGAGGAGGGGAGTGGACGGCGGCGGCATTCCTGGGAGGCCGGCCAGCCGATACCGATCGACCGGCAGATAAACCGGGCGGAGCTCACGGCGGACGTACCAGCCACGTGGTGTCTCGATCGCATCGCCGTCGAGCCCCTGTGCCAGCCGCCGGGCCAGCGCCGCGGGATCAACCGGCCCGATGTCGCGCCAGACCGGTTGAGGCGGCCCGAACGAATCTGCCGCGGCCACGATCGAATCGATCGCCCTACGGATGTCCGGGTCGCCCTCGCCGGAGCGCTCGGCCCGCGCCGTTGCAGCGCGTCCGGTGGCCTCTCGCTCGCGCCTCAGGTCACCCAGGCGGCGCTGGAGCCGAGTCCCGTCCATCGCTCACGCAGCCGCGGTGGGAGCGGCGCCGCTCGTCGCTCGGTTCGCGATCAGCGCCCGGAGCAGCCGCAACGCCAGAGCCTTGGCGTCCACGTCCGGTTCGAGTCGCGGCCCGGTGCAGGCCGGGCACCCGTTCGAGCAGCCACATCCGGCGATCAACTCGGCCGCGCCCGCTACCAGCTCGTCATGGCGCTCGAACAAACGCTCGGACAGACCCACGCCGCCGGGTACGGCCTCGTACAAGTAGACGGTCGGCTCCTGGTTGTGGGGCGAGCGAACCTGGCTCACGAGCCCCAGGTCGCGCGGATCGACCATCAGCAGCACGGCGGCGACCGCCTGCATCGCCCGGCCGGCGCCGAGGAGGGCAACGTCCAGATCGGCGCGCCGCCATCCCTGCGCCGTCGCGCCGGCCATGAGCCAGTAGGCGGTCGTCTGGAGTTCGATCTCGGGCAGGTGGACCGGTCCCCAGCCCAGGTTCTCGTCCGTCCCGAACTTGAGCTTCTTGAACATGCTGACCAGGCTCGAGACCATCACCTCGCCGTGGGCCCGGCTTCCGCCCCCGGCAGGAGCGGCGTCGAACGTCTCCAGGGGCTTGAGGGTGACCGCCCGGTCGGCGTAGGTGTAGTGGTCGACGTCGACCCGACGAACGTAGGCTTTGCGCTCGTCCCAGTCGAGCCGATCGACGTGGAACTGGGCGGATTCGTGGATATAGATGGCGTCTTCGTGGACGAGCGTCTGGGCCGCGAAGATGTCGATCTCACCGATCACCCGGGGCCGGTCCGGCGTCGTGTCGATGATCACGACGTTCTCCTCCGCCGCGGTCCGCAGCGACACCGAAGAAGCGGGGAAGTTCTCGTTCGACCAGTACCAGCGATCGTCGCCGGCACGCCGCACCAGCCCTTCCTCGCCGAGGAAGGCGAGCAGCGGCTCGGCCTCGCTGGGCCCGAAACGTTCGCCCGGCTCGAACGGGAGCTCGAAGCAGGCCGCCTTGAGGTGGGCCAGCAGGACGTGCAGGTTGTCGGGGTCCAGACGCGCCTCCTCGGGCGGCGAGGCGAGCAGGAACTCCGGATGCTGGACGACGTAGCGGTCCACCGGCCCGCCGCCGGCGATCAGGACCGCGACGCTCGTGCCCTGGCGCCGTCCCGCGCGACCCATCTGCTGCCACGTTGCCGCTATCGAGCCCGGGTACCCGGCCAGGATGGCCACGTCCAGCTGACCCACGTCCACGCCCAATTCCAGGGCGTTCGTGCTGACGACGCCCAGCAGCTCCCCGTCGCGCAGGCCACGCTCCACCGCCCGGCGCTCAGTGGGCAGGTACCCGCCGCGATACCCCCGAACCCGGCTTCGCGGCCCGTCGCCCAGGCGCAGCGACTCCCGAAGGGTCGAAAGCATCAGTTCCACGCCCATTCTCGAGCGGCCGAACACGAGGGTCTGGCGACCGGCCCGCAGGAACGGCAGGGCCCAGCGAGTGGCCAGCGTCAGCGCCGAGCCGCGCGCCCCCGTTGCCGGATCCAGGAGCGGCGGCTGGACCATCAACACGTGGCGCTCGCCCGTGGGGGCGCCGTTGCGGTCCACGAGGCGCGGCTGCCGTCCCGTCAGGGCCGCGGCGAGCTCCGCGGGGTTGCCGATCGTCGCGGAACAGCAGACGATGACTGGGTGCGAACCGTAATGGGCACAGATCCGCAGCAGCCGCCTCAGGACGTTGGCGACGTGGCTGCCGAACAGACCGCGGTAGGTGTGCAGCTCGTCGATGACGATGATGCGCAACTGCTCGAACAGCTGGAACCATTTGGTGTGATGCGGCAGGATGGCGGCGTGGAGCATATCCGGGTTCGTCACGACCACCTGGCCGGCCGATCGGATGGCCGATCTGATCGGGTTCGGCGTGTCCCCGTCGTACGTGGAGGCGTTGATCTGGAGGCCCGCGGCGCGACTCAACTCGCCCAGCTCGGCGACCTGATCCTGGCCCAGGGCCTTGGTGGGGAACAGGTAGAGGGCACGGGCGGTGGGATCTTCCGCAAGAGCCTGCAGCGTGGGCACGAGGTAGCACAGCGACTTGCCCGAAGCTGTCGGCGTGACGACGACGACATCGTCTCCCGCCCGAACCGCCTCGATCGCCTCCGCCTGGTGGCGATACAGGCTGGCGATGCCCCGCGAGCCGAGGCCGGCGACGATCCGCGGGTCCAGCCAGCCCGGCATCGGCACGAAATCGGCGGCCCTGGCGGGGATCGTCGCCCGATGGACCACGCCACTCGAAAGGGACGGTTCGGCCAGGATCTGGGCCAGCACCCGCTCAAGCCCGGCCGGCTGGTAGTAGCGCATGCGCGTACCTCAAACAGAACGTCTGTGCGAATCGCGGCAACAGTCTAGCAGCGTGGGCANNTCGTCCGTCGCTCGGACTCTCCCGGCGGAAACTGGCCGTGATAGTGGCCGGGCTCGTTTGCCTGTGGCTGGTCGGTGTCTTCGCCCACCAGGTGGGAGAGGCGGCCGCGGCTGCGGACCAGGCAGATGCGATGAGGGCTCGGAACGCCGCGGTCGTGAATGAGATCGACGCTCTCCAGGCCGAGCTCGACGTGATCCAGCAGTCGGGCTTCGTCGACTTCACGGCGCGGGGNNCCGTTCACGATCGATCCGGCCGCACCTGCGTTGCCTGCCGACGCGCCGGGCTCGATTGGCATCAAGCCGCAGGTCGTTTCCCAGCCGGAGAGCCCGCTCGAATCCTGGTTGCAAGCGCTATTCGGCTCGCGCTAGCTAGGCCCGGCCAGGCCGGGGGTGCCCCGTGCCGCCCGGAGCCCGCCCGTGCCGCCCCGCGCCGC
>PMIQ01000039.1:0-29699 GCA_003157175.1 Chloroflexota bacterium
GTCAGCTGCTCGCGCGCGTCGCGCCCGATCCGAACCAGCTCGCCGCGGCGGTGGGCCAGCTTGGTGTTTGCCGGAACCTCCGGGTCGTGGCCCAGGCGGCGCAGCAGATCGGTGTCGTGCTCGCCTTCGATCCAACGCTGGAGGGCCGGGTACGCGACGGCTTCTCGGCTCCAGTCGTAGATGGCGCGCAGCCCGACGTTGTCCCGAGAGTCGAGGTCGCCGTTGTGCACGGCGAAGTAGGCCCGGTCGAGCAGAGCGAGAAACGCGTCCGCGGACAGCGACTCGTTGTAGGCAAGGACCAGATGTCGGGCCTCCTTGAGGAGCTCCTTGGTCCCTTCGGTGGTGGCGTCCTTGCCGGCTTTCACCAGGTGGAAGTCAGGCGTCGCAATCAGGAGGTCGGCGGCTTCCTCCGCCTTGACGGCGTCGGCGACCATGCGCGCCGATTCGGCCGCGAAGGGCAGCTTGTACTGCGGCTTGATCGTCCGGGTCTTNNTGGTGCGTCCACTCGTGGAGCGAGACGATGCCCTTCCATGGCTCGTCGACCATCTGCTCGCCGAGCTCGATGGCCTTGGCCAGCACGACCTCTTCCTCGGCCGTGAGAAGCGCGACCTTGCCGATCTCCTTCAGGTACATCCGGACCGGGTCGTCGATCCCGATCATGTCGGCGGAGAGCGCCTCGAGCTCCTCGGGAGTCGGCTCCTCGAGAGCCTCCGCGTCCAGCTTGACCGGGACCTCGCCCGCGGCGTGCGGCCCGACCAGGGCGTCTTCCTCGACGACCTCCACCCCGAGCTCGACCGTGTCGTCCTCGAGTGCCTCCGGAGGCACCAGCTCCTCGTCCTCGTCAGCGAGGAGCTCGTCCTCGTCGAGCGGCTCGTCTTCGGCCGAGCGGCGCGTTCGCACGCCCGCGGCCTTGGCCTCCTCGAGATCTGCCTTGCGGCGGCTGCCGCCGGAGAGGGCCACCTCTACCAGTTGCTTGTCCAGGGGGTCGGTCATCGGTGTCCTCCAGCAGGTGTCAGGTTGCTCACGGCTTCGCGCCGCCGGCCCAGCGACCGAAGCGCTTCTTTGAATTGGCGATTGGCCTCGAGAAGCCGGGCCCAGGTTTCGCGGTCACCAACGGCTTCGGCTTCGACGATCTCGTTGCGAATGAATTCGAGCTCGGCTCTGATTCGATCGGCCTCCAAGGCCAGGAGGCACTGATCAACGCCATTGCGGACGTGATCGGTGTCGAGCGTGGTTGGGTCGTTGGGGCCGCGGTCCGCATACAGGGCGATGGCCAGGCTGTGCAGCTCCGGGGGCAGCGCCTCTAGGAAACGCATGCGCTTGAAGTCGCCCTGACCACCGGCCTCGCGGTCGAGGTCGCGGTCGGTCAGCATCGCAACCAGCAGCTCGCGCGCCGGCGTGCTGGGAAGCCGCGCTCCCTGCGCCGCCAGCGTCTCGGCGACACGTTCCTGCTGCTCGGGCACGAGCAGAAGCAGCCTCAGCAGACGAGCTTCCTCGCGCGTCAGCGACTTCAGCTCGGCCTTCGTGTCGATCGTGTCCGGCGCCGACATGACGGCGTCCGCCGTGAAGCGCCCCGAACCGGTGCCCGCCCCGCCCGAGCCTCCACGCCCGTCCGCGCCCGCCTGCCCCACCGGCACAGGCGCCCGCAGCGCCTCCAGCAGGACCCGCTCCTCCACCCCGGTCCGGCGCGCCAGCGTCTGGAGATAGCTATCGCGCATGACCGGATCGCGGATCTCGCGCAGGATCGGGAGCAGTGCCCCAACAGCGTGGCGCCGCCCCTCGGCCGTCCGGATCGGGAAGGCCGTGGCGTAGTAATCGATCAGGAACTCGATGATCGGCTGGGCGGTGCGGATCGCCTCCCGCCAGAGATCGGGCGTGTCGCGGATGACTTCGTCCGGGTCCTTGCCCTGCGGCAGCCGCGCCACCCGAACCCGCGTGATCTCGACGCCGGTCTCCTCGGCCGCGAGCGACCCGATGAGCCGGAACAGCTCCGCTCCGCCGATAGAGCCGGCATGTTGCCCCGCGGGATCGACGTCGTAGGCGAGGACGATCTCGCGCGCATAGCGGGCGATGAGCGCGACCTGCGCCGGCGTAAGCGCCGTGCCGAGGCTGGCCACGACGTTTTCGAAGCCGGCCTGATGCGCCATCAGCGCGTCGGTGTACCCCTCGACGAGAACTGCCTCTTCCGACCGCCGCATCTCGCCGCGGGCCCGCTCGATCAGATACAGCGTGCGGCTCTTGTCGAAGAGCGCCGTCGCCGGGGAGTTGAGGTATTTCGGGGCGCCGGCGTCGTGAGTGACGGCCTCGTGCGCGCCGGCATCCGCGGCCGCGTCGACCGCCGAAGCCGCGCCTTTGGCAGCGGGGAGGATCCGCCCGCCGATCCCCACCGCGTTCCCCGCCGCGTCGCGGATCGGGAAGATCACCCGCGAGCGGAACTTGTCATAGGCTCCTCGGCCGCCCTGCCGCTGACTCGTCAGGCCCACTTCCGCGAGCTCCGCCAACGCGACGTTGCGGCGGCTCTGGAGCATCTTGATCATCTGATCCCAGCCACCGGGCGCCCAGCCCAGCTGGAAGCGTTCGATCGTCTCGTCCGTGAAGCCGCGGCCGTGCAGGTATTCGAGCGCGGGCGCACCGGTCTTCGATTGCGTCAGGACGATGTGGTAGAAGGCGATCGCCTGCTCGAGGACCTCGCGCAGGCGAGCCTTTCGGGCGTCCTCGCGGCTCGTCCGCTCGTCGACCTCGATGCCGGCCCGCGCCGCCAGCCGCTTGAGAGCATCGGGGAAGCTCAGACTCTCGCGCCGCATGACGAAGCTGAAGATGTCGCCGCCTTCGCCGCAGCCAAAGCAGTGCCAGCTATCGCGCGACGGGGTCACGACGAAGCTGGGGGTTTTCTCGCCGTGAAACGGACAGAGTCCCTTGTAAGTGGTGCCGGCCTTGCGCAGCTCCACCTGCTCGCCGACGATCTCGAGGACCGACAGCTTGCTCTTGACTTCTGCGGCTACCCCAACTGCCAAACGTTTCTCCTGCTTATCAGGCGGCCGACGAGACTCCGACGTTCACTCTTCGCCACCTCCGACCGAATGGATCGATCCCCCATCGACCGCCCGATCGAATGCCCAGCCTGCCGACCGACCGTCCGACTGCGGGCCGGTCGAGCAACCGACCGATTCCTGTCGAGCCGATCGATCGCGCGCCCCGTCGAGCCGCCCAATTGCTGGCCCGACCTCTCGGCCGAACCACCCTGACATAACTAACGGCCTGTCAAGTCTTGACAGGCCTTCGCCGCCGGATTCTTACCACTTTTCGCCGCGTTTGTATACCCCTGGGGGGTATTGACATGTCAAGTGGGCGAGGCTGGCATCACCCGGCACGGCAGGTTGAGGGCCTCTCGATCCGATCTCACGCGGCGAACGAACGACGCCTGTCTACCCGCCCCTGAGCCAGCCGGCTCGCACCTCGCCGGGGGAAAGCCGGGCCAGGAGCCCGAGCAGCGGGATGGCGGCGGCGAACGCTTCCGAGAGCGTGTCCGGGAGGTTCGGCGAGAAGACCTCGTCGTCGGACAGGGGGCGGCCGAAGGTCACGTCCTTGAGCTTCAGCAACTCCGCCCCGGGATGGTCAACTGCGAAACCGGCCGGGACGCGTTTGAGGCCATCGCCGCTGACCGACCCGAAGGTGCCGACAAATGTTGGGTTCTTGAGGGTCGCCTCGACCTTGTCGAAGTCGTTCGCCACCAGTTGCCGCCAGGCAGCCAGCTGAGCCGGTTCGGGATGCCACATGCCGCCGCCGGCGAGCATCTCGCCGGGCTGGAGGTGGAAATAGGCCCCAACCCCGCCGCCGTCTCCCGTCCACGGGAAGCCTGCGGATACGTGCGTCTTGTAGGGCGACTTGTCGGCGGAGAATCGGACGTCGCGGTAGATCCGGAAGGGCGAGTGTGTCGGATCGGCTCGAAGGGGTAGGCCGTCCGCCTCGAATCGCTCGGCCAGGGCGCGGCACATGGCCTCCATTGGCTCCTTGAGCAAACGCTCGTACTCGGCCTTCCGAGGCTGGAACCACGACCGCTCGTTGTGCAACGCGAGCTCGACCAGGAATTGGACGGCGTCCCGCGAGAAGCCGGTGAAGGGTGCTGCCACGGCCATCGGTTCTCCTCCCGAGGGGGACGTGCGATGAGGCAACGAGAATCATCTCACAGAGTGTCTGGGGCGCGGAATAGCCCGGCCAAGCGTCCCATTGCACGTGGAAACGGCGCCGAGTGGGTCGCCCGGTCACTCGGGCCTGGGCTCGTCCAGGACCTCGCGAACCTTGCGGGCCAGGCGCTCGGGGGTGAACGGCTTGGGCAGGAACGCGTAGCGCTGGGCGGGCATCTGGGACAGCACCGTCGCCTCGGCGTGGCCGGACATCAACACGGCACGCGCCTGCGGAGCGACGGTGGCCAACCGCTTGAGCAGCTCGGGCCCGTTCATGCCGGGCATCATGACGTCACTGACGATCACATCTACGGCCGCGCCGATGCGGCCGGCGAGACGGATTGCCTCGGCCCCATCCGCCGCCTCGAGCACGACGTAGCCGTGGGCCCGCAGCCCGAGCACGGCCAGACGGCGCACGCGGGGCTCGTCCTCGACGACCAGCACCGTTTCGATACCGCTGGGGGTCGGCCGTGGCGGCGCCGCCACGGGCTGGGGGTCCGCTGCACCGCTCTTGCGGGGCAGGTAGATGCGGAAGGTCGTGCCCTGGCCCGGCTCGCTGTACACGCGGATGTGGCCGCCGATCTGCCTGACGATACCGTGGCATGTGGCCAGACCGAGGCCCGTGCCCTTGCCCATCTCCTTGGTGGTGAAGAACGGCTCGAACAGGTGTGAGCGCACCTCATCGGTCATGCCTACTCCTGTGTCGGCCACCGCCAGCAGCACGTACGGCCCAGGAGTGGCGCCCGGGTGTGCTCGGGCCGACTCTTCGTCGATGTCCTCGTCGGCCGTCTCGATCAGCAGGCGACCGCCATCGGGCATCGCGTCCCGGGCATTGACGGTCAGGTTGACCAGCAGCTGCTGTATCTGGCCCGGGTCCGCCTCAACGGTCCCAACACTGGGATCGAGCGCGCTTTCGATCTCGATATCGTCGCCCAGCAGCCGCTGGAGCATCTTGAGCGAGTCGGCCACGAGGGCGCTCAGATCCAGCCGCACCGGGGCGACGATCTGCCTGCTGGCGAACGCCAGCAGCTGCCTCGTCAGGGTGGCTGCCCGTTCGCCGGCCGTACCCACCTCGTTCAGATCGAGCCTGGCCGGATGGTCCGCCGGCAAGTCCGGCGGAAGGTCGAGCTTGCACATCTCGACGTAGCCGAGAATCGCCGTCAGCAGGTTGTTGAAGTCGTGGGCCACGCCGCCGGCCAGGCGCCCGATGCCCTCCATCTTCTGCGACTGCAGCAGCTGCTCCTGGAGGGTGCGTCGCTCGCTGATATCCTGGATGACCCCGTCGTAGGCGATCGGCGTCCCATCGGCGTCCAACCGCAGGACCGGCGTGTGGCGAACCCACCGGACGGTCCCGTCCTTGCGCAGGATGCGGTACTCGAGCGGCGCCGTGCGCTCGCCCGCCAGGATCCGCCGAACCTGATCGGCCGCGGCCTCACGGTCCTGCGCCACGACCAGGCTGAACCACAGACCCGGGTCGCCGGACAGCTCCTCGGCCGAGTATCCGGTTACCGCGACACAGCCGGGACCGTGGCTTGCGCTCGCCGCCCGCCCGTTCTCGATCTTCACGCTCATCACGTAATCCGTGATGGTGTCGATGATGTGGTGGTAGCGCTCCTCGCTCTCGCGGCGTGCCTCCTCGGCCATCTTGAGATCGGTGATGTCATCGGAGAGCCCGAGCACGTAGCGTGCCTGGCCGTGCTCATCGAAGATGGGGATCTTCGTTGTGTGAAAGATCCGGCGCCCGCGATGCGGGGTCGTGAGGGCCTCCTCGGGCACTTCGATGGTCTGCCCCGTCAGGACCACCTGCCGCTCCACCGACGCGAAGAAGGCCGACTCATCGGCCGGCGCCAAACCCTGGTCTTCCTGGCCGACCAACTCGTCCCGCGAGTAGCCCAGCGCCAGTTCGGTGGCTCGATTGACGCGGACGAAGCGCAGGTCGCGGGCGTCCTTGACGAACACCATCGTGGGGATGTTGTCGATGATGCTGGCCAGGAATCGCTCGCTCTCCCGCAGCGCCTCTTCGGCCCGTACCCGGTCGGTCATGTCCTCGCAGGTGCTGAGCATCCCGACCACGCGCCCGTCGCCATCGAAGAGCGGCACCTTGCTGACCCGCACCCACGTCTTGCGGCCGCCTGCTCTAACCTGCATCTGCTCGTAGCCGAGCTTGGGTCGGCCGCTCTCCATCACCGAGCGATCGTCCGCCATGTACTCGTCGGCGAATTCCCGCCAGCTCAGGTCGTAGTCCGTCTTGCCTACGATCTCGGCCGGATCGGACAAGCCGGCGTCGTGGGCGAAGGCCTCGTTGCAGCCGACGAAGACCGCGTTGGTGTCCTTCCAGCAGATGCGCTGGGGGACGGTGTCGAGCACCAACCGGAGCATCTGCCGCGAGCGGAAGAGCTCTTCCTCGGCGCGACGGCGAGCGATGATGTCGTGCAGGGTGGCAACGTAGCCGTCCCCAAACCTGGTGACACTGACCTCGTACTCGCGACCGAAGCCCTCGGGGTCGCTGCGCTCGGGAACGTCGTGGTCTCGAACCGAGCTTCGCAGGAGGGGCTCCCCGGTTTCGACGACGCGAACGTAGGCGTCGAACTGCCCGTTCGCGCGCCGGCCGGGGAAGAGGTCGAGAATCAGGTGGTCGATGAGCTCCTCGTGCGGCACGCCGCTGATGCGGCTGGCGGCTTCGTTCGAATATACGATCCGAAAGTCGACGATGCGTCCGGTCTCGTCCCGGATCGCGCTGTTGATGAGGACGCCGTCCATCAGCCCGTCCAGGCAGGCCGGGAAGCTTCCGTCGGAGCTCGCGAGACGCGCCTCGGCCTCGAGACGCCCGCGCTCTGACTCCGCGAGCTGGAGCGACAGGTCCGCCAGCCGGCGGCGCAGAAGCTCGCCCTCGTCGGCCGAGTCGCGCGCGTCGTCACGCACGGGAACATCCGGCTCGCCAGGGCTCAGCTTTCGCTTGCGTCTGCTCATCGATGACTCCGGCCGCTCGTCCTTGCCGGCACGGTGACGACGGGACGGCATCCCGGCCCCCAGGCCTCCCCGCGAGGGATCGGTCGCGGAGCCGGGATCCTGCAGAAATCCACGCTGCTCGGTCCCCGCGGCGTAGCCGGGGTCGCTGCCCCTTGAGCGTCAGCCTATAGGATGGGGGGACCGTGACCCTGACCTAAACGTCCTAGCGACACGCCCCGCGGCCTGCGGAACCGGCCGGCCGGCCGGGGGGCGAAAGCACTCCGCGCCCCACGCCGCCGCCGTGAGTCGTCGTCGTGCGTTCGATGCCGCAGGCGACTACCCCCCGGCGTGCTTGCGCGTTGTCCGATCTCTGGCTCAAACTGCCCGATCTACGGATACGGAGGAACGACCCTTTGGACGAAGCGACGCCTCAGCCCGACCGGCCCGCGGTGGAACCGGGCGGAGTCGGCGGTCCAACCCGGGCGGGGCGGTCGGGCGGGCCTGAAACGCGGACCCTGCGGGCACGCATGTGGGCGCTGGCGCAGGCCTCGCTCCCAAGAGGGGCCCTGATTCTCTCGTCGGTCACGGCCGTCGGCGTGATCCTGGGTCTGCTGGAAACCAAGGTGCTTGCCCATTTCTTCGGCGCCGGAACCGACACCGACGCCTTCTACGCGGCGCAGGTGCTGCCCAGTCTCGTGCTCGAGGTCCTGGTCGTGGGTGGGGTCAGCGCCTCGTTCGTGCCGCTCTTCGTGGGGCTTCGGGACGAGGACCGGGCCGACGCACTGGCCTTCGGGCGGACGATCCTGACCTTCGCGATCCTGGCCATGACGGTCGCGACGGCGATCATGACCGTGTTCGCGCCGCAGTGCGTGTCATTCGTCGCGCCGGGGTTCAACGGCGATCAGCGGGACGAGTGCATCAACCTGTTCCGAATCCTGAGCGTGACCCAGATCATCTTCGCGGCAACGTGGATCCTGGGTGAGGTCCTGATTGCGGAAAAGCGGTGGCTCACCTACGCCATTGCGCCCCTCATGTGGTCCGGCGGGATCATCGTCGGCACGTTGCTTTTGCAGGACGCGCTCGGCATCTACGGGTCGGCGATTGGGGCGGTGGCCGGAGCGCTCGCCTATCTCGGAATCCGCCTGATCGGCGTGCTGCGGGCGGGCTTCCTTCCCTGGCCGAGCCTCAACCTGCGGACGAAGGGCCTGCGGCAGTACGCCGTGCTGATGCTCCCCAAGATGCTGAGCCAGCCGCTCGAGTCGTCGGTGATCGTGCTCTACTTCACCGCTCTGGCGTCGACCCTCCAGACCGGGTCCGTGAGCGACCTCACCTGGGCCCGCAAGTTCCAGACGAATCCCGAGCTCGTGATTGGCGTCCAATTCGCCATCGCGGCCTTCCCCGCCCTCGCAGCCGCAGCGGACCTGGGCGACAGACGAGCCTTCCGGAAGGTCTTCAGCAGGAACCTGGCGACGATTGCGGTTCTGTCGACCGCCGTCGCCGTCGGCCTGCTGGCGCTGGGCTGGCTCGCCGTGCGGATCGTGCTGGCCGGCGGCGCATTCGACGCCAACGACGTCAGCATCACGACAATTCTCGTCGCTGTGTTCGCGGTTTCCATCCCGCTGGAGAGCGTGGTCGAGCTGCTGGCCCGAGCAATCTACGCGACCAAGAACACCATGATCCCCACTCTTGCCTCCGTCGCCAGCTTCGTCGCCCTGTTTCTCACGGCCGAATTGCTCGCCCCGCGTGCCGGCCTGGTGGCAATCCCCGCCGCCTACGGGGTGGGACAGGGCGTCAAGCTCGTGATCCTCGCCATTGCGCTCGCTCCACGGATGGATCGCATCGGCCGGCCCGTGCCGGCGCCGGTCTGGACGCCTCCGCGCGTAGCGGCGCGGCTGGCCCATCAGGAGTTGCGCGGCGCATACCCGGGCCGCTCCAGCGGCCGCGCGCCCAAGATTGCCTTCGCGATCGTGGCCTCGGCGTGCCTGGTGGTGGCAGGCCTCTACACCGCGAGTCAGGCCCTCAATGGAGCGAGCTTCGGCTACGCGCCGGTGGTCACGCCCAGGCCGCGAGTGCAGGCCACCGAGGACATCGCCGTCGCCACGCCCGGGCCCTCGGGCATCGCGGCCGCGACTTCGACCGCCACGGCGGGCCCGACGCAGGCGGAGACTCCCGCTCCATTCGGATCTGCCGCCTCTCCCACCCCAACCGGCCAGTTCGCCATGGATCTGTATCAGCCGGGCGACTTCATCGGGGAGCTCAAGAACACCTGGTGCATTCCGGCGGCGATGCAGACGATGGAGAACATCATGAACGCAGGGGCGGACACGTCCGAACAGACGCAGGCCTATTTGTACGACCTGGCCAATCAGATCTCGGAGGCCCGCAACGGCAGTCCGAATCCGGAAGGCCTGACGGGGGGCTTGCAGCAGGGCGGCTACGGAAACTACGCGATCCAGACCAAACCGACCATGGCGGCGGCGGTCAAGTTTGTCGTCAAGCAGATCCGCCTCACGAACCGGCCGGCCGCGCTCTTCGTCTGGTTTGGCTGGCACACCTGGGTCGTGTCGGGCTTCGTCGCCTCGGCCGACCCGGCGGTCACGGACAACTACAACGTCCTGTCCCTCTCCATCGAGGACGTCTGGTACAACCGCCACTCAACGTTGTGGAACAAGACCAGAGGCGGCTACTCGCGCCCGCCCGACTCGCTCGTGGCGTACGGCTTGCTTTCGCAGGATTACCTGAAATGGGACCAGGCGGTCTACTACGCCGGCAAGCAGACCCAGTTCGTGTTCGCGGTGCCGGTCCAGTAGGCGGGGCCACCGGTTCCGCGCAGCGGATCGGCGGCGAGACGCGCCCAAGGCGATCGGGCGACACATACTCGGCCATTGAGCGGCCTTCACCCATCCCTGTGGCGGCGACCGCGTAGAAGAGTCAACGGCGAGTCATAACGTCGGGGTCGTGGCGACGTCCACGGCCCCGACTTTCATGCTCCGTTCAGGTAGAGTGGCGCTGGTAGCCGCCCGGGATGTCAATCAGAGACCGGAGGGAGCAATGCCTGGCGAGTTGTTCGAGCGGACCACGATCGAGACGCCGGCCGTCGCCGTTTCGGAGATGCAGGAGACCTCTCACGACCGCGGCCAGGGCGGCGTTGCGATCCTGCTCGCAGTCGCGGCGGTCGTGGCGGCGATCGTTGGCGCTCGCGCCTCGATGGTCTCGAGCGACGCCAACGACTCGTGGCAGTCGTCCCTGCGCACCGAGGTCAAGCGCTCCGCGGCTGCCATGAACGACGTGCAGGAGCTCTACCAGACCGACCTGCCCACAGCGACCGAGATTCTTCGAGCGCAGATCCTGGCCGCAGAGCTGCAGGCCGCCGAACCGGGTCAGAGCCCGACCGTCCACCAGGCACTCGAGGTCGAGGCCGGCGTTCAGAGCCAGCTCGCGCTCGCCCTCTCGCCTGGCTCCGACCTTGCCGGCAACTCGACCTACGCCCTGCCGTCGGGAGGCTACGACCTGGGCAAACGCCTGAGCGACATCCGATCCCAGAACGCCCAGCTTCTGGCCCTGGATCCGGACGGCCTGCAAGCGATCGGTGACTCGCTGGCCCAAAAGGCCCTCCTCCTGACCTACGCCCTGATACCGACGGGCCTCTGCGCCCTGCTCGGCGTTCTCGCTCAACCGCTGCGGCGCCGCCGCAACGCGCTCCTGGGAAGTGGCGTCGTCGCCCTGGCGGTCGGGGTGGTCATGGCGATCGGCGTGGAGGTGCTGGCATGATCGCCCCAGACGCGGCCGCCGACCTGCGGGCGGAGCGACGCTTCGATCTTCTGGCCGCCATTCTGATCGGTGCCATCGCCATCCTGGCGGCGGTGCTGGCAGTGATCCAGATCGATACGGGGCAGGCGTCTACCCACGCCCAGGTCGAAGCGGCTCGTCTGTCGGCCGACCTTTCGGCCCGCGTGGAAGTCAACTCAACGGTCCAGAATCAGGCCATCGTCGATGAGCAAGAGGCCCTGACGCTGTCGATGCAGGCTACGAGTCGACAGATGGCGGGGCTGCAGTACGGCGACGACGGGGCAACCGCAATCGGTCGGGCGGAGAACCAGGCCGCCGCCGATCTGGGAGCCGCCCTGACCGCCACAGCCGCCACGAGCGGGGGCGCGACCCTGGACCCCTACACGGCCGGCCTGGTGAACGCCACAACGCCGCAGTTGTGGGCCGAGGTGACCGAACAGAACCGACAGGTTGACCTGGCCAACGACGCCGGCGCGCGCAATTCAAGATCGATCCTGGGCCTGTCGTTCCTGGCCCTGGCCGGCGTCCTGACAGGCCTGGCGGCGGTGCTCCGAGAAGGCCGGGCCGGCTGGATCGCCCTTCTGGCGGCCGTCGCCATGGCGGGCGCGGCCGGCCTCGTGGCTGTCCTGGCGGTGATCTGAGCCCGGCCTCGGCCGAAAACGGACTCGGCGGTAAACTCGCCCGGGCAGTCTGCCCGGGCTACAGGAGCGAGAGGCGCGACGTGAGCGACGGCACCGGGCCCTACAAGTACGGCGTTCTGGGCGCCGGACGCCAGGGAACCGCGGCGGCGTTCGATCTGGCGGTACGCGGCGAGGCCGCAGCCATAGTCCTCGCGGATCTGGACGGAGCGCGAGCCGATGCCGCCGCGGCGCGGGTCAACCGGCTGGCGGGCAATGCCATCGCGACGGGCGTGGCGCTGGACGCCGCCGACTCCCCTGCCCTGCTGGTGTTCCTGGCGCCACTCGACGCCGCCATCGGCGCGATCAGCTACAAGCTGAACCTTCGGTTCGCGGAGGCGGCGATCGAAGCCCGGACAAACTGGTGCGACCTGGGCGGCAACACATCCGTCGTGCTCGGCCAGCTCGCACTTGACGCTCGCGCCAGGAAGGCCGGCATCCGCATCGTGCCCGATTGCGGCGAGGCTCCGGGCCTGGCGAGCAACCTGATGGCCTATGCCATGTCGCTCCTCGACGAGCCCGAGGATCTGGTGCTGCTCGACGGCGGCCTGCCGCTGCACCCGAGCCCGCCGTGGAACTACCGCCTGACCTTCTCGATGGACGGGCTCACCAATGAGTACGCCGGCGGCAGCACGTACATCCGCGACGGCAAGCCAGTCGAGGTCGCCTCATTCGACCCGGCCGAGTGCGAGCTCGTCGATCTGGGCGAGCCGGTCGGCCTGCTCGAGGCGTTCGCGACCGGCGGGGCCTCCACCACGCCGTGGACGCTCGGCAAGCGGCTGCGCTCGATGCGCAACAAGGTGGTTCGCTATCCGGGCCACGTCGTCGTCTGGAAGGGCTTCATGGACGCGGGCCTCTTCTCCGAGCAGCCGATCCGCGTCGGCGACCAGCAGGTCGTGCCGCGCCAGCTCTTCCACGCGCTCATCGAGCCGCAGATCCGCGCCGACGACAGCGTCGACGACATCGTCATCGCCCACGTCATCGTCACCGGCCGCAAGGCCGGGCGGGCGACCCGCGCGATCGTGGACATGCGCGTCGTCCGCGACCGCAAGCTCGGCTTCTCGGCCATGGAGGAGACCACGGGCTGGCATGCCGCCATCGTCGCCCACCTCATGGCCCGGGGCCGGATTGCCGTGGGCGCCGCCCCGGTGGAGCTGGCCACGGACAGCGCTGAGATCGTGGCCGAGCTACGCGCCCGGGACTTCCCGATCACCGAGTCGGTCGAAACGATCGAACCGGACGCGCCGGCGGAGCCCGCCGAAACGGTCGAACCGGACGGGGCGGACGCGCCGGTCGAGTAGCCCGCGGCCCGCCAGGGCGGCCCGCGACGCGGCCCGCTACTGCGTCAGGCGTTTCCGGCGGCGACCCGTCAGTGGCGGAACGACGTTACGAGCGATTTGTCGATCGGCTCAGTCTGACTCTCCAGCTCCGGCAGGAGCCGCTCCAGGTCGGCCAGGAAGAGGCCGGCCAGGTCGTGCGAGAAACCGTTTCGGACGACGATACGCAGGACCGCGAGGTCCTCGCGATCGGCCGGGAACGTGTAGGCGGGCACCTGCCACCCGCGCTCGCGCAGCCGCCGCGAGACGTCGAAGACCGTGAAGTTGTCGATCTCGGCCTTGACGCGGAAAGCCACCACGGGCAGCTGGCTGCCGTCGGTGATCAACTCGAACGGCCCCATCACCGCCACCCTCGCCGCGATGTCGCCAGCGACATCGCGGCAGACGGCTTGGACCAGGCGGTACCCCTCGCGGCCGAGCCTCAGGAACATGTAGTACTGGGCCACGATCTGGGCGCCGGGGCGCGAGAAGTTGAGGGCGAAGGTCGGCATGTCCCCGCCCAGGTAGTTGACGTGGTAGATCAGCTCCTCGGGCAGCGCCGTCTCGTCGCGCCACAGGACCCAACCGACGCCCGGGAAGACCAGGCCGTACTTGTGGCCCGAGGTGTTGATGCTGGCCACGCGCGGGATGCGGAAGTCCCAGGCCAGTTCCGGGTCGAGGAACGGCGCGACCATGCCGCCCGAGGCGCCGTCGACGTGGATCGGAACGTCCAACCCGGTTTGCTCCTGAAGGCGGTCGAGCGCGGCCGCAATCTCCGCCACCGGCTCGTAGCTGCCGTCGAAGGTCGAGCCAAGGATCGCCACGACGCCGATCGTGTTCTCGTCGACGAGCTTGACCGCCTCCTCGCCGGTGAGGTGGAAGCGGTCGCCCGTCATCGGCACCTGGCGCGGCTCGACCTCGAAGTAGTTGGCGAACTTCTCCCAGCAGACCTGAACGTTGATGCCCATCACGATGTTGGGCTTGTCGGTCGACTTGCCCGCCTCCTTGCGCATCTGCTGCCAGCGCCGCTTCATGGCCAGGCCGCCGAGCATGCACGCCTCGGACGAGCCCACGGTCGAACATCCGGGCGCCTTGCTCGGATCGGAGGCGTTCCACAGGTCCGCCAGCATCGACACGCAGCGATGCTCCATCTCGGCCGTCTGCGGGTACTCGTCCTTGTCGATCATGTTCTTGGGCAGGCACTCGGCCATCAGCAGGCCCACCTCGGGTTCCATCCACGTGGTCACGAAGGTGGCCAGGTTCTGGCGGGCGTTGCCGTCCAGCATCAACTCATCATGGATGATCTGGTACGCCGCGCTCGAGGACATCTCGCCGTCGGGCAGCCGCCTGGCAGGAATCGGCGCCATGACGGAACCCTGCGCGAAGAGCGGGTTGACCGAGAGGTGCTCGGCGCCGCGCCTGTGACGGTGGCTCGAACCCAACATCCGTGGATCCTCCCTTGTGGGCGAAGCTCTGGCGCGGCGCCCCGATGGCTTGCCGGGGCGTCCGGACCCAGTCTCAGGCAACTCTAGCGCCGGCCGCGCCCAGGCGGCAGCGTGCCGCTCGACGGAACGTTGCGGGGACGCCAGGGCGCTCGCGCGTCGATCGCGCCGCGTGGACGGAAGAGACCGGCGGCGGCCTGGACCCCGCGGCTACCATGCAACCCATGTCCGACCTCATGCGTCCGGCGTCCGAGCCGACGGCCACGCCCGCGGCCTCGCCGGCGGCCGAGCCCGGCCCCCGCCCGTCGCTGTGGCGCCACGCGGACTACATGAGGATCTGGCTGGCGGCTACCGTCAGTCTGATGGGGAGCCAGGTCAGCCAGCTGGCGATCCCATTCATCGCCACGGTGCTGCTGCCCTCCAGCCCCCTCGAAGTGGCCCTCCTCGGCGCGGTCGAGATGGCGCCGTTCCTCATCTTCGCGCTGCCGGCCGGCGCCTGGCTGGATCGGGTCCGGCGCCGGCCGGTGCTGATCGCCGGCGACATCGGCCGGGGCCTGGCGCTGCTCTCGATCCCGATCACCTATGCGGCAGGCGACCTGACCATCTGGCAGCTCTACGCCGTGGGCTTCGTCACGGGCTCCCTGACGGTCCTATTCGACGTGGCTGACCAGTCGTACCTGCCCGCTCTTCTCGAACGCGAGGATCTCGTCGAAGGCAATGCCAAGCTGTCCCTGTCGCAGTCGGGGGCCCAGATCGTCGGTCCCGGCTTCGGGGGCGGGCTGATCGCTCTGGTCGGCGCACCGTTCGCCGTCATCGTCGACGCGCTCAGCTTCTTCGCCTCAGGCGGGCTCATATCTCTCATCCGCAAGCCGGAGCCAAAGCCGGAGCGCCGGCTGGGCAGCGACGGCTCGCACACGAGCCTCCGGCAGGACATCGTCGAGGGCCTTCGGTACGTGCTGGGCAACCGATACCTGCGCATGATCGCCGGGTCCACGGCGACCTCGAACTTCGGCACGAGCATGGCCTTCGCGATCTTCCCGATCCTCGCGTACCGCGAGCTCGGCCTGAGCATCGCGCTCGTCGGGACCGTTTTCGGGCTGGGCGCCTTCGGCGTCCTGCTGGGCGCCGTGGTCGCGGCTGGGCTTTCGAAGAAGATCGGCGTCGGGCCGGCTGTCGTCGCTTCGATGTTCATCACCGGACCGGCGACGATGCTCATCGCGCTGATGCCGGCGAACGCCCCCGTGGCCGCCGTCCTGCTGTTTTGCTCGGTGTTCCTGGAAGGCTTCGCCGCCGTGGTCTACAACGTCAACCAGGTGAGCTATCGCCAGGCGATCACGCCTCTGGACATGCAGGGCCGCATGAACGCGACCATGAGATTCGTGGTCTGGGGGACGCTGCCGATCGGCTCGCTCGTGGGCGGCTTGCTGGCATCGTTTCTGCCCGTCCGGACAACGATCGGCGTCGGCGCCGCGGTAGCCTCCGCCGCGTTTCTGTGGGTCCTCTTTTCGCCCGTTCGGTCGCTGCGCGTGATACCGAGCGATGGAGTTTCGCCGGCCGAGTGACGGGCCGGCCGCAGATTGGAGGCGGCCGCGCTCCTGAAACACCAGACCGGCGCGGATTTCGGAGCGGGGGATGAGACAGCTTCGCCTGTTCAGACCCGGAAGTCGATGCGCCGCGTACTCAATATGAACCCTCACTCGAGGGGGAACAGAGTCCCGGAAGGCAGCCATGCGTCCCACTATTCGATTGATCTCACTTGCGGGGGTTGCGACCGCCGCACTTCTCGTCGCCGCCGCCTGCTCGGCAGCCGCCACCCCGGTGGCCCCCGTCCTCGGTGCCACGGATACGCCCACTTTGGCTCCGGTGATGGCCACCCCGAATGCCACAACCCTCACCCTCGGCGTCACGAACGATCCCTCGCTGGGCGCCTACCTCACCGGCCCCACCGGAATGACGCTCTACGTCTTCAAGAACGACACGCCGGACACGAGCACGTGCACCGGCACCTGTGCAACGACGTGGCCCGGTCTGACCGCCGCCGCCGGCACGAT
The DNA here is from genome assembly GCA_003157175.1 of Chloroflexota bacterium. GTDB lineage: Bacteria > Chloroflexota > Limnocylindria > Limnocylindrales > CSP1-4 > Fen-1039. The sequence continues at coordinate 16,409 of PMIQ01000039.1, forward strand.
GATCACGCCGCCGACCGGCGCGACCGGCGCACTCAGCCTGATCACCCGGACCGACGGGACGATGCAGGTCGCTTACGACCACCAGCCGCTCTACTACTACTCGGGCGACTCCAGCGCCGGCGACACGACCGGCCAGGGCCTGTTGGGCAAGTGGTTCGTCGCTCCGCTGACCTCGACCGGGGCCTCGGCATCGCCGGCCGCCCCGTCCGCGCCCGCGGCTACCGCTACCACGAACACCGGGTACTGATTCGCAGGCGGCTTGGCCGCCGGAACCACCTCAGACCCGTCGGCCGCGAGGCCGGCGGGTCTCCCTTTTCAGGGATGCGCGCGGCGTGCCGCGACAGCGTCTCAGGGCAGCAGGACCTTCGCGAAAGCCTCGGCGATGGCGCGATACCCCCTGACGTTGGCGTGGGGGTCGGGGCCGAGCGGCGGCGGCGAACCGGCCCAGGTCCATTCGTGGATCCGGGCTACGTTGAGCGGGACCGAACCGAAGCCCTCCAGCATCGCCATCGTCTCGAAGTCGGAGGTGGCGAAGGCGCCTTCCACATCCGCGACATCGAGCCCCGCGGCGGCGTAGATGGCGGTCAGGCCGGCGTTGATGGGTAGCACGCCCTCGTAGACCGACATTCGGGCCAGATCCTGCCCATCGGGCCCATTCACCCAGTCCGCCAGGAACGGATCGTAGATAGTCATGCCCACGATTGGGGTCTCGGGCCCGGCGGCTTCCCGGAGCGCATCCAGGATGCCGGGCAGGTTCCGCGCCACAGCCTCAAGGCCGAGGGGAATGCCCGCCAGGTCCCGCGTCGGGAAGTCGTTGAAGCCGATGTCGAGCGTGACGAAGGCGACTTCGCCGCGATGGTTTCGCAGGAAGGCGGTGGCTTCGGCGAGCTGGTTGCCTTGCGGATAGGCAAAGAGACTGCCGTCGAGCATGGTCGTCGTCGACTCGCCAGGGTAACCAAGCTTGACCACGCGAAGACGGCAGAATCGGTCGCGCGCGATGGCACAAAGCTGATCCGCATACCCCTCGTCCGTCCGGAACTGGAAGTCCGCCGGACCGATCGGCTGGACGCCGGTCGACAGCGAGTCGCCGAGCGACAGGTAGTAGGGCCGTTCGTCTTGGCCCGTGTCCGAGGGCCCGCGTGGATTGCCCAAAGCAGGATCTCCCACTGTGTCGCGGCCGAGCCTAACATCCGGGCGTTGAGATGTGTGTCGGCTGCAAGACAGCGCTGCCCGGGAACGCGGACGTGTACGAGCGGCCATACTTTCAGTTATGACGACCGCCTACGGGCAGGACACTCTCGGCCGCCCCACACGGCCGCTGCCCGTGACTCACCTGGTGCGAATCTCGCTCTACTGGCTGGGCATCTCAACGGTCTGGAGCGGGATCGTAGACATCGTGAACGGCCGCCTCCAGTTCGCCGGGCTCGTTCCCAAAGGCAGCGAAGGCATCGGAGCTTTCGAGATCTCCCTTCTCGGAATGGTGATCGCGATCGTCGTCCAACCGACCGTCGGCACCATCAGCGACTACACGATCAGCCGCTGGGGGCGCCGCAAGCCATACATCTTCATCGGTTCCGCGCTGGACGTGATCTTCCTGGCGGGCGTGGCCACCTCCAACTCGGTCCCGGCAATCGCGGCCTTCGTGGCCCTCCTGCAGTTCAGCTCCAACTTTTCCCAGGGCCCCTTCCAGGGCTACGTGCCGGACCTCGTGCCGGCGAAGCAGGTTGGACTCGCTTCGGGCCTGATCGGCCTGTTCCAGGCGCTGGGCAATATAACCGGATACGTCATCGCGGCGCTCGCCGTCACCTTGAGCTCCGTCGACCACAATGCCTTCCTCTACGGCACGCTGGCCCTCGGGGTCGTCGAGTTCACGTCGATGCTCGGTGTTGTGCTGCGGGTCCACGAGGGCGACCGGGTCAAGTCGCGCAACGGCCGTTCCTGGCTGTCGATCGCGGCCGAGGCCTGGGGCACAGACCTTCTGCGCGAGACCAGCTTCCTGTGGCTTGTTGGATCGCGGTTCTTCGTCCTGGCCGGGGCGGCCTTCTTTCCCGCCTTCAGCACCTTCTACCTCGCCCAGGTTTTCGGCATGGACGCCTCGAACACCGGCGAGACCAAGCTCATTCTGCTGGGCGTCGTGGCCAGCTGCCTGACGCTCGCCGTGCTGCCTGCCAGTCGGCTGTCGGACCGTATCGGACGCAAGCCGGTGATATACGGATCCTGTCTTATCGGCGCCATCGGGCTGACCATCGGGGCGTTCGCGCCGATTCTGCCGGTGGCGATCCTGGGCGCCAGCCTGTTCGCGACCTCGGCCGGCTCATTCCTGGCGGTCGACTGGGCGCTGATGAGCGAGCTCGTGCCAAAAGCGTCCACGGGGCGATACATGGGCATTTCCAACGTGGCCACAGCCTCGGCGGGTACGTTCACCCTGGCCATCGGAGGAGCCGTGGTCATGGACAACGTCAACCGCTGGCTCGGCTACGGAACCGGGCCTCGGGCGGCTCTGCTGCTCGGTGTCGCGTGCTATGTGGTAGGGGCGCTGCTGCTTCTGCCGGTCCGGGAACCGACTCGTCCGGAGGCCGTCGAGGGCCTAGCGTCGACGATGGATCAGCCAACCACGCGGGTTGCGAGCTGACGCGTTCGGGCCGGCCACGCTGTAACCTCTCCACTCGTGGATGGGCAAGACTGGTCCGGAGAGATCGCGGGGCCCAAGCAGGCGCTCGGCCAGCACCTGATTCCGCTCGAACCTCAATTCCGCGAGCGCGTCTGGGGCGGGCAGCGCCTGCGCGCCTCCAATCCTCCGATCGGTGAGGCCTGGATCGCCTACGAGGAAAGTGTCGTGGCGACGGGCCCGCTGGCCGGGCGCAAGCTGGCCGATCTGGCAGCGGAACACGGAGCCACGCTATTGGGCGCGTCGGTCTACGGCCGCTACGGCCGGCGCTTTCCGCTGCTGGCCAAGCTGCTCGACTGCGCCGACTGGTTGTCGGTTCAGGTGCATCCCAACGACGAGCAGGCCAGGCGCATGGTCGGTCCCGGCGAGTTCGGCAAGACCGAAGCCTGGTTCTTCCTGGAAGCCGCCGCCGATGCCCGAATCCTCCTCGGAGTCAGGCCCGGAACGAATCCTGTCGAGCTGGCAGCCGCGATCCGCGAAGGGCGGGTCGCCGAGGTCGCGGAGAAGGTCCCGGTGCGGAGCCATCAGGCGGTCCTCATTCCCGCCGGAACCCTGCACGCCCTGGGCCCCGGACTGTTCCTCTATGAGATCCAGCAAGAGAGCGACACGACGTATCGAGCCTACGACTGGGGCCGGCCGCAGTCGGCGGGGCGCAAGCTGCACATCGAGGAATCGGTGGAGGTGACCACGACCGACACGCCTCCCGAGCCGACGACTCCTGTCGTCGAGGGCGCCACGGGAACGGCCGACGCTGTCGATTGCCCCTACTTCGACCTGGACCTGGCCGGCGTCGGAGCCACTCCGCTGGCACTGGACACGGGCGGTCGCAGCTTCCACATCGTGACCGCCATCGAAGGCGCGGCCGAGATCCAGACAGGAGCCGAGACGGTCCGGCTGGCCCAGTTCGAGACGGCCCTCGTGGCCGGTGCGACCGGCGCGTATAGGATCAGCGCGGTCGAAAGCTCGGCGACACTACTGAGGGCCTCCGTGCCGGTCTGACTGGCGGCCCGGCTCGACCCGCGCCGGGCCCCGATCCGTCGCATCATGAACCGACTGACGAGCTGTTCTCGCCGCAACTACCTCTGGAGGCCACTATGCAGGTCGGCCTGCTGATCCCGCAGGGCTGGAAGTACGAGTACAACGGCTGGGACCCGGCGCTGGCCTGGGCCCGCACTCTCGAGCTGGCGCGCCACGCCGAGGAGTTGGGGTTCGAATCGGAGTGGGTCTTCGACCACTTTCACACCGTCCCGGACCCGCTGGACGAAATCACCTTCGAGTCGTTCACCACGCTGACCGCGCTCGCCATGGTGACTTCGCGAGTCCGCCTGGGTCACATGGTGATCTGCACCGGTTTCCGCAATCCGGCCCTCGTCGCCAAGCTCGCCTCCACCCTCGACGTCGTCAGCAACGGCCGCTTCGAGGTCGGGATCGGTGGCGGCTGGAAGGAAGACGAGTGGCTGGCGTACGGTTACGGCTTCCCGCCGATCGGCGACCGGCTCGGGGCTCTCCGCGACGGGCTCGAGATCATCTCTCGCATGCTCGCCCCCGGCCACGCCACCTATGAGGGCCAATACGCCAGCGTCAAGGACGCGATCAACGTTCCGAAGGGCATCCACAAGCCACGCCCACCGATCATCGTCGGCGGCAACGGCCCCGATGTCACCATGCGGCTGGCCGTCCGTTTCGCCGACGAGCTGAACCTGGTCTTCATCGGGACCGAGAAGGCGGCCGAGCTGATGAAGCTCGCCCGCCAGCGCTGCGAGGAGATCGAGCGCGACCCTGCCACCCTCCGCCTGTCGCTCTACTGCAGAGATGCGGACGCAACGACGCCGGGCCAGCGGCGGGTCGACTTCATCGGTCGCTGCATCAGACTCGGGCTCGATCGGCTTGTCGCGTTCCCGACCTGCCAGCAGCCCACCCGCGAGATGCAGGCCGCCTACGCCGCGGACTGTCGGGCCGCGGGCGTCACGCTGGCGGGCTAACGTCCGCCGGGCTGGACCGGTCCCGATCCCGCGCCCGTCCGCGCGACCGTGGCCGCGATCTCCGAGAGATCGGCGGCGGTGAGAGTCACGGCGCCACCACCCAGCCAGCCATCGACCTGCTCCGGGCTACGGGCCCCGACGATCGCGCCCGTGACTCCGGGCCAGGCCAGGACCCAGGCCACGGCAACCGCCGAGACCGTGGTTCGGTGGCGATGGGCGATGGGCCGCAGGGCGTCGCGCAGGGCCACGTTGCGTGACAGGGCCGGCTCGTTGAAGTTGGGCGCCTGTCGCCGCCAGTCATCCTCCGCCATGGCGGTCACGCGCGCGGGCGAGAACGATTCGGTGAGAATCCCCGAGGCCATCGGGCTGTAGACGATCACGCCCGTTCCGTGATCGGCGGCCCACGGAATCAGGCCGGAGGCCGAATCCCGGGCAATCATCGAGAACGGCGGCTGGAGCGAATCGACATGGCGGACTCGCTCGCAACGATCCAGCAGCTCGACGCCGAAGTTGCTCACGCCAATCGCCCGGACCTTGCCCTCGTCCACGAAGCGACTCATCTCGCCCCAGGACTCTTCGGCCGGCACGCCGCCTTCGTCGGGCCAGTGGATCTGGAACAAGTCGATGCGATCCACACCGAGGCGGCGCAAGGAGGCTTCGCAGTCGCGCCGCAGCGAGGCCGGCGCCGCGCTCCGCTTGGCCGGGGTTCGCGGGTTCTGCGGATCCCAGACCAGGGCGCATTTGGTGAAGACCAGGGGCCGGTCCGCGGCCGGAATGGCCTTCAGGGCCCGCCCGACGACCTCCTCGGAGTGTCCCAGGCCGTACACGCCCGCCGTGTCCACCCAGTTCACGCCGTTGCCCACGGCGTGCACGATCGCCCGGATCGAGTCGTCGTCGTCCTGCGGTCCCCAGCCGAAGGCCCAGCCTCCACCGCCGACCGCCCAGGCCCCAAAGCCGACCGTCGTGATCTCCATGCCGCTCGTACCAAGCTTGCGGACGTTCATCTGGTCTCCTTCGGTGGNNCTCGCGTACCCTCTGGCGATGAACGCTCGAAGAAGCGCCGGCATCCTGCTCTATCGCCTCCGCCAGGGGCGTGTGGAGGTCCTGCTCGCCCATCCGGGCGGCCCGTTCTTCGGCCACGCCGACGCCGGCAACTGGTCGATCCCCAAGGGCGAGCCCAGCACGGACGAAAGCGACATGGAGGTCACGGCCAGGCGCGAGTTCGAGGAGGAGACCGGCCATCGCGTGCCCGCCGGACCTCTGGTCGATCTCGGCGCGATCAAACAGAAGGGCGGCAAGGTCGTCTACGCCTGGGCTGCCGAAGGAGACCTCGATCCCGCGCGGGCGACGAGCAACACCTTCTCGTTCGAATGGCCGCCCTTCTCGGGCCGGAACAAGACGTACCCGGAGATCGACCGAGTGGAGTGGTTCGCGCCCGAGGAAGCCCGGCGCCGCATCAAAGAGACTCAGGCGCCGCTCCTGGACCGGCTAGAGGCCGCGCTGGCGAACGGCCCGAAAGATCCCCGGGCTCCCGGCCAGGGCACGGCCCCGGGATGACGCCAGCGGAGGGCTCGGTCGTCGACATGCGCGGCGTCTCAGTCATTCGATCGGGGAATCTCCTGCTCGACGGCGTCGACTGGCGGATCGGGCCGGGCGAGCGCTGGGTCCTGCTCGGCCCCAACGGCAGCGGCAAGACGACGCTCATCTCGGTCGCCTCCACCTACCTGTGGCCGTCGCGCGGCGATGTGACGGTCCTGGGCCGGGCCGTCGGGACGGTCGACATACGCGAACTGCGCAAGAGCGTCGGCATCGTCAGTGCCGCTCTGGAAGCCCGCATCCCGAACCAGATCAGCGCCCTGGACGTCGTCGTAGCCGGAGCCACGGGAGCGATCGCGCCGTGGTGGGATCGCCACAGCCCGCGCGCCCAGAAGAAGGCCCGCGAGATGCTGGCGCTGGTCGGCTGTTCGGCCCTGATCGAGCGGCGCTTCGAGCTCTTGTCCTCCGGCGAGAAGCAGCGCATTCAGATCGCCCGCGCGTTGATGCCCGACCCCTCCCTCCTGTTGCTCGATGAACCGGCGGCCGGGCTGGATCTCGGTGCTCGCGAACAGCTCGCCGCACTGCTATCGCGGCTGAACGACGATCCGCATCTGGCGGCGATCGTCGTGGTCACGCACCACGTGGAGGAGATCGCGCCCGGAACGACTCACGCGCTGGTCCTGAGGGGCGGACGGGTTGTCGCCTCCGGCACCGCCGGCACCACTGTGACCGGACCCGTGCTGTCGGAGGCGTTCGGCCTTGAGCTAGTCGTGCGCCGAGTCGGCCGGCGATTCACGGCGCGAGCGGCGTCGGCCTTGTAGCAGGGCTTCAACCGCCGTCCGGCGGACGAAACGAGGATGGCGCGGACCGGAGACCGCGGGCCCGCGACCCCCCGAAACTACTCCGGCCGCAGCCAGGAGATATCGGGCCACTGCTCCTCTTGTTTGGCCTCCGCAGCGGCCGCCACCGCGTACTGCACGTCGGGCGCCGCGGCCATCTCGACCGAGGCCCCGGCCCTCGCCAGAGCCCGCTGCCGCGCCGACGCCGCTAAGCGAAGCCTTCGCCGTCTGGGAGACCCGCCGATCGCGCGGCCGGCCTTGCGGACGGACGCCTCCCGGCCGATGGCGCGACCCTGTCGCGACGCGCCGGCCTGGCTCACGGGAACCTCGACCGACTCGGCCCCGACTTCGACGGGTACGCGACTATCCGCGCCGCTCGGCGGCTTCGCGACCGCCTCGACCGACACGGGCTCGGGCGGTCCGTCCGTCGTCACGCCGGTCGCCGGCGCCGCGTTGCGGGCTCCCGGGATCGTCATGACGCGCAGGGCGTCCAGCCGGCCGACCAGTCGAAGCACCTGCTCGACCTCACCTGCTCGGACGTCGCCCTCGACTACCGCCTGATCCATCCGGGAACGACGTTCCTGCGGAGTCAACTCGATCAACTCATCGAGGACCTTCTGGCGCCGCGCCTCTCGCGCGGCTCGATTCCAAAACACTTGTCTGCTCCTGGCGCTGGCGTTGGGACGAACGACCAAACGAGAAGTGAGACCAGGCTCGGGCATTCACCCCCGGTGCTCGAGGTGGGCTTCGCCGACCTACCCGACCGGCGAAGTACGAGGCTGCCACAGCACCCTTGCAGAGACAACGGCTCCGCCCGATTGGCGCACCAGCCGGCACAAACGGAGGGTTGACGCACCGCTCGGTCGGGTCGGTACGGAGTCACGTCGTGGGGTGGCGCATCGCCGACGGGGGCGCCGTCGGACCGGCGGTCGTTGCCGGAGGAGACGGCACCGGGTCAGCCGACAGCCGCACCGGCTCGGGTTCTCCAGCGGGCGAGGGGGGGAAGAGAACGAGGCCAGAAGCTCGTACTAGAGAATGGGAAGCATTGCCTCAGTGGGGATAGATCACCGATCCTCCATCCGCCAGCACGGTCGCTAGCGGAAGCAATGCCAGAGCGATTGCCAGGATCCAGGCGAGAACGAAGGCGCGAACGCTGAAGGAACGAAGGGACATTTCGGCGACTCCTATTCGGGAGGTGGTCGCCCGCCTGAAACTCGGCCGGCGCGGCGCGGTCGGCACTCGAATCGTAGATACCAGCCGTGGCTCTGGTCAAGTGCTACTGAACCTGAGTGCGTGGACGCAACGCCGCCTGTTCAAACTGTGTGTTACAGGAGGTAAACTGCGCACATGCCTAGAGTCAGCGCCAACCGTCCGAGAATCGACGATTCCCCACTTGCCAGGAAGATAGGAGACCGTCTGCGCAAGGCACGACTCGCTGCCGGACTGACCCAGACGCAGCTGGCCGAGCCGCGCTACACCAAAGCCTACGTGAGCGCTCTCGAGAATGGCCTGAGTCGCCCATCGATGGCGGCCCTCACCCACTTTGCCGGGCGACTCGGGATTCCGGCAAGTCAACTGATCAACGACGAGCCGGCGGCGTGGGCCAGAGTGGAGGCCGATCTGCTTCTCGCCTGCGGTCGGTGGGACGAGGCGATCGCCGCCTATCGCAGCCTTCTGGAGACCCCCCACAGTTCAGGCGCACGCGCGGAGCTGTTGCGCGGCCTGTGCGAAGGATTGGTCCGCAAGGGTCAGGCCGGAGACGCGATCGCGTACGCGACTGAATCGGCCGGACTGTTCCGTGCCGCGCACCGCGAAGCCGACGCCGCATCGGCCGAGTACTGGGTGTCGGCGGCGCACTATCACCGCGAAAATACGACCGAAGCCAAGGCCATCCTGCACTCCATCCTGGCTCGCCTGAGGGCCGGCCTGAAGGTCGAGCCCGACTTCCAGGCCCGCATCCTGATGGCGCTCTCAGCCAACGAGTCGCTCGAAGGCAACCACGAAGCGGCTCTGGCGTACCTCGAGGAGGTCCGCGGCCTGGACGCCGACCTCGACGACCGCCGCCGCGCCTCCTACCTGTTCGGTCTGGCCTACAGCTACCGCGAGACCGGCGACTACGAGGCTGCCGTTCGAATGGGGATCGCCAGCCTCGAGCTCTTCCGGCAGGCGCAATCCGAGCGCGAAAGCGGAGCGCTCGAGAACGACCTGTCGATGTCGTACCTGGCCATCGGCAACTCGTCGAGGGCGGCCGAGATGGCTGGTTCGGCTCGCGCTCGGTTCGAGCGGTTGGACGACAAGTGGTGGCTTGCATTCGTGCTCGACAGTCAGGCCCGTGTCGCCCTGGCGCGCGGCGACGCCGGCGATGCGGCAGCCGGTGCCGACGACGCGCTTGCGCTTGCCGTGCTGACCGGAAACGCCAAGGCCTCGGTCGACGCGCTCCTGACGCTAGCGCGGGCCCGGACCGCGCTCGGCGACAAGAACGGTGCTCTCGCGGCCAACGAGCAGGCCGCCGAGCGGGCCCGAATGACGGGCAGCCCGTCGCTCGTCCGCAAGTCTCTGCGCGACCTTGCGGACGCGTTGGCGGCGTCTGGCGATCACGAACGCGCGTTTGCCCTCATGCGGGAGGCACTGGCGGCGTCCTGAGCTGGGTCGCGCCGGTCACCGTCGCCGGGGTCCATGGTCGGTGCCGGTTTGCACCACTTCTCCCCCGCGGAAGGCCTGGCCACGCTCAGATAGGCCGGCGTGAAGGCGACTTACGCCGGCGCAGAGCGGGCGATGGTACAATCCCGCTTGACTAGCGCCCAGCAGGGGACCATGACCATTCCGTCGCCGACCATCGCCGTTCGCTCCCTTCGCAAGTTGAGGCCGGTGCCGTGGTGCCACGACGGCTGCAGCGGCCTGGCAGTTCGGGCTCGGGGCGACGTGCCGTCTTTCGACGAATCGATGATCCGCAGTGCCCTTCTCCGCGGCGCCATCTCGTGCGACCGGCTCACGGCCCTCGACCGGGCCATCAATCGAGAACTGTGGCCGCTCGGATATGTTGCCCACCTCGAGCCCGGCGCCGTTGACGGTGGCATGGTTCTGGTGGAGATCGCCGCCGGTCGCTGACACCCCATCGGGCCGACGCCTCCTTGGGGGGAAAGCCTCGGCCCGATGATCTCAGCGGTATCCAGAGTCCAGCTCGGCGATCGCGGTTGCGGCCCGATCGCGCAGGTCGGCCGGTACCGCGCGAACGGCGCCGATGGGGCACCATGAAAGCATGCCGAGGCTGCCGCTCGAACCCTCACTGGAAGTGAACCCTCACGATCCCGGGGCCGGCACAGCCGGCGAGCGCGCCATAGCGGTGGCACGAGCAGCCTCCGTCCCGCTCGTGACGTCCGCCGGAGCGACGATCCGTATCGGGACAGCCTCATGGACGGACCCGACGATGACGGCGCCGGGCGTCTTCTACCCTCGAGGCGCCGATTCCGCGGAGGAGCGCCTCACCTACTACGCGGAAACGTTCCCGATCGTGGAGATCGATGCTACTTACTACGCGCTGCCGAGTCCGCGCGTAGCCGAGGCCTGGGTGGCGCGCACTCCGCCGGACTTCGTCTTCGACGCCAAGGCCCACGCGCTCATGACCGGCCAGCCGACCGAAGCGAAGAGGCTGCCAAAAGACATCCGCAACGAACTGCCCGCGGAACTCGCTGCCAGGCCGCGTCTCTACGCCCGGGACCTTCCCCCCGACCTGCGCGACGCCGTCTGGGACATGTTCCTGGCCGGGCTTCAACCCCTTCGCGCCAGCGGCCAGTTGGGCTCGGTGTTGCTCCAATATCCGCGCTGGTTCTTTCCCACGAGCGAGAGCCGCGATCTGATCCTCGAGGCCAGACAACGGCTGGGCAGCGTTCGCTCCGCCGTAGAACTGCGCAGCGAGACGTGGTTCAACGACAAGAACCGAGAGCGGACACTCCATTTCCTGACCGACAACGCCATTCCATTCGTCATGGTGGACGGGCCGCAGGGTCTGCGCAGCAGCGTACCGCCGATCGTGGCTGTGACCTCGCCGGAGCTGGCGCTCGTGCGGTTCCACGGTCGGCGAGTCGAGACCTGGGAGGCCGCCGGCATCCCCGTCGTGGAGCGGTTCCGCTACCTGTACACCGAGGAAGAGTTGGCGGAGTGGGTGCCGCGAATTCGCGAGGCCGCGGAAGACGCGCGCGAGATGCACATCTTGATGAACAACTGCTACGCGAACTACGGCTCGACGAACGCCCGCGAGCTCGCCTCGATGCTCGAAGCAGAGCTGGCCGGCGACAGCGCCGCGGCGATTGGGGGACCCGGCGCAGCCGGCTGAGGCGATCGGTCCCAGACACGGCAAACGGCCCGGGGAGGGGGCCCGAGCCGTTTGCGTAAGGAGCGCGCCGTCACTCGCGCCCGAGAGAAGATCGATCTCATCCTAGGCTCCTCCACGACGCCGGCCGGCAGCGCCGGTCCGCGTTCCGTCGTATGGATCACCCGGCGGGGCCCCACTGTGGTGGCGCGGCAGGCGGCCTGTTCGGGGTCCGCCGGCCGTTTCACGCGCTTGGGCGAGTAGTATTTCGGCTCGGGTAACCAAGAGGAGCCGTCCATCACGAGAACGCAGCGTCGTCCCCAATCCCACCGCGACGTCCTTGTCTCCGGTTCTCGGCCGCACGAAGACATCTCCCCAAGAGGGGACGTCAACAGTGATTCTGTCGGGTCGGTTCCGATGGGCTCGGGCGCAAAGAGGTACGGGGTCATCCCGGGCAATCGCTGGGCCACCGACGTCGAGCGCGTCGGAGGTCGCCGGCGCCTCCGCGGAGAGGTCCTCGTGCTGGTGGCCGGTCTGATATTCCTGGCGGCTGCCCTCCTGAAGCCATGGGCTGGCCTCGCACCGGCCGTCCGCCCGTCTTCGAGCCCAACATCCTCTCCGCCGGGGGAGATCGCCGCCGCGCCGTCGCCTGCCATGCCGTCGCCTTCGACGACGGCGGCACCGACGCCCGTACGCGCCCAACCGATTCCGCCCTACGACTACCGCTGGGGGTTCCCCTTCCCAGCAGCTACGGTCGCACCCGGAGGCTCGCAGCCGGGCGTCGCCGTGGCCACGAACTACAGCTGGTCGGCGGTCGACTGGAGCGCGTTGAGCACGACCGATTCGGACGCGACCTGGGGTTTCGCGGCGGTCGTGATGACCAACCGCGCCGACGGCCTGGTCGGCCCCAGCACCCTATCGCCGACGACCAGCTGGGTCTCGCTCGGTTCACCGTCTGTGTATTCCGCGGTGCCTCTGGTACAGGGGCAGAACGTGTACGCCATAGCCGTGACCTGGCCGACCGACCTGGCGGTAAGCCGTGTCACGTTCGTGTATATGGGCGGCCCGGAACATCCGGTATACCTCCCGCCGGCTGCCTTCCTGCCGGGCAGCCGCGTGATCCCCATTCCGGCCGGGAGCGCGACTTCGGCGTCGGCTGTCTCGCAGATCGCGACAAACCACATCCGATCGGGCGAGTTCTTGATCCCGCCGACAAGCGCATCGTCGATCGTAGCCCTGGGTTCGACCAGCGCAGCCTGGCGATCGAGTCCATGGCCGTGGCCCTATGGCACCTACCTGGTCGCCGTAACCTCCGCGACCGGGACCAAGAAGATTGTCCTCGACCTTCTGCTCACGGACTGAGGCCAAGCGGGCGAGCGTACTGCCTTCGACCGCTCTCAGATCACTGGGGCGACTGCCGCTTCACGGCTTTCGGATCACGGTTCTCTCGCACGATGCCGCTCCGCGCGGGCGAGGCGTGGCAAAAGTCGGGCCATCGTCTCGGCCACGTGGTCCAGCGGGAGGTCCGTCTTGAGATACAGGTCGGCATCGGTGGACATCGCGGCTCCTCTTCGTGGCCGGATCACCAGTTCCGCCACTCCCCCACCCGTGCCCCGAATCAGAACGCCCGGCAGGGAAACCGCCGGGCGTTCTGACTATGGACGAAGAACGGTTACTTGTCGCGCTCCGCGGCGCTGGTAAGGGCAGCCTGGGCCGCCGCGAGGCGGGCCACCGGCACCCGGAACGGCGAGCAGGAGACGTAGTTGAGGCCGATCTGGTCGCAGAATCCAATCGACACCGGGTCGCCGCCATGTTCGCCGCAGATGCCCACCTTGAGGTCGGGACGGGTCTTGCGGCCCAGCTTGACGGCCATGTCCATTTCCTTGACGACGACGGGGTCGAGCGTCTGGAACGGGTTGTACGGGAGGATTTTCTCCTCGACGTACTTGAGGAGGAA